>CAKTQE010000019.1 GCA_934593275.1 uncultured Oscillospiraceae bacterium | reverse complement strand
TCATTTATTTTTTGAAATTTGTGTCTAAAATACTGTACCAATTTAAACGCAGTGAGTCGAGGAATCCACGCAAGTTGCAGATTTTACCTTGTGTTGGTACTTTTCTGCCACGTGGTGGATTCCTCCACTCCGCTGACGCTACGGTCGGAATGACAGACGTTTCTGGTTTGGCTGTTACAAATGTAAACGTACCACGGTTCCGGCCCTGCGGGCCGGGTGGCGGCAGGTTGCCGCCGCTACACCCGTTACGTCAACGGCAAACCCAACACCATCCAGCCCTGTGGTGCTGAACGTGTAAAAATACAAAAATTTTATAAAAAATCCATCCAACAGACCACCGGTGTATTGCGGAAGCCTTTTTCCTGTGTTACAATTAAATATCCTATCTTTGGATGCGAAGGACAAAAGATTTACACGGAAACGGAGGGAACCGACATGAACGAGCAAATCATAGAACAGATGGAAAAAACTGAAAAGACTGAAACCCGTTCTGCCTCTTCCGCTGCGCCCACAAGGCCCACTATTAACAGCAAGCTCCGGCACAACATTCTGCGGATGCCGGAAGTCATCCGGGAAGCCAGTGGCATTGTGATTTATGGAAGGCGCATTAAAAGTCTGGCCTTTACCACAGACCTGGCCATTATCAAAAACTGTGACGCGGACGCGGTGTTCGCGGTGTATCCCTTTACCCCTCAGCAGTCCATCAGTGATGCCATTATCAAGCATTCCTCCATACCCGTCTTCTGCGGCATCGGCGGCGGCACCACCAAGGGCCTGCGGACGGTGACACTGGCCAAGGATGTGGAGAGTCAGGGGGCCTTGGGGGCGGTACTGAATGCCCCGGTGTCCAACCTGAACCTGAAAATGGTGGCAGAGTCCATTGACATTCCCACGGTCATCACCGTGGTGAACATGGATACGGACGTGGCCGAGCGCATTCGCTACGGCGCGGCCATCATCAATGTGGCCGGTGGGGCGCAGACCCCGGAAATCGTGAAAATGGTCCGGGACACGGCACCGGACATCCCCATTATTGCCAGCGGCGGCAAAACCGAGGAATCCATTCGCCGGACCATCCAGGCGGGGGCCAACGCCATTACCTACACCCCGCCTACCACCCAGGAGCTGTTCAAGACCATGATGGTCAACTACCGGGAAAATTCCGTGACCAATACGGATTTCCTGCCCTTAGACGGGGACTATCGGGAGTATCTGCGCTCCCTGGGGAAGGCTCTTCTCCAGAAAGCAGAGGAATAACCCCCCAGGCCACTGGCCCGGGAGCGGAAAAAGGAAGAAGCTGTGGCATGAAAAAGAAGATACTCCTGGCCCTGTGCGCCCTGCTGCTGTTGCTGGCGGGCTGCGGAAAAGTAGACTCCAAGCAGGAAGAAGCGGAAACCATTCGGGTGTATTTGTGGACCACCAACCTCTATGAAAAATACGCCCCCTATGTCCAGTCCCAGCTGCCGGATGTAAACATCCAGTTTGTAGTGGGCAACAACGATTTGGACTTTTACACCTTTATGGAGAAAAACGGCGGCCTGCCGGACATCATCACCTGCTGCCGCTTCTCCCTCCACGATGCCGCTCCCTTAAAAGACAGCCTCATGGACCTGTCCACCACCAATGAGGCAGGAGCCGTGTACAATAGCTACCTCCAAAGCTTTCTCAATGAGGACGGCACCGTTTCCTGGCTGCCGGTCTGCGCCGATGCCCATGGGATGGTAGTCAACCGGGAGCTGTTCCAGAAGTGCGACATCCCTTTGCCCACGGATTACGACAGCTTCGTTGCCGCCTGCAAGGCATTTGAAGCCTACGGCATCCGGGGTTTTACCGCGGATTTTTCCAATGACTATACCTGTACAGAGGTCCTGCAAGGGCTTTCCGCTTCCCAGCTCAGCTCCGCCCCTGGCAGGGCTTGGCGCAGGGCCTACAGCCAGCCTGAAAACACCGATGCCATGGGCCTGGACAAGGAAGTCTGGCCCGGGGCCTTTGAACGGATGGAGCGTTTTATCAAAGACACGGGTCTTACCGCCCGGGATGCCGAATACGGCTATACCGAGGTCACGGAGCTTTTTGGGGAAGAACAGCTTGCCATGTACTTTGGCTCTTCTGCCGGGGTAAAGCTCTTCCGGGAACAGGGCCTGGATACTGTTTTCCTGCCCGTTTTCGGGGAGAATGGCGGAGGGTGGCTGATGACCACCCCCTATTTCCAGGTGGCCCTCAATAAGGATTTGGAGCAGGACAGCAGCCGCCGGGAAAAGGCCATGAAGGTGCTGTGGGTCATGATGAGCCAGGAGGCCCAGGATTTGATTGCCGACGGCCAGGACACCCTGAGCTACAGCCAGAACGTGGAACTGAAGCTGACGGAGAACATGAAAGAAGTCCGGCCCTATGTAGAGGAAAACCGGATGTACATCCGGGTGGCCTCCAACGAGTTTTTCAAAGCCTCCATGGAGGTGATCCCCAAAATGCTCTCCGGGGAATACAATGCCCAGGAAGCTTTCGTGGCCTTTGACGGGTCTCTGCGGGGCATGGCCACTTTAGAATCCCCTCTGGCCCTGTTTCTGACAGAGGGCTACGGCAATTTTACCCATTCTGAGGGTGGAAACCCCTCCTATTCCTTTATGGCAAACACCCTGCGGGGCATTTACGGCACCGATGTGCTGCTGGCAACGGGTAACAGCTTTACAGGCTGCGCCCTGGCGGGGGCATATACCCCTAAAATGGCAGGGTACATGGTCATGCCCAACGGCCTGCGGGCCTACCGGGGGGAACTTACCGGGGTTCAACTAAAGGAACTGGCCAAGGCCTATGTCCAGGGGGTAGAGGGGGGCTTTGTTCCCTTTAACCTGGGTTCTCTGCCGGTGGCCAGCGGCATTTCCCTGAATGTCCAGGAAACCGGCCAGGGCTACAGCCTTGCCGGTATTAAAAGGGACGGAAATCCCATTGCGGATGAGGCCACATTCACCGTCACCTGTCTGGCAACGCCAAAGCACATGAAACCTCTGCTGGAACAGGGACTGGACCTTAACGACCTGGGCGGGGTACGGAACACCTGGGTAGAAGCGGTGGAACGGGGCAGCGTGACCCTGGAAGCACCGGAGGACTATATCACGGTAAGGAGCAGCAATGGCTGAAAAAAGAGAAATTCAAAACCTTTTCCGGCGGTGGATCAGGCCGGCCCTGGTATTCCTGCTGCTGGCGGCCACAGTGCTGGTGGCGGGGGTCCGGTATACCCAGTTCGTAGCTCAGACGGTGTACCATGAAAGCATTTCCCATCTGCGGGAAATCGCCCACCTGTCCACGACCATGCTTAATGAACTGATAGACAAAGACATTGCCTATCTGCATATGTGGGGCCAATATTTAGGCAAGGCTGCCAGTGAGGAAGAAATCCGAACCTATATTGAGACGGCCCGGGAGGAGACCGGCTTTTCCCAGTTTTATTTTCTGTCCTCTGAGGGGTATTACATGACCCCGGAGGGGGAGACGGGCTATTTGGGGCTGCAAGGGAACCTGGAAGACCAGGTAAGCCAGGGCGGCGACATTGTGATGAATGCCGCCCTGCCGGGGAAACCCCAGATGCTGGTGCTGGCCTGCCCGGAGCAGCCCGGAACTTACCGGGACTTTGACTACGATGCCATTGCCATCTCCTATTACAATGGGGATGTTATCGAACTTCTGAATCTTTCCGCCTTTGACAACACCGCCAGCAGCTTCGTCATTCACGCAGACGGCCGGGTGGTCATTGACAATGCCGCCGGGGAGAAAGAGCCGGTTTACAATCTGCTTGCCCTGCTGCGGGAGTATTCGAATCTTTCCCAGGAGCAGTATCAGGCCCTTGCCCAGGAACTCCGGGAGGGAACGTCCGGAAACCGGATGTTGAGCATTGAGGGTGTCCGGTATTATCTTCTGTATGACCGTACCACCATAGAGGATTGGTTTTTCGTAGGCCTGGTGCCGTCGGACATCGTCAACGCCGGAATGAACGACCTGCAAACCAAAACCGTTTTGCTGGTAACGCTAGTGGTGATGCTGGCGGCAACCACCGTGATCTATGTGATCCTGCGAAAAAGCAATGCCAACCTCCGGCGAAAAAACCGGGAGATCCTTTACCGGGATGAGCTGTTTGAAAAGCTTTCCAGGAACGTGGATGATGTGTTCCTCATGCTGGATGCCAACACCAACCGCGCCGATTACGTCAGCCCCAACGCCGAAAGGCTCCTGGGCCTGACGGCGGAGTCCATCAAAGAGGACATCCGGGTCATGGAACGGCTGAACCCAGAAAATCCCCTGGCGCACAAGGCCGATTATCTCCGGGGGCTGGTTGCCCAGGAGCAGCGGGAATGGGACTATGCCTACCTCCACCAGAAGACCGGGGAGCGGCGGTGGTTCCACATCGTGGCCATGGGTACCGAGGTAGACGGGCGGCAAAAGTACATTCTGGTGCTGTCGGACCGGACGGAGGGCAAGCGGCAAAACCAGGCCCTGCAAGAGGCCGTCAGTGCCGCGGAAAGTGCCAACCGGGCCAAAAGCACTTTCCTGTCCAACATGTCCCATGACATCCGCACCCCCATGAACGCCATTGTGGGCTTTACCACCCTGGCCATCAACAATATAGACAACAAAGAAAAAATTCTGGACTATCTGGGAAAAATCCTCTCTGCCAGCAACCATCTGCTGTCCCTCATCAACGACATCCTGGATATGAGCCGCATTGAAAGCGGAAAGCTTACCCTGGCCGAGTCGGAAGTGAATCTGAAAGAAGTTCTGAAAGACATCAAAGCCATCCTCAGCGGCCAGGTGCAGGACAAGGGGTTAAAGCTCTATGTGGAAGCCGTGGATTTGTGGAACGAGGATGTCTACTGTGACAAAACACGGCTTAACCAGGTGCTGCTGAATCTTCTCTCCAACGCCGTGAAGTTTACCCCGGCAGGGGGAACCGTCACCCTGCGTCTGCGGCAGCTGCCCGAGGTAGAAAAGGGACGGGGCAGCTACGAATTCCGCATCATAGACAACGGTATTGGCATGTCCCCGGAGTTTGCCCAGCGGGTTTTTGAACCCTTTGAACGGGAACGCACCTCCACCGTCAGCCGCATCCAGGGTACGGGCCTGGGTATGGCCATTGCCAAAAACATCGTCGACATGATGGGCGGCACCATTGAAGTCCATTCCGAACCCAATAAGGGTACCGAATTTGTGGTGAACCTCCCCATGACCCTCCAGGAGGAAAAGCCCCGCCACCAGGACAACCAGGACGCAGCCGAAACCCCGGAAAAGCCCGACTTCACCGGCAAGCACATCCTCCTGGCCGAGGACAACCCCCTGAACCGAGAAATCGCCCTGGCCATCCTCAGCCAGTACGGACTTACCGTAGACCCGGTAGAAAACGGAGCCGAAGCCGTAGCCCGCCTCCGCACCGCCCCCGCGGGTACCTACGACCTGGTGATCATGGACATCCAAATGCCCGTCATGGACGGCTACACCGCCACAAAACAAATCCGCCAAATGCACAACCCCATCCCCATCCTGGCCATGACCGCCAACGCCTTCGAAGAAGACCGGAAACAGGCTATGGACGCGGGAATGAACGGGTTTTTGTCCAAGCCCATTGTCATTGAGGAGCTGGTGAGGGCGTTGACGAAAGTGCTGAAGAATAGTTGACAGTTGACAGTGGACAGTTGACAGTTTTCTATTTTGCGGGGATTACCGTTCACCCAACGGTACCACAACGGACAACGCCTGTAGGGGCGGCAAATCTGCCGCCCGCCACGTTTCGAATACAACCTGTTCGGTTGAATGGTATCACCCGAAATATGGTACCCCCACTGTAGCGGCGGCAATCTGCCGCCATCCAGCCCCGGCGAGGGGCTGGCTCCGTTGCAAATATAACCCGTTTGGTTGAACGGTACCACCCCCCCCCGACATGTCATTCCGAGCGGAGTCGAGGAATCTTCCCAAGTGGCAATTTTTATCTTGTGGTAGTTCATTATCCCACATGGTGGATTCCTCCACTCCGCTTGCGCTGCGGTCGGAATGACAGACGTTTCTGGTTTGGCTGTTACAATACAAACGTACCACGATTCCGGCCCTGCGGGCCGGTTGGCGGCAGATTGCCGCCGCTACAGGGGGGGTGTACCATTCACCCCCACAGGTTATACATCCAACGTGGCGGGCGGCAGGTTGCCGATGGAATTGAGGTATGATTGCCCCCGGCAATCATTATATTTTTGATTCGCTGCGCGGAGCAACCACCCCTACGATACATTTGTTACAAATACCGTGTATTTAACGTATCTATCCACGTTTTGTGTTTTGAAAAAATACAAACTTTTGCACTGTTCCAGGAGGTAAACCATATGCGCATCGTCATCAAAATCGGCACCACCACTCTCGCCCATCCTACCGGGCACCTGAATATCCGGCGGGTGGAGGAGCTTTGCAATGTTATGAGCGACATTAAAAATGCCGGGCATGAATTGATACTGGTTTCCTCCGGTGCTATTGGTATGGGGGTGGGGAAACTGGGGCTGCGGCAGCGGCCACGGGATATTCCGGGGAAACAGGCCGCGGCGGCGGTGGGGCAGTGTGAGCTGATGTATGTTTATGACAAGCTGTTCAGCGAATACCACCATACCGTGGCCCAGCTGCTGATCACCGGGGAGGACACCGCGCGTGAGACCCGGCGGCTGAATTTTACCAATACGCTCAACCGGCTGCTGGAACTGGGGGCCTTGCCCATTATCAATGAAAATGACACCGTGGCTACGGACGAAATCGTCATCGGGGACAATGACACCCTGGCGGCCATTGTAGCCCGGTGCGTCCAGGCGGACTTGCTGATACTGCTGTCTGACATTGACGGGCTTTACACCGCCGACCCCCACACCCACCCGGAAGCGACGCTTCTGACCCATGTTTCCAGAATCGATGACCGTATCCGGGATTTGGCCGGGGTCAGCAATTCCGGCCAGGGCACCGGGGGCATGGTCACCAAACTCCGGGCAGCGGAAATCTGCCTGGACTGCGGCTGCACCATGGTCATTGCCAATGGCCAGGACCCCAAAAAACTTTATGATATTCTGGATGGAAAACCGGTAGGCACCACATTCTCAGAGGAGGAACGGCTATGAAAGAACTGTTGCAGCGGGCCAAAAACGCCAAGGGGAACGTTGCCGCCCTGACGACCCAGGAAAAGAACAACACCTTAAACGCCATGGCCCAGGCATTGCTTTCCCACCAGGAGGACATTTTAGCGGCCAACGAGCTGGACTTCCAGGCCGCCCAGAGCCATATTTCTCCCGTGATGCTGGACCGGCTGAAACTGACCCCGGAGCGGATCGCCGCCATGGCCCAGGGCATCCGGGAAGTGGCGGTGCTTCCTGACCCGGTGGGCCGGATTTTGGAGAGCCACACCCGGCCCGATGGGCTGGAAATTCAAAAGGTATCCGTTCCCATGGGGGTGGTGGCCATTATCTACGAAAGCCGCCCCAATGTCACCAGTGACGCCGCGGCTTTGGCCCTTAAAAGCGGCAACGTCTGCGTCCTGCGAGGGGGCAAAGAGGCTTTTCGCAGTGCCAAGGCCATTGTGGAAGCCCTGCGCTCCGGGCTACAGGCCCAGGGCGTGACCCCTGATGCCGTGAATCTGGTGGAGGACACCTCCCGGGAAAGCGCCAGGGAGCTGATGACCGCCAACGGCTACATTGACTTGCTAATCCCCCGGGGCGGGGCTGGGCTGATTCAGGCCTGTGTCACCACCGCCACGGTTCCCTGTATCGCCACCGGCACGGGGATTTGCCATGTGTATGTGGAAAAAACAGCGGATTTGGGCATGGCCCTGAACATCGTGGAAAACGCCAAAACCAGCCGCCCCAGCGTGTGCAACGCCGAAGAAGTGCTGCTGGTGGACAAGGAGATCGCCCCGGTGTTTCTGCCCATGCTCTATGACCGGCTGGTAGTCCAGCGGGAAACGCCGGTAGAACTGCGGCTGGACGAGGAAGCCCTAACCATCATCCCCGGCACCCCCGCGGGAGACCGGGATTTTGACACGGAGTTTTTGGACTACATTCTGGCAGTCCGGTGTGTTGCCGGGGTAGAGGAAGCGGTTTCCCACATTGCCGCCCACTCCACCGGCCACAGTGAGGCCATCGTCACGAAAGATCCCCAGGCGGAAGCCTATTTTACCGCTTTTGTTGACAGCGCGGCGGTATATGTCAACGCCTCCACCCGGTTTACCGATGGCGGGGAATTCGGCCTAGGCTGCGAAATGGGCATTTCCACCCAGAAGCTCCACGCCCGTGGCCCCATGGGTCTGCGGGAACTGACCACCTACAAATACATCATCCACGGCAACGGACACATCCGTTAAGGAGGAAGCTTTATGAAGTATGGATTTATCGGCTGCGGCAATATGGGCGGGGCGCTGGCCAAGGCTCTGAGCAAAGCCACCCAGGAGATTCTGGTCTGTGACCGCTCCGGAAAGGCCCGGTCTCTGGCGGAGGAATGGGGCATCGGGTATTCGGATGCTTCCAACATTGCCGCCAACTGTGACCGGATTTTCATCGCCGTAAAGCCCTATATGGTCAAAGAGGTGCTGACCCCCTTGCAGCAGGTTCTGGCCCAGCGGAAGCCCCTGCTCATCACCATGGCGGCGGGGATCACCATGGAAGAACTGGAAGCCCTGGCGGGAACAAAGCTTCCCATCATCCGCATGATTCCCAACACCCCCACGGCCATGGGCAAGGGTGTGATCCCCTACTGCTATAACGACCTGGTTTCCGGGGAGACCCTGCGGGACTGGCGAACGGATATGGGCTACTGCGGCCTGCTGGACCCGCTGGAAGAGCGGCTGATGGACGGGGCCAGTGCGCTATCCGGCAGCGGCCCGGCGTTCTGCTATATGTTTGCCGAAGCCCTGGCCGATGGAGCCGTGGCCTGTGGGCTGCCCAGGGCCAAGGCCATGGAGTACGCCGCCATGACCATGGCGGGGGCCGCGGAAATGCTGCTGGCCACGGGAAAGCACCCCGGAGCCTTGAAAGACGCGGTATGCTCCCCCGGCGGCAGCACCATTGTAGGGGTTGCCACCCTGGAACAACAGGGTTTCCGTGGGGCGGTCATGGACTGCGTGATGAAAACCTATCAGAAAAACAAAGATTTGCTGTAAATAACAAGGGGCTGCCCAGTGGGGCAGCCCTCAGTTTGTAGAAAAAGCCTTACAGCGTTTGCAGACCCTTGTCTGCGAATAAAGTCCAATCATTTTCCTGCTGGGGCGCACCCCAGGGTGGCTTCTCTTGTCCCTTTGGGACAATTCGTCTTCTGTACCTGGCAGGAGATTTGTCAAGGATGTTTTTGTATTTCCTTTGTATCCTGACTGTCCCGCAATTTCTTCAATGTATTCAACTGCTCCAATACAGATGCTTTTGTCCTTGCTTTCGACTCCAAAATGCCATCCACATTGTCCTCTTTCATAATTCCGGGATATGTCTGCTGAAAATCCAGCAGGATTTCCTTTGCCTGCATTTCTCCCTGGCGGATCGTATCGTAGATTGTCAGATATTTCTCATCTTTCAGAATATCCTGCAAGAAAGAAATTGCATCCGGGGAAAATCCCGCCCAGCCGCCGTATAGATTCCGGACAGCGGTATTGATCTGAGCATACCCGATTGGATTGCCGCTTCGCGCGTGTTCTGCCAGAATGCCTACCACATCAGATAAATCATTCTTATACTTTCTCCCAGAGCGCAGCTTCATTGCAATCAGGTATTCCCCGGTGACGATTCGGACGTTTAGAACCTGATTGAATGTGCGATAGGGCTTGGAAAATTCTCCGATTCTGCAGGAATAGGAATCGGTGTGGGTAAAATCCGCATTCAGCCAGCCGTTTGGAAGGCCGAAACGGTCTCCAACATGGTTGATGGACTCTTTCATAATGGAAACCGAAGGCAGCACCGCATCAATATCCGTGGTCATTTCCCGGAATCCGTAGCTTTCAATGATCGCAGCCCCGCCGATGAGAATGATTTCTACCGGCATTTTTCTGCCGCCCAGTCGTTTGTATTCCTTGGAAAGCTCCCGCAAATACATACTCAGGTTTTCTTTCGTGAACACCTCATAATTCTCAGTTGACATTCCGAATCTCACTTTCCACAATGTTAAACCGCAAAAATTCCGGGATCGCATTGGCAATGGCCTGCTGCTTTGCTGTCTCGTTACCCCGGCTGGCGGACAATGCCAAAACCCCGGTGGGGAACAACACATCCGACAGCTTCCGCTTCCGGATGTCATCATAGTCCTGACAAAGGGCAATGCCATTGATTCGGCTCAAATAGTCCACCATAGCCAGCAGATACAGGCTTTCCGGATACCATTTCCTGTCATAATAGGTGCGAATCTCATTGCTCTGGAGTGTGTCGATCAAAAAGTCGATGTCCCCTAGGCGTTTTAGCTTATGGCAAACATTGCTTTTGAAAAGCTCAAAGGAACAACGCTTCTCAAAGCAGGGGGCCAGCAGTTCCTCCATGGAAACGTGCAATTCCTTTGCCAGACGGTAAACCGTTTCGGCACTGCACTTTTCCAGGCTGGTTTTTCCGCTGCACAAGTCACTCAATGTGGAATAAGGCACATTGCTTAATTTGGACAGCCGATATTTTGTCACGTTCTGCTTTTTAAGCAGCTCTAAAATAGTCATTGTTACAGCACCTCCCCTTTCATGGTTATTATAACGGTATACCGTGATAATGTCAACCGTGTGCAGTAGAAAAACTTGCACCTGACGGCGTATTTGTAGGAAAGCGGCATATTTCTCGAAAAAATGAATCAAAAAACCAGCTGCCCCAAAAAGGCAGCTGGTTTTGGCGTTTATTACCGCTGGAACGTGGTGCGCAGGGTGGTGGACCAGGTTTCGCCGGGGGCCAGAATGGCGGCGGCGGGCTTTTGCATCCACTCGGTGGAGCCACGCTCGGGGCTTGGCAGGCTGTGCCAAGGCTCGATGCAGACAAACCGGGGGTCGCCGCCGGGTGCGCTCCACAGCAGGGTGTAGGGGAAGCCCTGGATGTCGCAGACCACGGCCCGGCCGGTGTCTTTTTCGTAAAGGCCCAGGGTGTTGGAAGAGAGGTTCGTCATGCAGTGGCTGTCATTGGCAAACAGCTCTTTCGTCACGGGCAGGGCGATGATGTTGGAACCCAGGTAATAGAAGTTGCCGTGCATCAGGCCGTGGGGCAGATTGTTGATGCACAAAGGGGATTCCATTTTTTCGAACCGGATTTCATAATCTTCCAGGGTGTGCTGATCGTCAAAGGGAACGGCAAAGCCGGGGTGGAAGCCGATGCCGAAAGGCAGCTCCTCCTGGTCGTTGTTTTCAACGGTCAGGGTGTGGCACAGGGTGGGGCCGTCCAAGGTAAAAGTGGAGACCAGCCGGAACGCATAGGGGAACCGGGCCTGGGTTTCGGGGTTGCTTTCCAGAGCCAGCTCCAATACATCCGGGGTAGAGCGCACCAGAATATGCTCCAAATCCCGGGCGAAGCCATGCTGCTTGGCGGGATAATCCCGGCCCTTGGCGTGGATGGTGCCGTCTACCACCTTGCCGCAGTGGGGGAACAGCACCGGGGCGTGGCCACCCCAGACGCTGGGGTCTGCCTGCCAGATGTGTTCCACGCCGTCACACTTCCGCTGAACGCTGACGACCTCCGCGCCCTTGGAGGAGACGGTGACTTTCAGATAGCTGTTTTCAAGAATGTACTCCATGGGAAACGACCTCCGTAAAAATTATTTCGCAATGGCAAAATAGACCAGAACCAATATACCAAGAACAATGCGGTAAACGCCAAAGGCGGAGAAGGAGTGATTGCGGACGTAGTTCATCAGCCCCCGGATGACCAGCAGGCTTACCAGGAAGGACACGGCGCAGCCCACCAGCAATACGGCGATTTCCGGCCCCGCAAAGCCGACTCCGGTCATGAAGAATTTGAGAAGCTTGATGCCGCTGGCCCCCAGCATGGTGGGAATGGCCATAAAGAAGCTGAATTCCGCGGCGGCGGACCGGCTGGCCCCCAGAAGAATGCCGCCTAAAATGGTGGAGCCGGAACGGGAAGTACCGGGTATCAGGCTCAGGCACTGAAACAGACCAATGCCAATGGCGGTTTTCCAGTCCATGTGGTCCACATCGTCCACCGCCAGGTGGCGGCCCTGATACTGCCGCTCCACTAAGATAAAGGCCACACCGTAGACAATGAGCATGGCGGCTACCACGGTAGAGGTGTGCAAGTTCGCATCCATCCAGTCGTCAAAGAGAACGCCCACCAGGCCCGAGGGGATGATGGACACCACCACCTTGGCCCACAGGTTCCAGGTGTTTTTCTTTTCCTCCGGGGCCTTGTCCGGAGAGAATGGGTTCAGCTTGTGGAAGAACAGCACCACCACCGCCAGAATGGCCCCCAGCTGGATCACCACGTCAAACATGCTTTTAAAGGCTTCCGATACGTTCAGCTGCACCAGCTCGTCCAGCAAAATCAGATGGCCGGTGGAGGATACGGGCAGCCATTCGGTGACGCCCTCTACAATGCCGAAGAGTACGGCTTTTAAAATTTCAATCATAATTCCATCCCTCGAATGTTTTTGAAAATGAATATTCTTTACCAACACATCATACAGGATTTGTGGCACTTTTTCAAGTGGCAATCACGGTACTTCCCTTTTATCACCCAAAAGAAAATGATAAAATTTTACGCACATCTCCCCCGCTGCTGAAATCTTTATCAGGGTGCCGGGGCTGTTTATAGGCGGAAAGCACAAAATGGGGTATACTGTAGCCATGAAAACAAAAACACGGTGCCGCTTGGAAACAAGACAGCACCCCGAAAAAATCATGGAGGTTTTATTATGTATTATTCTGCCGGAACTTACGAAGCTTTTGCACATCCCGAAAAGCCCCAGGGCGTAGACAACAAGTCCGCTTATATCATCGGCACCGGCCTTGCCGGTCTGACTGCCGCGTTCTACCTGGTCCGTGACGGCCAGATGAAAGGCGAGCGCATCCATCTGCTGGAAAAGCTGGATTTGGCCGGCGGCAGCTGCGATGGCCGGAAAGACGTTTCCAAGGGCTTCTATATGCGTGGTGGCCGGGAAATGGACAACCATTTTGAGGTCATGTGGGATGTATTCCGGGATGTCCCCTCTATTGAGACCGAGGGCGTGTCCGTGCTGGATGAATACTACTGGCTCAACAAGCACGACCCCAACTATTCTCTCTGCCGTGCTACCGTGAAATGCGGCCAGGATGCCCACACCGACAAGCAGTTCAAGCTGGACCGGGAGTCCGCCATGGCCCTTTCCAAGCTGTTTATGACCCCGGAAAGCCAGCTGGAAGACAAGAAGATTTCTGACATCCTGCCGGATTCTTTCTGGGATACCAACTTCTGGCTCTACTGGCAGACCATGTTTGCGTTCCAGCGTTGGTCCAGCGCACTGGAAATGAAGCGGTACCTCTGCCGCTATGTTCACCACATTGACGGCCTGCCCGACTTCTCCGCCCTGCGCTTCACCAAGTACAACCAGTATGAGAGCATGATTCTGCCCCTGGTTCGCTACCTGGAAGCCCACGGCGTCAAGGTGGAGTTCGGCATGGACGTGAAGAATGTGGTCATTGACCATGTGGGTGACCGGCAGATCGCCCGGAAGATCGTCTACGTCAAGGACGGCGTGGAGCAGTCCATCGACCTGGTGGAAGATGACCTGGTGTTCATCACCAACGGCTGCTGCACCGACACCTCCTGCTACGGCGACCAGACCCACGCCCCGGACCTGAACAACATCGTCAACGGCTGCGGCGAAAGCTGGGATCTGTGGAAGAACATTGCCGCCCAGGCCAAGAATGGCGAGTACGGCAACCCCGATGCCTTCTGCTCCGATGTAGAGGCCACCAACTGGATGAGTGCCACGGTGCAGACCAAGGACGAGAAGATCATCCGCCACATCATGGACATCTGCCAGCGGGATCCCCGGGCCGGGAAAGTCACCACCGGCGGCATTGTCACCGTCAAGGACAGCACCGACAACTGGTACCTCAGCTGGACCATCAACCGTCAGCCCCAGTTCAAGGCCCAGGATAAGGACACCGTTCTGGTTTGGGTCTACGGCCTGACCACCAACAAGCCCGGCCATTTCGTCAAGAAAGCCATGCGGGACTGCACCGGCGAGGAGATCTGCCAGGAGTGGCTGTACCACATCGGCGTGCCTGTAGACGAAATTCCCGAGCTTGCCGAGAGTGCCTGCAACACCACCACCTGCTATATGCCCTATATCAATGCCTTCTTCCAGCCCAGAAAGGAATCTGACCGGCCCAAGGTAGTGCCTGACGGCGCCGTGAACTTCGCTTTCATCGGCCAGTTCGCGGAGACCCCCAGAGACACCATCTTCACCACCGAGTATTCCATGCGTACCGGTATGGAATCCGTCTACACCCTGCTGAACGTAGACCGGGCCGTTCCCGAGGTCTGGGGCAGCAAATACGACGTCCGGGAGCTGCTGCGTGCCTGCTACTATGCCATCGACAAGAGGCCCATTTCCCAGGCTCCCCTGTCTTTCAAGGAAAAGGAAATGCTGAAAATCCTCATCAAGAAGACCCGTGGCACCGACATCGAACTGCTGCTGAAAGAAAGCGGACTCATCGAGTAACCTATCATACCAGAAACACCGCCCGCTCCTGACAATAGGAGGGGGCGGTGTTTTAGCGATACGTTATTCCAGATTCTGGGGCATGGTGGCGGCTTCGGCGATGTTGATGGCGTGGCCGCCGATACGGTTCAGGGAGTTGAGGATCTCACCGAAGAGGATACCGGCCTCCACACTGCACTCCCCGGTGCGCAGCCGCTCCATGTGGTTCAGCTGGGACTGGCTGGTGAGCTTGCGGATCTGACGCTGGGTTTTGGCCATGCGTTTCAGCTCGTCCAGGTGGATGTTCTGCTGATAGAACGCGGCCACGGCCCGGTCAAACAGGTCTACGGCATTGTCGGTAATGGTTTTCAGTTCCGTCATGGCGGGCTGGGTGTAGGAAACGCCCTTTTCGTCCTGCTGCTCTGTCAGCTGCTGCAAATGCTCGGCGTAGTCACCGATCCGCTCCAAATCCGACAGGGCCTGGAAGACGTGGTTGACATACTGGGCATCCCGGTCCGACATTTCCCGGACGTTGAGCTTTACCAGATAGTCGCTGATGGCATCGGTCAGATAGTCGATGACCGACTCGTTTTCCTCAATCTGCTTGGCATCGGCCACCTTTCCCGCCAGCAAGGCATCCATGGAAAGGCGCAGGTTCTCCCGCACCAGGCCGCTCATCCGCTCCACCTCGTTGCGGATCTGCAGCAGGGTCACGCTGGGAGAGCCGACCAGGTTCACGTCAATGAATTCCAGACGGCAGGCATCCTCGTGCTTCTGCTTGGGTACCAGGAAATAGGTCAGCCGCACCACCTGATTGGTCAGGGGCAGCAGCACGGCAGCGGAGACCACCTTAAAGATGATATGCACCAAAGACACCTGGAACATGGGATCCGGCACCAGGGCCTCCACCCACTGGGTATAGGGCAGGGCCAGGGTCACCACGGTCATAATGACGGCACCCACCAGGTTGTTGATGAGGTAGATCATGGCCGCCCGCTTGGCGTTGTTCCGGGCATTCATAGAGGCCAGGATGGTGGGCATGGCGGAGCCGATGTTGATACCGCAGACCAGGAACGAGGCAAAGTACAAGGGCATCAGGCCTTGCATGGCCAGGGCCTGCAAAATACCTACCGCCGCCGAGGAACTCTGAATCACGGCACACAGGGCTGCGCCTACCAGAATGCCCAACAGGGGGTTTTTGGCGTTCATAATAAAGGACTGGAACCAAACCACGTCTTTCAGGGGCTTCATGGCCCCGGACATGGTGTGCAAGCCCTGGAACAGCAAGCCAAAGCCCAGAATGATCTGGCCAATGTGTTTGGTCTGCTTCTTATTGGAATAGAGCATGAGGAACGCGCCAATGAAAATGCAGAACGGCGCGATTCCGGAGACATCCAGGGCAATCAGAACGCTGGTGATGGTGGTACCGATGTTGGCACCGAAAATCACACCGGTGGCCTGGGCCAGATCCATGATGCCGGCGTTGATAAAGCCCATGACCATGACGGTGGTGGCCGAGGAGGACTGAATGACCACCGTTACCAGAACGCCCAGCAAAAAGCCCATAAACCGGTTTCGGGTCAGCTTTTCCAGCAAGTCTTTCATCCGGGACCCGGCGGCCATTTCCAGGCCGTCTCCCATATACTTCATACCAAACAGGAACGCACCCAGCCCGCCCAGCAGCGAGATGATATTGGATATACTCACGAAAGTACCCCCTATATGAAAATCTGGTTTCCTTTGTAAAAAAGTGTTATACACATTCTTTACAAGTATACCAGCCGTTGGGCGGCATTGCAACAATTTTTTCATAAGTGGTCATTTTTTGGGAAAAATGCCCCCTGCCCCCAAGGCGTTCAGAATTCACAAATCGTTCAGAACTAATTTAAGTTTCATTTCAGAATTCCGTGGTACAGTATGGATGTAAAGAAAAGATACCAGCAAAAGGAGCTGTATAGACCATGAGCGAATACTATGACGATTCCATTTACGAAAACAATCCCCCTGAAAATACCGGGATGCCCCCCATTCCCCCCAAGGCAAGCCCCAAGAAAAAGGGCGCAAAAGGGGCCGTGGCCCTGGTGCTGTGCTGCGCCCTGGTAGGCGGCGGCTGCGGCATTGGCGGGGCGTTCCTGGGTACGAAACTTGCCCAGGGCGGCAAAGGCGAGAGCGTTTATTCTGACGGCGTTTCCACCGTCATGCAGGGCGTTCGGGAGACCTCGGCCCTGAAAGTTCAGGAAATCGACTCCTCCAAGACCCTTACCGCCGCGGAGGTCTATGCCGCCAACGTGAACTCCACCGTGGGCATTGTCACCAGTCTTGTGACCACCAATTTCTGGGGCCAGCAGACCACCGGTGCCGCCGCCGGTTCCGGCTTCATCTTCTCCGATGACGGCTATATCCTGACCAACTATCACGTGGTCTCCGGTGCCACCTCCATCACCGTCTCCACCTATGACGGCACCAATTACGATGCCAAGCTCATTGGCTACGACGAGAGCAACGATGTGGCGGTGCTGAAAATCGAGGCCCAGGGCCTGACCCCTGTGGTCATCGGTGACTCCGACAAGCTGAATGTGGGCGACGAGGTGGTGGCCATCGGCAACCCCTTGGGAGAGCTGACCTTCTCCGAAACCTCCGGCATCATCAGTGCTTTGGACCGGGAGGTCACCATTTCCCGTGGCTCCACCATGGATTTGATTCAGACCGACTGCGCCATCAACTCCGGCAACTCCGGCGGTGCCCTGTTTAACATGCACGGGGAGGTCATTGGCATTACCAACGCCAAGTATTCCAGCTCTTCTTCCTCCTCCACCGCTTCCGTCGACAACATCGGCTTCGCCATCCCCATGAACCATGTGTATGGCATCGTCAAGAGCATTATTGAGAACGGCTACATTGAAAAGCCCTATATCGGCGTCAGTGTCCTCTCCGTCAGCTCCGAGACCCAGAAGTACGGTCTGCCCAGCGGTGCCTCCGTCCAGGCCATCACCAAGGACAGCCCCGCGGAAACCGCCGGTCTTCAGGTCAACGACATCATCACCAAGGTGGGGGATACGGACATCACGTCCCAAAACGACCTGGTGAAGCTGGTCCGGGCTTCCAAACCCGGCGATGAGCTGACCCTCACCGTCTACCGCCAGGGCGAAACCCTGACCCTCACCGTCACCGTGGGCCGCCAGGTCCAGTCCGCCAACCAGGAAAGCCAGTCCGTCCAGCAGCAGAGTACCCAGGACTCCCAGGGTTCTCAAGGCTCCCAGGGCTACGGCACTTTCCCCTTTGGCTGGGGCTTCGGCGGGTATTGATGAAAAATAACCAAAACAACACCGGGGCGCATCGGTACAAAATCCGATGCGCCCCGGTATTTTTGTTCTCTCAGATTATCTGAATTTGCACTGCTTCCATGGCGGCCAGGGCCGTTTCGTGGCTCTTTTCCGTCACACCGGCGCAAGCCCCGGAAGCCACCCGGACCAGGGTCTCCGGAAAGGCACTTTTCAGGATCATGGCGTTGGAGATCACGCAAATATCCGTACACAGTCCGCACAGGGTAATGGACTCCGGTGTCCCCTCCTGGGCCAAAATCCGGGGCAGAGAAATGCTGCCAAAGCTCAGTTTGTCCACAATGTTCTCGGCATATACCCCCAGTTCCGGACAAATCTGCCACCCCGGAGTCCCCTGAATGCAATGCTCCACCGGCAAATTCCGCCCCTCCTGGGTCCGCAGATAGTTTTTCCCATGGGTATCCCGGGTGAAAATCACTTTCCCGTCAAAGCCCTTGACCAATTCCACCACCCTCGGCACGATCCCCCGCGCCCGGTCAGAACCCAGAGACCCGGAAATAAAGTCCACCTGCATGTCAATAACAATCAAATAATTCATGGCATTCACCGTTTTCCTTTTTTATTTTTCAGAATAAGTATACCAGAACTGGGGGTAGAAAGCAACCGGGAGGGTTGAATGATATGACCCGATACGCGGTACCCCACTGTAGCGGCGGCAATGTACCATGTTTTCGCATTTTTCAAAACGCAAAACGTGGATAGACACGTAAAATATACGGTATTTTTAACAAATGTATCGTAGGGGCGGCAACCTGCCGCCCGCCACGTGGCAAATACAACCTGTTCCGGTGAATGGTATAACCCAATACACGGAACAATGTAGCGGCGATGATTCATCGCCACTCCAGCCCCGGCGAGGGGCTGGCACCGTGGGATGCTACAGATACGAACGCCCAACGAGTGGCCTTACGGCCAATCGCGGCAGATTGCCGCCGCTACAGTGGGGGGTACCACCCGATACACGGAACAAAAGCTTCCCGGTCGGGGAAGCTTTTGTTCCGGGCTTTGGGGTGATGGTGGGGAATCGTGGCGTTTTTTGTGCAAAAAAGGGACACCCTCTGGTTTTGGGAGGGTGTCCCGGTTCTTTTAGGGAGTTGGTTGTTCTTCTCCCATATCGCCAAAGATTTTTTCGCAAGTCTTGTCTCCGTCAGACCACTGATATGCTACTGTATAACCGCTGCGTTTATCTCCGTCTTCATCGTTAAACACGACCCAGTATATACCAGCCTGCAACTTCACACTTGTTCCATCAAGGAATGTAATGGTTGTTGTATCTGGGTACTCCCCAGTTACATGCCATAGCTTTACTTTCGGATTCTTCTCCCCCGTCAGCATATAATCCGCCTGGATTTGTGCGTAATAGGCCCGGACGTTGGCCCAGTCGGCGGCGACACGGGCTTTGTGGAGTTGGGCGGTGAACGTGGGGATGGCGATGGCCACCAGGACGGCGATGATGGCCACCACGATGAGCATTTCCATGAGGGTAAAGCCTTTTTGGTTTCGTTTCATAGGTTTTAAACCCCTTTCTTTTATTTCTGGGTTTATTATACAGGATAATCCCGGATTGTCCAGAAATTTTTTACCGGACCAGCGCAAGCGGAGTGGAGGAATGACATGTCGGGAGGTATTTCCATTCAACCGCACGGGTTATATTCGTCACGGAGCCAGCCCCTCGCCGGGGCTGGATGGTGGTGCTCCGCGCAGCGAATCAAAATCAAATGATTGCCGGGGGCAATCACACATTGATTTCATCGTTGGGTCAACGCCGCTACATTGTTCCGTATATGGGGGAATACCATTCATCCTCACAGGTTATTATTGCCGCCCCTACATACTTTAACGAATGGATACAAATGAACAACGTTGGTCGCCCCAATAACTGTCAACTGTTCACTGTCAACTAAAAAACCCGCCTCGGGCCGAAGCCCGAAGCGGTTTTTTGTGTGTTTAGCCGAATACGCTCAGCAGGAAGCCTGCGGCGATGGCGGAGCCGATGACACCGGCCACGTTGGGGCCCATGGCGTGCATCAGCAGGAAGTTTGCGGGGTTGGCTTTCTGGCCTTCCTTGTTGGAAACACGGGCGGCCATCGGCACGGCGGAAACACCGGCGGAGCCGATCAGGGGGTTGACCTTGCCCTTGGTGGCCCAGCACATCACGTCGCCGCCCAGCAGACCACCGGCGGTGGAGATGCCGAAAGCGACCACGCCCAGAACAACGATTTTCAGAGTCTGAGCGGTCAGGAAGGTGGAACCCACCATGGTGGAGCCAACGGCGGTGGACAGCAGAATGGTAACAATGTTCATCAGGGCATTCTGCACGGTGTCAGACAGACGCTCGGTGCAGCCGGTCTCTTTGAACAGGTTGCCCAGCATCAGGCAGCCGATCAGAGGGGCCGTGTCAGGCAGCAGCAGAGCCACGAACATGGTGACCAGGATGGGGAAGATGATCTTCTCGGTCTTGCTCACGTTCCGGGTCTGAACCATCTTGATTTTCCGGGCCTCGGAGGAGGTCAGCAGATTCATAATGGGGGGCTGGATCAGAGGGATCAGGGCCATGTAGGAATAAGCTGCCACGGCGATGGCACCCAGCAGATGGGGGGCCAGACGGGTGGTCAGGAAGATGGCGGTGGGGCCGTCCGCGCCGCCGATGATGCCGATGGAAGCGGCTTCACGGCCGGTAAAGCCCATGCAAACGGCACCGAAGAACGCAACGAATACGCCCAGCTGTGCGGCAGCACCCAGCAGCAGGCTCTTGGGGTTGGAGAGCAAGGGACCAAAATCGGTCATGGCACCAACGCCCATGAAAATCAGGCAGGGGTAGAGGCTTGTCTTGACGCCGATGTAGAAGATGTCCAGCAGACCGCCCTCCCGCATGATCTGGCCGAAGCTGTGATACATGGGGCTGGAGGGGTCCATAAAGGCATCCCACAGGTTCTGATGGTACAGGCCCGCGTTGGGCAGGTTGGTCAGCAGACAGCCAAAGGCAATACCCACCAGCAGCAGCGGCTCAAACTTCTTGACAATGGCCAGGTACAGCAGTACACAGGCGATGGCCAGCATCACCAGGTTCTGCCAGCCGTTATTGGATACGAAGCCGGTAATAATCGCGGCAAAGCCGGAGTTATTCCAGAGCTTCAGCAGGATTGCGCCAACATTCATTGGAAGCCCTCCTTAACCGATCACGACCAGAGGCGCCCCAGTGTCCACATTGGAGCCCTTGGAGACCAGAACCTGGGTAACGGTTCCGTCCTTGGGAGCCATGATCTCGTTCTCCATCTTCATAGCCTCCAGCACGCACAGAACGTCACCGGACTTGACAGCCTGACCGGCGGTCACGTTGACTTTCAGGATGTTGCCGGGCATGGGGGCGTTGACGGCTTCACCAGCACCGGTCACCACGGGAGCGGCGGCGGGAGCGGGGGCAGCGGCAGGAGCGGCAGCAGCGGGAGCGGCGGCGGCAGGAGCAGCGGCGGGAGCGGAAGGCGCAATGGCTTCGTACTCGTCAAGCAACATGGCCTCGCCGGCTTCCACCTCGACTTCGTAAGTACGGCCTTTCAAAGTCACTTTGTATTTCATGATTATTTGACCTCCTTAATGGATTTGAAACGCAGCTCGTTCAGGGGCTTGCCCATCTTATCGGCTACGATGGCCATAATCATGGCCGCAGTCTTGGGTTCAACATCGTGGAGCAGCAGCTCACCGGCAGAGCCGGGGGCCACAGCCTTGGGGGCGGCGGGAACGGCAGGGGCAGTGGGTGCGGTTGCCTTGGCGGCAGCGGCGGAAGTGGCAGCCAGCTTGGCATCTTTCCCGGCAAAATACTTGCCCATGGCGATGATCACGCACATCAGCAGGATCAGGCCGAAGAACACCACCGCATAGCCCAGCAGCGCGTAAACGCCGGCTTCGCCAATGGAAATATCAGAAGTAAGCATCATAACGTGATACCCTCCTTATGCCTCGGTAATGGTATAGGTAACCTTGTTCTCTTCCTTTGCCTTGCGGCCCTCCAGGAACTTTTCAGCCTGGGCGGGGAAGCAGATGTAGCTCATAACATCCTCTTCGCTCTGAGCCAGATCGCCCAGGGCGGCCTTGGCAGCGGTGAACTCCTCACCGGTGCGCTTGCTGTCCTCTACACGGCAGTCCATAGGAGCTTCCATACCGGCCTCGGCCAGGATGCGCTTCTCCAGGTCGGCGTCCACAGGAGCGGGGGCAATGCCGTACTCGCCCTTGAAGTAAGCCTTGACTTCCTTGGAGATGTTCTTGTAACGCTCACCGACCAGAACATTGGTAACAGCCTGGTTGCCCACCATCTGGGACAGAGGAGTGACCAGAGGAGGATAGCCCATGTCTTTCCGGACGGAGGGAATCTCGGCCAGAGCGGCATCGAACTTGTCCATGGCGTGCATATCGGTCAGGTTGGCGATCATGTTGGAGAGCATACCGCCGGGAACCTTGTAAACCAGAGCCTGGGCATCGGTACCCATGGACTTGGGGTTGATGCGGCCGGAGTCGATGTACTTCTGCTTGACGGGCTTGAAGTAATCGTTGACCTTGTTGATGACTTCCTCATTCAGGCCGGTCTCAATGCCCAGCTCGCTGAGGGCGTAGTAAACGGTCTCGGTGGCGGGCTGAGAGGTACCGTTGGAGAAGCAGGAGGTAGCGGTGTCGATGATGTCCACACCGGCTTCCACAGCCTTCATGACGGTCATGTAAGCCATACCGGTGGTGCAGTGGGTGTGCAGCACCAGGGGCAGGGTCACGCCGGCATCCTTAATGCCCTTGAACAGCTGCTCGGCCTCGTTGGGGGACATGGTACCGGCCATATCTTTCAGGCAGATGGTGTCAAAGCCCATGCTCTGCAGCTCTTTGCACATCTCGGCGTACTTGGCGGGGGTGTGTACAGGGGACTGGGTGTAGGAAATGCAGCCGGAAGCCACGGTGTTGGCGTTGGCGTACTTCTTGGTAGCCTCCAGAGCGGTGCGGATGTTGCGGAAATCGTTCAGAGCGTCGAAAATACGCAGAACGTCAATGCCGTTCTTGATGGACAGCTCTACAAACTTCTCCACCACATCATCGTGGTAGTGCTTGTAGCCCAGCAGGTTCTGGCCCCGGAGCAGCATCTGCAGACGGGTGTTGGGCATGGCCTTGCGGAAGGAGCGCAGACGCTCCCAGGGATCTTCGTCCAGGTAGCGCAGGCAGCTATCAAAGGTGGCGCCGCCCCAGCACTCGACGGAATAATAACCGGCCTTGTCCATGGTGGAAAGAATGCCCTCCATATCGGCAAAAGGCATACGGGTAGCCATCAGGGACTGGTTGGCATCACGAAGGACGGTTTCAGTGAATTGGACTTTCTGAGCCATTGGTATGAACCTCCGTTAATAGATATTGTGCAGTAAATGGGGAAATTTTCACGTATAACCGGGATTATGCGCAAAAATTCGCCCACCTACTGCTTACCTTCAGATACCAGCAGAGGGAAAATCCCTCTGCCGGTATAGTGAATACAAATAAGGATACGTTTACAGCTTGGGACCGGCGGCTACCAGAGCCTTGCCAGCCTCGTTGCCCTCGTACTTGGCGAAGTTCTTGATGAACCGGCCAGCCAGGTCCTCGGCCTTGGTCTCCCAGTCGGAAACATTGGCGTAGGTGTCTCTGGGATCCAGGATGGCGGGATCCACACCGGGCAGCTCCGTGGGAACCTCGAAGTTGAACACGGGGATGGTCTTGGTGGGAGCGGTCAGGATGGCACCGGAGAGGATGGCATCGATGATACCGCGGGTATCCTTAATGGAGATACGCTTGCCGGTGCCGTTCCAGCCGGTGTTGACCAGGTAAGCCTTGGCGCCGGAAACCTGCATCTTCTTGACCAGCTCCTCGGCGTACTTGGTGGGATGCAGCTCCAGGAAGGCCTGGCCGAAGCAAGCGGAGAAGGTGGGGGTGGGCTCGGTGATGCCGCGCTCGGTGCCGGCCAGCTTGGCGGTGAAGCCGGACAGGAAGTAGTACTGGGTCTGCTCGGGGGTCAGGATGGACACGGGAGGCAGAACGCCGAAAGCATCGGCAGACAGGAAGATCACGTTCTTGGCTGCGGGAGCAGCGGAAACGGGACGAACGATGTTGTTGATGTGGTCGATGGGGTAGGACACACGGGTGTTCTCGGTGACGGACTTGTCGGTGAAGTCGATCTTGCCCTCTGCGTCAACAGTCACGTTCTCCAGCAGGGCATCCCGGCGGATGGCGTTGTAGATGTCAGGCTCGGACTCCTTGTCCAGGTTGATGACCTTGGCGTAGCAGCCGCCCTCGAAGTTGAACACGCCGTTGTCGTCCCAGCCGTGCTCGTCGTCGCCGATCAGCAGACGCTTGGGGTCGGTGGACAGGGTGGTCTTGCCGGTGCCGGACAGGCCAAAGAAGATGGCGGTGTTCTCACCGTTCTTATCGGTGTTGGCGGAGCAGTGCATGGAAGCAATGCCCTTCAGGGGCAGGTAGTAGTTCATCATGGAGAACATGCCCTTCTTCATCTCGCCGCCGTACCAGGTGTTGATGATGACCTGCTCACGGGAGGTGATGTTGAAGGCCACACAGGTCTCGGAGTTCAGACCCAGCTCCTTGAAGTTCTCAACCTTTGCCTTGGAGGCGTTGTAGACGATGAAGTCGGGCTTGAAGTTCTTCAGCTCCTCCTCGGAGGGACGGATGAACATGTTCTTTACAAAGTGCGCCTGCCATGCCACTTCCACGATGAAGCGGACGGCCATACGGGTGTCGTGGTTGGCACCGCAGAAAGCATCCACCACGTAGAGCTTCTTATTGGACAGTTCCTTGATGGCCAGCTCCTTCACGGCCTTCCAGGTCTCCTCGCTCATGGGGTGGTTGTCGTTCTTATACTCGTCGGAAGTCCACCACACGGTGTTCTTGGAGTTCTCGTCCATGACGATGTACTTGTCTTTGGGGGAACGGCCGGTGTAGATGCCGGTCATAACGTTGATGGTGTCCAGCTCGGTCTTCTGGCCAACCTCGTAGCCGGTCAGGCCGGGCTTGGTCTCTTCCTCATAGAGCATCTCGTAAGAGGGATTGTAGACGATTTCGGTTGTACCGGTAATGCCATACTTTTCAATGCCGTATGTTTCCATAATGGGGTCCTCCTATATAATGATTTCGGGTGAAAGTTCGGTTAAATCTCCGATTTTCAACGCAAATTGGTAAACGTCCAGAAAATGTCCGAGGTTCACCGGATACATATTAACACATCAAATCTTGATTGTAAACAATTTTTTCGGTATTTTTTTACTGCTTGGCACTTTTGATAAAAACAGCCCTCCATCTTGCCGCAACTTCATAGGAACTTAATATTTAGTCACTTTTTTTCTTCACATCTGCCGGGTATACTAAAGACAAATCAATTTGATTTTCTCATCTTTTTCATTTTCCTCTCCTCTTTTTTGTTGCAGGATCCGCAGCTGGCAGGCTGCGGATTTTGTGCGTTTGGAGCATGTTTCGGTAAAGGATGCAGGGAGCGGCGGGGAAATTGACAATTCTTTTCAGTTGACAGTGGACAGTTGACAGTTGACAGTTATTGGTGCAGCCAACGTTGTTCATTTCACTACATCTGTTAAAGTATGTAGGGGCGGTGCTTCGCGCAGCGAACCAAAATCAAATGATTGCCGGGGGCAATCACACCATAATTCCATCGGCTACCAGCCGCCCGCCGCATTGGATGTATAACCTGTGTGGGTGAATGGTACCGCCCAAAATATGGTACCCCCACAGTAGCGGCGGCAATCTGCCGCCAACCGGCCCGCAGGGCCGGAGTCGTGGTACGTTTGAATTTGTAACGCCCAATGCAAAAAACGTCTGTCATTCCGACCGGAGCGCAAGCGGAGTGGAGGAATCTTCTACGTTGGAGAATGAGCCACCACAAGATAAAGCTTGCTACTCGGGAAGATTCCTCGACTCACTGCGGTCGGAATGACAGACGTTTCTGATTTGGCTGTTGCGGATACGAACGCACCACGATTCCGGCCCTACGGGCCGGATGGCGGCAGGTTGCCGCCGCTACAGTGGGGTTTACCATATATCGGGTGGTACCATTCAACCCCACAGGTTATACCCGCAACCTGCCGCCCGCCACGTTTCGATTACAACCTGTGGGGTTGAATGGTATCACCCCAACATAAAAATTGTCAATTGTCAATTTGGAAAATAACTGTCAACTGTCCACTGTCAACTGTCAACTAAAAATGTATCAAATTCCCCCCGTTCCAAGAACAAAAGCCCCCACGCAAGGAAAGCCTGCGTGGGGGTTATGGTTTTCTCAAAGTCCCAGGATGGTTTTGGCGAAGAGGAAATAGACCAGCAGGGACAAGGCGTCTACGATGGTGGTAATGAACGGCGAGGCCATAACGGCGGGGTCGAAGCCCAGGCGTTTGGCAAGCAAAGGCAGGGTGCAGCCTACCATTTTGGCGATGACCACCGTTACCCCCAGGGCCAAGCAGATGACCAGGTCTACGGACAGGCTGATGCTGGTGTTGCCCATGAGGAGCCGGTCTACCAGCAGCACTTTGATAAAGCACAGCACCGCCAGGGTCAGTCCGCAGAGAATGGCGGTACGGACTTCTTTCCACAGAACCGTCAATACATCGGAAAGCTCCAATTCATCCAGGCTCAGGGCGCGGATGACGGTGACGGAGGACTGGGAGCCGCAGTTGCCGCCGGTGTCCATCAGCATGGGGATAAAGGCGGTGAGGGCGGGGAGCAGGGCCAAGGCACTTTCAAAAGAGGTGATGATCATGCCCGTAAAGGTGGCCGACACCATCAGAAGCATCAGCCAGGGGATCCGGTGCCTATAAAGGTCAATGGGAGAGCTTTTCAGGTAGCTCTTTTCGGAGGGGATCATAGCGGCCATGATCTCCATATCCTCCGTGGCTTCCTCCTCCATAACGTCCATGGCGTCATCAAAGGTGACGATGCCCACCATGCGGTTTTCCTTGTCCACCACCGGCAGGGCCAGGAAATTGTACTTGGAGAACATCTTGGCCACTTCTTCCTGGTCATCCTGGGTGGTGACGGAAATGACGTTGGTGGTCATGATTTCTTTAATTAAGGTATCGTCACTTTCCGCCAGCAGCAGGTCCTTGACGGTGACGATGCCCTGCAATGTCCGGTCCTTGGCCAGGACATAGCAGGTATAAATGGTCTCTTTGTCCACACCCTGGCGGCGAATGCGGAGAATGGCCTCCTCCACGGTCATGTCCGGCCGGAGAGACACATACTCCATGGTCATCAAGGCACCGGCGGAGTTTTCCTGATAGCGCAAAATCTGATTGATGGAGCTGCGCATTTCCGGGTCGGCCTGGGTGAGAATACGCTTGACGACGTTGGCGGGCATTTCTTCTACCAGGTCTGCCGCATCGTCTACGTACAGTTCGTCCAGCACTTCCCGCAGCTCGTTGTCAGAGAAGCCTTGAATCAGCAGCTGCTGGGCCTCTGGGTCCATTTCTACAAAGGTCTCCGCCGCCTCCTCCTTGGGAAGCAGCCGGAACATCAGGGGGATCTGCTTTTCCTCCAGGCCGTCAAACAGTGCCGCCACGTCACTGGGGTTCATGGTCACGAGAATATCCCGCAGAGAGGCGTACTTCTTGTCTTCCAGCATTTTCAGGAGGGCTTTTTCTACGATTTCAAAACGTTCTGCCATTTTTGTTCCTCCAATATTCAAAAAATATTGGCGCAAAGCAGACTAACAGGCCCGCAGGATGACGGGCAGATATCTACTTCGGCCAGGTATATTGCCGCTTCCGCCGGCATCCATGCTTACTCCCCCTTGTTTACACAAATTTGCTTTTATTGTATCCTTAAAAAGAAAAAAAGTCAACCTTGACAGTGGATTTCTTTGGGCCTAAAATGGTACAAAAACAGGAAGGAGAGGGCCAATAAATGATTCGTCTCGCCCGGGAGTCCGATGTGGAGGCCATGCTGGCCATTTACTCCCCCTATGTGCTGGAAACCACCGTGACCTTTGAGTATGTGCCGCCTACCCCGGATGAATTTTTGGCCCGGTTCCAGAGCATTACCCAGAAGCTCCCGTGGCTTGTGTGGGAGGAAGATGGCATTGTTCTGGGCTATGCCTATGCCAGTCTGCCTTTTGAGCGGGCGGCCTATGCCTGGTGCGCAGAACCCTCCATTTATCTGCGCCGGGATGCCCGGGGCCGGGGGGCGGGGAAAAAACTGTACGCGGTTTTGGAAAATTTGCTGCGGGCCATGGGCTATGTTGTAAGTTTTGCCATTATCACCGGGGAAAATGCCCCATCTTTGGCCTTTCACCGGGGTCTTGGGTACGTTCCATGCGGGAAAATGGTAAAATGCGGACAGAAATTTGGCCGGTGGCTGGATGTCTATTGGTTGGAAAAAAGGCTGAATTCTGTCGAAATTCCCAGGAATCCACCCATGGCATGGAGGGAGTTTAGAGAAAATCGCCAAAAGATTTCTGATATTTTAGGCAAAATGTCACTTTCGGAATTGTGAAAAATATGATATGTTATCCGTGGAAGAAAATACGATTTTTTGACCAACGTTCTTCCGCTTTCCCTTTGTTGATCCAAATGACAATATGAGGAGCTGTGACCATGTACTTTCAGAAAAAACGCTGTATTGCCATGCTTCTGGCCGGTGGCCAGGGCAGCAGACTCAAGGTCTTGACCGAGAAGACCGCCAAGCCCGCCGTCCCCTTTGGCGGAAAATACCGCATTATTGACTTTCCCCTGTCCAACTGTGTCAATTCCGGCATTGACACCGTGGGCATCCTGACCCAGTATCAGCCCCTGGAGCTGAACGAATACATCGGCAACGGTCAGCCCTGGAACCTGAACAAGACCCACTCCTGCGCCCAGGTGCTGCCCCCCTATGAGCGGCACGACAAAAAGAGCGGCTGGTACAAAGGCACCGCCAACGCCATTTACCAGAATATTGACTTTATTGACCGCTATGACCCGGACTATGTGGTGATCCTCTCCGGCGACCACATCTATAAGATGGACTACGCCGCCATGGTGGAGTACCACGAAAAGCATGAGGCCTCCTGCACCATCGCCGTGCGGAACGTGCCTCTGGCGGAAGCCCCCCGGTTCGGCATCCTGAACACCAACCCAGACATGTCCATTTATGAGTTCGAGGAGAAGCCCGCCCGGCCCAAGTCCACCAACGCCTCCATGGGCATTTACGTCTTCAACTGGCAGGTGCTGAAAAACGCCCTGATTGAGGACGAGGACGACCCCAAGTCCTCCAATGACTTCGGCAAGAATATCATCCCCAACCTGTTAAACCAGGGCCACAAGATGATGGCCTATCCCTTTGACGGCTACTGGAAAGACGTGGGAACCATCCAGTCTTTGTGGGAAGCCAACATGGATTTGCTGGGCAAGGAGCCGGTATTCAACATCCGGGGCGAGCGGTTTAAGATTTACGCCCGGAACAGTGCCATGCCCTCCTCCTTTATCGCTAGCTCCGCCACCACCGTCAACTGCTTCATTGCCGAGGGCTGTGAGGTCGAGGGCGAGGTTCGCCACAGTGTGATTTCCGTGGGCTGCAAGATCGGGGCCGGTGCTGTTGTGGAAGACAGCGTGGTCATGCCCGGTGTTGTGGTAGAGCCTGGTGCCATCGTGCGCCACGCCATTCTGGGCGAAAACAGCCGTGTCTGCAAGAATGCCGTTGTAGGCGGTGCTTACGCCCCCGGTGAGGAAATGCTGATCAGCGTAACCTCCAAGGGTGCCGTGGTGGAAGAAAACGCCGTGCTTCGGCCCGGCGACATGATGTAAGGAGGCGTGACGCTATGAACGCAATGGGTATTATCTTCACCAATGACGCCAACATCGGAGAGCTGACCGCCAAGCGGTCCATCGCCTCCATTCCCTTTGGCGGCCGTTACCGCCAGGTGGACTTCGGCCTGACCAATTTGAGCTGGGCCGGTGTACATCACGTGGCCATGATCTCCCGGTTCAACTACCAGTCCCTGATGGACCACATCGGTGACGGCGAGGAGTGGGGCCTGGAGCTGGGCGAGGGCGGCCTGCAATACATCACCCCCTACTCCACCTCCGAGACCCACAGCTACCGGGGCAAGCTGGAATCCCTGAACAACGCCATGGCCTTCCTGGAATACAGCGAGGAAGACGAGTATGTATTCCTGGTTGACTCCGCCGTGATCTCCAACATTGACCTGAAGCGGGTGCTGGCCGACCACATCCAGAGCGGCAAGGACATCACCGTGGTGGTCAAGTCCGGCGTGGCCAACAGCAAGAAGGTGCTGGATCTGGCCGTGACCCTGGACGAGAACAAGGAAATCAATGACATCGTGGTAGACTATGCCGCTGGCCCTGAATACCTGGCCTCTATGGACATTTTCGTCACCACCAAAAAGTGGCTGATCACCATGGTCCGGGAGCGCATTGCCCACAACTTCTTCCACATGGACCGGGATTTGATTCTGGGCGGCTGGAACTCCGGCAAGGTCAGTGTCAACGCTTGTGTCTTTGACGGCGTGGCCCTGTACAACGACAGCGTGGAAGAATACTTCCAGAACTCCATGGCCCTGCTGAAGCCCGATGTTCACAAGTCCATTTTTGACCGGAAGCACCCCATCTACACCAAGGTCCGTGACCGGGTACCCTCCTACTACGGTGAGGACAGCTGCATTGACAACTGCATGGTGGCCGATGGCTGTATGCTGGAGGGCTTCGCCAAGGACTCCATTTTGTTCCGTCAGGTGACCCTGGCCAAGGACGCCCATATTGAGGACTGCGTGGTCATGAACGACACCGTCATCGGTGAGGGCGCGGAACTCAAGAACGTAATTCTGGATAAGAACGTCACCGTCCGTCCCGGTGCCAAGCTCATCGGCACCCGGACCAATCCCATTGTCATCAAGCGGGGGGACACTGTATGAAAATTGCCATCTGCGCTTCGGAAGCGTCACCTTACGCCAAATCCGGCGGATTGGGAGACGTGATGGAGGCACTGCCCCGGGCCTTGGCCAGAATGCCGGGCAACGAGGTAACGCTGATCCTGCCTTACTACAACAAAATCAAAACCAATACCGCCTATGAAGTGGAAAAGGTGGCCCAGTTTCGGGTGCAGATGGGCTGGCGGCAGCAGTTCGCCGGTCTTATGAAGCTTGTGACCGCCCCCGGCGGTGTGACCGTCTACTTTATCGATAACGACTATTACTTTGGTGGCCGTACCGGTGCCATCTATGGCGACATGGATGACGGCGAGCGTTTCGCCTACTTCTCCAAAGCCTGTCTCGATGCCCTGGTGGCCCTGGACAATGCCCCGGATGTGATTCAGTGCAACGACTGGCAGACCGGTATGATCCCCGTGTATCTCAAGGCCTGCTACCGGGATTCCATTCTGAAAAAGACCCGGTGCATGTATACCATCCACAACATCGAGTATCAGGGTTGGGCCAACAGCAACTTCTTTGACGATGCCCTGGGTCTTCCCTGGGAGTATCGGGGCTGCATGGATATGAACGGCTCCGTAAACATGATGAAAGGTGCCATTGAGACTGCGGACATGGTAACCACCGTCTCCGAGACCTACGCCCGGGAGCTGATGTATCCCTACTACGCCCACGGGCTGGACGGCATTCTGGCCAGAAACTCCTGGAAGCTCACCGGCATTACCAACGGCATTGATACGGACATCTTCAACCCGGAAACCGACCCGGCTCTGGTAGACCACTACTCCGCCTGGGCCATGCAGCCTGGCAAGTCCCGGTGCAAGGTGGCCCTGCAAAAGGAACTGGGTCTGCCCCAGGACCCGGATGTCCCCATGATGGTCATGGTCACCCGGTTCGCCGGACACAAGGGCCTGGATCTGCTGTGCTATATCGCCCGGCGGCTCATGTGGGAGGAAAACGCCCAGCTGGTGGTTTTGGGTACCGGCGAAGCCCAGTATGAAAACTTCTTCCGGGATTTGCAGCGGCAGTTCCCGGAGCAGGTTTCCGCCCAGATCACCTTTAACTTAGGGCTGGCCGCCAGAATTTACGCCGGCGGTGACATCTATCTGATGCCCTCCAAGAGCGAACCCTGCGGCCTGAGCCAGATGAACGCCATGCGCTACGGCACCGTGCCTGTGGTTCACGCCACCGGTGGCCTGAAAGACACCGTACCCCCCTGCAACGAGCAGGGCCAGGACGGCCTGGGCTTCACTTTCCAGAGCTACAACGCCGATGACTTCTACGCGGCCTTGAAACGCTGCCTGAACCTGTACCTCACCGACCGCCCCGGCTTCCAGGACCTGCAGAAACGGGACATGGAACAGGATTTCAGCTGGAACGTCCCCGCCCAGAAATACATGGAGCAGTTCAAGAATATGCTGGCCTGGTAAGCCCGCTTCCCCAAGGCGGAAACCATACGATGTGGTTTCCGCCTTTTTAAGTGTGGCTCTGAGGAAACGGAACAAAAGCTTCCCCTCCGGGGAAGCTGGCAGGGCGCAGCCCTGACTGATGAGGGTCAGCGGGGCAGCCTGAAACATTCTGGAAACAGTAGGCGAATTCGTAGAAACGTCCCCCCATTATGTCATTCCGACCGCAGCGCAAGCGGAGTGGAGGAATCCACCACGTGGGATGAGAAATAACCACAAGATAAAACTTGCCACTCGGGAAGATTCCTCGACTCCGTTTCCGACCCTCGGAATGACAGGCGTTTCTGGTTTGATTGGTACGGATACAAACGTACCACGACTCCGGCCCTGCGGGCCGGTTGGCGGCAGATTGCCGCCGCTACAGTGGGGGTACCATATTTTGGGTCATACCATTCACCCCCACGGGTTATACATCCAACGTGGCGGGCGGCTAATAGCCGCCCCTACAGGCCCGTCCGATGTATACCGTTTTGTCGATACGGTTCCGGTATCGAAACATGGCGGGCGGTATATCGCCCCAATAACTGTCAACTGTCCACTGTCAACTGTCAACTAAAAATTGCACACACATCCATAACACAAGGAGACAAAACCATATGAGAATCCTGTTCGACAGCAAGCTGCCGCAGCACAAACGCCCTTTTGGGTGCGTGAAACCCGGGGAGGAATGCGCTCTGCGGGTGCATATTCCGGCGGCGGTATTGACCCGGGA
>CAKTQE010000018.1 GCA_934593275.1 uncultured Oscillospiraceae bacterium | reverse complement strand
CATTGCTTCGACAAAACCAGCCGGGACACCTATTTCGGGCAGAAAACCTGGGAACTGGCGGAAAAGGCCATGCAGGAACAGGCCCTGGGGCTGGTGCTGCACAAGGCCCAGGTGGGGCGGGAGGATATTGATTTGGTTTTTTCCGGGGACTTGCTGAACCAGTGCATCGGCTCCGCCTTTACCATGCGGGGGACCGGGCTTCCCCACCTGGGGCTGTATGGGGCCTGTTCTACCATGGCCGAAAGTCTGATTCTGGCCGCCATGGCCATTGGGGCCGGGGCAGCGGACCGGGTGGTTTCCATGACCAGTTCCCACTTTGCCGCCTCGGAACGGCAGTACCGGTTTCCCCTGGGCTACGGCGGTCAGCGGCCCCCCACAACCCAATGGACGGTGACGGGAGCCGGGGCGGTGCTGCTGTCTGACCGTGGCAAAGGGCCAAGGGTCACTGCCTGTACCGTGGGTACCGTGATGGATCTGGGCATCCAGGATGCCAACAACATGGGAGCCGCCATGGCTCCCGCCGCCTTTAGTACCATCCGCCGCCATTTGGAAGACCTGGGGCGGAGACCGGAAGACTATGACCTGATCGTTACCGGGGATTTGGGCCAGTACGGCAAAGAGCTATTAATGGAGCTTGCCCGGAAAGAGGGCCTGGGTCTTGGCGGGCGGCTGGTGGACTGCGGCACCCTGGTATTTGACAGCACCCGGCAGGATGTACACGCCGGCGGCTCCGGCTGCGGGTGCAGTGCCATTGCCCTGTGCGGCCATTTTTTAGACCAGCTGCAAAAGGGGAAGCTGAAACGCATTCTGTTCTGCGGCACCGGTGCCTTGCTCTCCCCCACCTCCACCCAGCAGGGGCTTCCCATCCCCGGGGTGTGCCACGGAGTCGTCATTGAAGGAGGGCAGTAAGATGGAATATGTAAAAGCCTTCGCCGTGGGCGGCGGTCTGTGCCTGATCGGTCAAATTCTCATTGACAAGACCAGATGGACCCCCGCAAGAATTTTGGTGAGCTATGTGGTTCTCGGGGTGATTTTAGGCGGTCTGGGGGTCTATGAACCCCTGGCAGACTTTGCAGGGGCCGGGGCCACCGTCCCCTTAACGGGCTTCGGCAACACCCTGGCCAAGGGAGTCCGGGAGGCTGTGGACCAGCAAGGCTTTCTGGGCATTTTCACCGGCGGCCTGAAAGCCACCGCCGGGGGCATCACCGCCGCCATTACCGCAGGACTCCTGGCGGCCCTTTTGTTCCGCCCCAGGGATAAATCCTGATTTTCCGGGCATCCTATCCTGGCGGCAGCAGCCGCATGAAATTCACACAGGAGGCAAAAAAGCCATGAGAAACGAACAGAACCGCAACCAGAACCAGAGCAAGAATCAGAGCCAAAACCAGAATCAGAATCAAAACCAGAACCAGCAGAGCAAAAACTGAGCAAAACGCCTCCCCGGCTTTGGGGAGGCGTTTTTGCTCTTTGGGTTTTGGAGTGGATAAGCCGGAAGTTTCCAAACTCATAATTTCTTTTTCACCAGGATATACTCCCTTGTTCGCAATTCCTCCGCAAACCCACATTGGAGGAATAACCCAACGGAGGGGTTGTCCATGGCGATATCATCATAGAGTTCCTTGATGCCATTTCTCCTTGCACTTTCGCACAAAAGCAGCAGTCCCTGGCGGCCATACCCATTTCCGCGATAGGGTGCGTAAACGAGTACATCCGCAATGTAAACAGCCCTTTCTTCGTCAAAATAATAGGCGATCTCCCCAACAAACGTATCCCGGGCTTTCAGGTATCTGTAAAAACGTTTTCCACAGTGGTTTGTGATCCATTTCTCATACCAATTTGCCCATTTTTCTTTTGGAAAGGGAATCGTTCCCCCGTAGGCATGGTTATAGGACATGGTTTCCCCATCACCCAACATTTTTTCCTTAAACCACAGGTCTTCTATGTGTGGCTCGTACAATTCAAGCATGGTCATACCTCCACAAAGCAGCCCATGTGGAAGAAATACAGCAGGGCCTTGGTAACTTTTTTGTTGTAGATCCGCTCCAAGGCCTCTTTGTAGGTTTCCACCTGGTCTTTGTAGCGTTCGGCGGTTTCCTCTAAGGTCTCCGGGGTAACACGGTCAGTTTTGAAGTCCAGCACCGTGATGCCCCCAGGCTCTACAATGGCGCAGTCCACCACGCCTTGCAGCAGCACCTGCTCTCCCTCCAGGCCAGTGCCATAGCGTTGGCCCTCATCTAAGATGGAGAACTTGAATTCCCGCAAAAGTTCCCCGCCCAGCCGCAGTTTCCAGCCCAGGTCCGTGTCAAAAAACCGGGCGATTTGCCGGGCGTTCACCAGTTTTCCCTCCTCTGGGGTGAGAAAATCTTCTTCCACCAGCCGATGGATTTCCCGGCGGACGCTTTTTTCATCGCCGCAGGCTTCAAAGTGCAAAAACTGCATGGCCTTGTGCATGGCACTGCCGTAGGCCCGTCCGTCCCGCTGGGGGCCTAAAAAGCTGGGGGTCCGCCAGACCCGCAAGGGCTTGCGCTCCTCCGGGGCATCCTGGGCCGCTTCCAGATCTTTTTCCCGGCCCTTTCGGGCGGTGGCCGTCTGCTTGGAGGGGGCCTGGGTGGCAGCGGCATGGGGATAGACAAATTGCAGCCGCCGCCCCAGTTCCTCCAAGGCGTTCTCCGGCATGGGCTTGCGCACCGGGGACTCTTCCAAGGCATCATGCTCCGGCAGCAAGTCCAGCCCGGGCATTACCCGTACCAGCCAGGGATATTGGGTGTCTGTAGAAACCCCATGGGTTCCCACGGCGTTTCGCAGCTCCCCTGCCTCCGGTCTGTTCAGGGCCGCTTGCAGCACCCAGCGGCCAAAGCTGGTTGCCTCCTGGCTCTGGGCCTTGGCATTCCGCACCGCCAGTTCCTCCCCCAGGCCTGCCAGGGTGTCCTCACTGGCAGCGGCATAGGTCATGATCAGCCGGTCCTTGGGCCGGGTCATGGCCACGTATAGAATCCGCATTTCCTCGCTGACCACCTCGGCCCGCAGTCGGGCGGCAATGGCCAGTTTTCCAAGGCTGGGGTATCTTGCCCGCTTTTTTTCATCCGCAATCTGAACACCCAGTCCCAGTTCCTTATGGCACAGCAGCTGATCCATGCTGTCGCTGAGGTTAAACTTCCGGGACAGGTCACAAAGGAATACCACAGGAAATTCCAGGCCCTTGGAGCTGTGAATGGTCATCAGCCGCACCGCCCCCGGGTCCTGGGCAGCGGCCCGGGAGACACCCCGTTCTTCCAGCCGGTCCAGATGGTCTAAAAACCGTTCCAAGGTACACAGGCCCCCCTGCTCAAATTCCGCTGCCAGCATATAAAACTGCCGCAGATTTTCCTTGGCCCCGTCCCCGGCTGGGCCGGCGGCGTAAATGCCATCCAGATTGGTGGCCAGGAAGATTTCTTCCAAAAGCTCTGTCAGGGTGCGGAGCCTTGCCATGGTTCTGAAATTTTCCAGCATGGCAAGAAAAGCCTCCCCCTTGGCGGTGGGATGGGCCAACAGGGCATCATAAAAGGAGCCTTGCTTGTTGGCTCCCCGGATCTGGGCCAGGTCGTCTGCCGTAAAGCCAAAGACCGGGCTTGCCAGGGCGGCGATCAAAGGAATATCCTGACGGGGGTTGGAAACGGTTTGCAGGAGGCTCCGCAGGGACCCTACCTCCGGGGTTTCCAGAATGTTCCCATCTGCATCGGTGCAGCAGCGAACGCCGAAGCCCTCCAAGGCACGGCGGTATTCTGCTGCCGTATTTTTGGTAGAGCGCAGGAGAATCACAATGTCCTCCGGAGTCACCGGTCGAACAGTGTCCCCATCCCGGACCAAAGTTCCCTCATCCAGCATCTGCCGGATGCGCTGGGCCACAAACACCGGCTCTGACTTGTCCTTGGCGGCACCGGGCAGCACCCACAGCTCCACCGCCGGGTCCGGCAGCGGCTTATGGGGAACACCCTCTACCAAAGCCTCCTCCGGGCCGTAATCCAGGCCTCCCGCCGACGGGGACATGACCTGGGCAAACACATGGTTGACCGCCTCTACGATTTCCGGGCCGGACCGGAAATTCCGGTTCAGCTGCACTTTCCGCCCCAGCCCCGGCTGGGCCTGGGCCACCGGCAGATAGGTATTGTATTTATCCAGGAAAATCCCCGGCTCTGCCTGACGGAACTGATAAATGGACTGCTTGACGTCCCCTACCAGGAAGCAATTGTGGGTCTTTTCCGTCAGGCTTCTGAAAATTGCGTCCTGAACCCCGTTGGAATCCTGGTATTCATCCACCATGACCTCCCGGAACCGTTTGCCCACCTCCGTGGCAACCGCCGTGGGGCAGCAGCGGCTTTCTCCTAAAAGCAAATCCAGAGTTTTGTGTTCCAGATCGCCAAAGTCCAGAATGTGCCGCTGGCGTTTGAGGGTGCTGTAGCCCTGGTCAAAAGCCCGGACCAGATGCACCAGGCCCCGCTGGATTTGGACACTTTTTTCCCGGTCTTCATTGATTTCCTGGGAACTTTGGGCAAAAATCTTCTCCTTGGCCTGCAATTCCCGCTTGAAATTGTTCCGCACGGCTTTCACCGTATCCCGGGCATCCGTGTCAATGTTTTTCGTTGGGAACCGCAAGGTGGGGTATTCCAGGGCCACCCGCTGGCGCACCTGGTCCCAGGTGGTGCTTTCCCGCAGATATCTTGCCTGATCCAAGGTATTGGTCAGGTTTTCGCAGACCTTGGGCCAGTCCCGGCTGAGGCTCAGGCACCGCTCCAAATAGGGAATGCGCCGGTCCAGCCAGGAAAACAAATCCTCCATCAGCACCCGGCCCCACAGGGTCTCCCCCGCGTCTTCCGCGGGCTTGGCCGCCAATTCCAGGCACCTATCCAGCCACCCCTCCGGGTCCGGATGACACCGGGCCTTTTCGTAGACTTTCAGAATGATGTCCTCCAACTGGGCATCATTCCGGCCCAGGCCCTGGCTGTCGGAAAAGGCGCAGAAGTCCCCGTCCTCCTCCAAGGTCTCGTAGGCGGTATTAAGCAGAGTTTCCAACGCCTGCCGCTGCAATTCACCGGCGGCGGATTCATCCGCCACCCGGAAATCGCCGTCCAGCCCCAGCCGGTAGGCGTATTCCCGCAGCAGATCTCCACAAAAGCCGTGGACGGTGGAGATTTTCGTTAAGTACAACCGTTGCAGCTGCCGCTGCAAGTGCCGGTTCTCCGGGTCCTGGGCAATGCGCTCTGTAAGCTTGGAGGCGATTTTCATCCGCAACTCCCCTGCCGCCGCCCGGGTATAGGTGATGATCAAAAACTGGTCCAAATCCGCCGGGTCCTGGGGGTCTGTTAGGTAGGACAGCAGCCGGTCCACCAAAACCTTGGTTTTTCCGGAGCCAGCCGCCGCGCTGACCAGCAGATCACCGCCCCGGTTTTCTACCGCCAGTTTTTGTTCCGGTGTCAGTTTTTCAGCCATGGTCCTCCTCCTTTTCCACCGTTTCCCAGAATTCCTGTTGAGAAATTCCCTTAAAGTCCCGCTTGTCCTCTGCCTGGCACAAGGCCTTGTAGGGGCAGTACTGGCAGGGGTCAAAAATATTCCTGCGAATATAGGGGTTTGGCTCCACGCAGCCGGAAGCCACGTCCTCTACACATTGTTTCAGACGTTCAAATACAAAGGCCCGCAGATGGTTCATCTGCTGCCGGTCTGCCTGGTACATTTTGGCCATGACCTTTCTTGGACCGTTTTCCGGCTCCATGGCCTCCCGCACATCCTGGTCGCTTAATATAAGACCGCTGCGCTGCCACTGCTCCTGCCGTTTCTCCCGGAGGGTCTTTTCATCCGACGCGCTTTTCAGGCTCACATAGGGTACTCTGGCGGGAAAATACTCCACACCGGCACTGAAACTCTTGCTTTCAAAAAAGTCCCCGCCCCCCTGTTCCAGTGCGAACAGATAAATGAGCATCTGCATACCCACACCCTGGGTCACATCGGTAAGGTCAAACGCCTTTCTGCCGGTTTTGTAGTCCACCACCCGGAAATAGGGGCTGCCTGGGGCTTTCCACAGGTCCACCCGGTCAATTTTGCCTTGCAGCACCGCGGGAATGGAATCATTGGGAATGGAAATCCAGGGCAGCTCCCCCTCCGGCCCAAAGGCCACCTCCACGCCCACAGGCAGGAACGCTCCGTTGTGAAGCTCCTGCCACAGTTCTTCCACAATGAGCTGCAATTCCTGCTGGTTACGCTCCAAAATCCGCTTGACCCGCTGGGAATCCAGAACCCGCAGCCGTTCCTGCCGGTACTGCCGGGACAGTTCCCCGGCAATTTCCTGGGTCTTTTCCAGACTCACCTGTTGGAATCCCCCCAGGGCCGTGACCTGCCGCACCGTGTCCTCCAACACACTGTGGACAAAGGTACCGAACTCCGCCGGGTCGATTTGGGCGGGCTTGCGCTCCTTGGCTTTCAGTCCGTATTTGAGGAAATACAGCAGCCGACACTCCCCCTGGGTATCCACCTGGGAGGCAGACAGCCGCAATGTTTTCCCGTACAGCTCTTCCAGGCTCTCCCGCCGGACAAACCCTAAGCTGTAGCTTCGGCGTTCCACCGTATCAAGGTAGCTTTCCGCCGCCCCCAGGGACTGGGCCGCCAAATCCTGATCCCAGCGGGCAAGCCAGGTTCCCGCCTCCCGGGGATTGGCCCCGGCAAATTCCAGGCCCTCCTCCGCCGTCTTGGAAGTTCCTGCCATTTCTTCCAAACGTTTCAACAGATAAGAGGGCTGCTCATCGCCGCAGAACACCCAAATGCCATCCCGGACGCCGGAAAACACCCCGTAAATCTCCGCGAATTCCTCCTGAATGCCCTCCAACGCACCGCCGGTCAGGGGTACCCCCAGCTTTCGCAGGGCCACCCGCTCCTGGTCCGTCAAAACGCCCTTGGAGCCGGAGTAGTTGGGCAAGGCACCCTCCTTGGCACCCAACAGCAGCAGATACCGGCCCTCATGGCACCGCAGGGCAGAAACCGTACCCATCTGCACCGCATCCAGCACCGGCGGGATGGTACCCACGTCATACTGACTCAGCAGCAGCCGCAGAAGCCGCAAAAAGGGTTCCGGCTCCCAGTGGGTGCTGCCCAACACATCGTACATCTGCTCCAATGCCGACACCAGGATTTCCCAAAGCTGGTTGAGGATCTGGGCCTCCCGGTTTTCGCCCCGGGCATCCATGTCCTCTGCCAAGGATTGAAGCCGTTGGCCCATCTGGATCTCCTCTAAAAAGCGGTAGAGGGCCAGCACCTGGGCAGATAAATTTTTTCCGTTTTCCATACCCCGCCGCAGCCGTTCCAAAGGCTCTGCCACCTGGGCGCGCAGGTCGTTGAGTTCTTTCAAAAGGGCCTGATCTTCCGGAGCCATTTCTTTCCCCTCCAGCTCCTTTTGCAGGCCCTGGGGGTGCTTTTCCCAGGGAGAAAGCCAGGATTTCCCCCGAATGCTCCACAAATAGGCATAGTTTTCCACCCGGTCACATTCATCGGGGGTCAGGGGGGACAGGGCCGAGCGGAGATACTTCTGCATGGCTTTCGGCTCCAACTCAAAGGAGGCTTCCACCGCCGCCAGCACGGTGGCGATGACGCTTTTTTGCAGAATATCCTCGGTACCTGCCTGGTACAGCGGGATGCCCATCCGCCGGAAAATCAGGCCCACGGGACCGGCATAGGCCGCCAGGTCCGTGACCACCAGAGTGATGTCCCGATACCGCACCCCACTGCGCACCAGCTTTTCCGCCTGCTGGGCCGCCGCCAAAACCTCCTGCCAGATGCCGTCTGCCCGGACGGTACCCAATACATCCCGGGCAAACCCCCGGGGGATACCGCCCTGAAACAGCCGTTTTCCCACCTGGGACACAGGGGTGTCCTCCCCCTCAAGGGTTTCCACCCGCACCGGAACCCCCCGGCGTTTGGCCATCCGCAGAAGTTCTCCTGCCGTCTGCCCCGGCTTTTCAAAGGCCAGAAGTTCCGAATCCACCCGGTCACAGTTGAGGGCCACGGTGACCATGGGGCTGGTACAGATCAAATGCTCCAAAATGGCCATATTCTGCCGGGTAAAGTCCGGGAAACCGTCTATGTAAAATACATGCTGCTCCCCGTAATCGCAGTCCTCCAACCGCTCCAAAAGCCAGCTCATCTGGTCTCTGGGGTCCCGCTTTCCCTGGACGCACAGGCCGTCATAGGCTTCCATCACGGCGGAAAGCTCCTCCAATTTCTGGGCAAAGCTGCCGGAGGAAGCCAGGGACGCCTGTTTCAAATCCTCCGGGGTGATGCAGCAGCGTTTGAACTCGTCCACCGCATCCACCAGTTCTTTTAGAAACTCCGGCTTGCTTTCCACGGCGGCATAGGCTTTCAAACGGCTGGCCAACTGCCTGGTACTGGCCGCCATGGCCACCACCCGGCCACCGCCATCCAAGCATACCTGCCCCGCACAGCCCACACTTTCCGCCACACTGCGGCACAGGCGGCTAAAGGGCAGCACCTCCGCAAAGCGGCTGGCCCGGTCCCCGGCACAGGCGCAAAGGGCGCGCTCCATCTCATGGCTGATGAGTTCCGGTACCAGCAGCACCCGGCCCTCCAACTCCTTGTCAACATCCGCTTTCAGCTCTTGCAATATGGTTTTCCGCAGGACCTTCCAGTCCGTACCCAACAGCAGCCGCAGCATTTCTCTTACTCCTTTCTCTAAGGAAACTCTGAATAAATGATACCCGTCTATCGGTCCAATAATTTGGACATTTTCTCCGTGACCCAGGTTTCCGCCTGGCCAAGCTTTTCCAAGGCATAAAACCGGACCGTTCCCTGTTCCCCTGCCCAGGTTTCCATGGAAGAGCCGTAGCACAGCCGGGGGAACACCACGCCCCACCAGTTGTGGCCCTGGCCCTCTCCGATGATCACCCGGAGGGTATGATACGTCCCCGCAGGCAACGCCCCATCTTCCCCCTGCCGGGTTTCAAAAGACTCTTTTCCAAACAGGACTTTCACCGGCTCCTTTTGTCCACTTTCTTCCAGAGTTCTCTCCGCCAAAGCCTGCAAAGCGGGCAGGGCCTGCCGCAGCCCCTCCCGGGGTACCTCTTCCAGGGCCTTGCACACCACATCCCGGACTTGCAGCTTTCTTTCCTGGTCCTGAACGCGATCCGAAGCCGCCACCACATGCAGCCGCACCACATCCCGCCGCAAAACCAGCTTTTCCGCCGCCAATGTCCCCGTAAGGAAACAAACCGCCGTCAACAGCAAACATCCAAAGAATTTTTTCATAAAGAACACCGCCCAGACATATTTACATCAAGTCTGGACGGTGTTTGGAAATTTTATACGTTTATACCGGTTTTGCCATGAAAATCTGAGGATAATTCTCCTGGAGCATGTTGCACACCACAGCACCGTACTCAAAACTCGGCATCATGGCAAACACCGCACTGCCGGAACCGGTCATCTGCTGGCACAGCGCGCCATAGCTATTGCAAATGGACTTGATGTAGTTCAGCTCCAAATGGTTCTCCGTCACCACAGGGTCAAAGACATTGTACACATTTTGGGCAACCTTGTTCAGGTCTCCTGCCAGGAGGGCCGTTTCCATGGCCCGGTTGTCCGGATGGTGGGGAATGGCCACAGTGTCGATTTTCTGATACAGCTCCGGGGTGGATACGGAAAACTCCGGCTTGCACACCACAAATACGCAGTCCGGCAGGTCCGGCAGCTTCCGCAGACGCTCCCCCCGGCCCTCAACCATGGCCGTACCGCCTACCACGCAGAACGGCACGTCACTGCCCACCTGGGCGCCCAGCTCCGCCAGAGCGAAAACGGAAAGAGGCTCTCCAAAATGCCGGTTCAACGCCCGCAGCACCGCCGCCGCGTCCGCGCTGCCGCCGCCCAGCCCTGCTCCGGAGGGAATACGCTTGGTAATGCGAATGGCCAAGCCCTTGGGGTCCACGTGCATGGCATTGCAGTAAACCTCCGCCGCTTTCCAGGCCAGATTTTCCGGCCCGCAGGGAATATCCTCCCGGGAGCAGGTCAGCACCCAGGGCTTTTCCGTTCCCACATCGATCTCCACGTCGTCCCGGATGGACACGGTCTGCATGACACTGCGCAAATCGTGATAACCGTCCTCCCGCTTTCCCAGAACATCCAGGGTCAAATTCACCTTGGCAAAGGCACCTTCATAAAGAGTGGTCATAGGATTCATGTCTCCTTTTGGCTTTTTTCCCATTATAGCGGATTTTTTTGAAAAAAGCAATGTCCTAATATTTCCCGGAAAACAGGGAAAGACTATAAGAGCTATGAAAGCAAAAGGAGGAACCAAATATGGATATGGTCGCGCTGATTTTAGCGGTGGTAGGCTGCGTCAACTGGGGGCTGGTGGGGCTTTTTCAGTTTGATTTGGTGGCCTGGCTGTTTGGCGGAACAGGAAGCCTTTTAAGCCGCATTCTCTATACCCTGGTAGGCTTTGCGGGTCTCTGGTGCATCACCTTTTTCTTCCGGAAAGCCGCTTTCCGGGACTGCGGGGAATAAGCGCAAAAACGCAGCGACGGGCTGACCATCGCTGCGTTTATTATTTATCTTAAGGCTCAGTATTTGACCCGCACCACACAGCTGACGCTTTGGCCATCGTACTTGGCGGTGACTTTCGCAACACCCCGGCCCATGGCGGTGACAACGCCGTTGCGGACCATGGCAATGCTGGAATCACTGGTGGACCAGGTAACGTCCTCAGGCTTCAAGTCGCAGTCCAGCTCCAAGGTGGTGTAAACACCCAGCTTGCCGAAAGTAATGTCGGTCTTTTTCAGCTTCAACGTGGTGTTTCCGGAAGAAGCGGCCTCGGTTGCTGCCTCGGTGGCCGCTTCCGTGGGGGCCTCTGTGGGCTTGGTCTCCTCAATGGCTACCGTTACCGGACACTTGAGGGTCTGGTCGCCACAGGTAATGACCACGTTGGTGGTGCCGTTGCCCACCGCCGTCAGGCAGCCGTCAGAATTGACGGTGACCACGCTTTCATCCTCAGAACTGTAGGTCAGGGTATCGGTGGTATCCTCCGGGGTGACCACCACATGCAGCAGCCACATCTGACCGGCACTGGTCAGATTTTCCACGCCGCTGGGCATGGCAAGGCCGGTGCAGGGGACGGTGGGGGCCTCGGTGGTTTCCGTTGCCACGGTTTCAATGGTCTCGGCCATCACCGTTGCGGGGGTCGTTTCCTTTTTGTCCTCTGCCTTTTTCCCGGGCAGCAGGAACTTAAAGGCCAGGAACGCCGTGGCCAGCAGCACCAGGGCGATAAAAATCACCAGTACCACCACCAGGCCCGTATTGGTCTTCTGGGGTTCCTCATCATCAGGCGCGGAGGAATAGTAATCGGTATCGTCCTCTTCGGCACTGACGGAGGCGGCACGGTCACGGTTTGCCTCGTCAAAATCGAAAACCCGGCGACCGGCTCCCGGTCTTTTCTTTGTGCTGTCGGCGTTCAGTTCTCTGGTAATGTCGTCCATATTGAAGCCCTCCAACTGCGCAGGGTCTACCCCAGGCTCTGTCTGTGTGCCGTCCGGCCGCCAGCCGCAGATGGGGCAGCAGGACGCTGTATCCTGAAAAGCGGTGCCGCAAACCTCGCAAGTGATCCGATTCATGGTAATTCCTCCTTACGGGAGAAAATACCACCATAGGCCTGTGGTCCCGTCTCCCTCAGATATAATCTCTCTTTTATTGACGAATTATACCACTTTTCCTTTCGGAAAACAAGAGCCTTTGTGTAAATAATCCTTTCCCGGTCCTTAAAAATTTCAAAGTTTCCGAAAAGCGTTCTTTCCTTTTGTAAAATTACAAAAAGAATGTTGATTTTTTCACGATTTTATCTTATGATATTGGAGTTAAGGAGGCGATTTTCATGTCTGATTCCAATCTGGTTTCTCCTCTTTTGGATGGTTTTGCCCTGGGTGCGCCTATGAGCAACCGCCCCGGGTCCTGTTGCTGCCCCGCCATGAAAGAGGGTTCCGATCAAAAATATATTGTCAAAATTCTGTCCGTCCCCCCTTCCCAGACCCAGCTGGATGCACTGCTGGTAACGGGTGCCTACAAAGACCCTGCCGCCGCTCTGGATTATTTCCGCCAGCAGGCAGAGGAAGCTGGGGCTGAGGCGGAGTTCCTGCAAAGCATGGCCGCCCTGGACGGATTCCAGGCCTACGAAGGCTGGCAGGTCTCCCCTATGAAAAAGAACCGCCTGGGCTACCACGTGTATCTGGTGGGAAAATACAGCCGGTCCCTGGAAAAGGCCCTGCGCCGCACCGCCGTAACCCATTTGCAGGCGGTGAACATGGCCCTGGACCTTTGCGGTGCCCTTTCTCTGTGCCGCCGGGCCGGACACCTGTATGTGGATCTCAAGCCCACCAATATCTTCCTGGATGAAACCGGCCACTGCCGCATTGGCGATCTGGGCTTTGTATCCACCAAGTTCCTGGATTATACCTCCATGCCGGAGAAATACTTAAGCCCCTACTCTGCCCCGGAGACCCGGGACCCCATGGCCACCCTGAATCTGACGGTGGATACCTATGCCCTGGGCATGATCCTCTACAGAATTTACAACGGCGGCACCCTGCCCCGGCTGCCTGAGGACCCGGAACGGCCCCTGGATGCCCCCGCCTACGCCGATGAGTCCATGACGAACATCATTCTGAAAGCCCTTTCTCCCCGGCAGGAAGACCGGTATGCCGACCCGGCGGAGATGGGAAAAGCCCTTGCCGAGTATCTGCAAACCGCCGCCCCCTCGGATACGCCTATTGCGCCCCTGGCCCCCCAAGTCCCCCAGACCCCCGTGGCACCCACGGAGGCTCCGGCGGAAGCCCCGGAAGAGTCCCAGAGTGCCGAAACAGCAGAAGAACAGGAGTCTCCGGAAACACCGGAGCCAGCCAAAACCCCTGAAATTTCCGAGGTTCCCGCCCCGGATCCCGATGCAGGCCTTTCTCTGGACAAGCCGGATAACCAGGAACACACACTGCCGGATATCGACTGGTCCCTCCCGGAAGAACCGGCAGCCCAGTCTCCCGTTTCCGACTCCACCATTCGCATGGAGTTCCACGAAACGGCCGCCCAAAAACCGGACCAGAAGGTACTGGATCAGGGTACCGTCCGCTTTGCCCCTGCCGGTGTGGCCGTGGCCCAGGAACCGGAGGATGATGTGGTGTTCCCGGTGATTGCTCCCAAAACCGAAGACAATTTCGATTTGGACAGCGAATTGGACTCTGTAAAAGACCTGCTGCAAACCCCCAGATATCCGGAAATGCGGCCCCGTCCCGTCCGCAAGCCCGTCATGCAGAACGTCACCCCTGTGGATGTGGAAAAGAACCGCCGGAGCAAGGCCCCTCTGGTGATTTCCGTGCTGCTGGTTCTCGCCATCGGCGTGGGTCTGTTCACCAATTGGTTCTATAAAAACTTCTATCTGCTCACCATTAACGGCATTTCCGTCACCGGCTCTCAGAATGAGCTGACGGTTTCTCTGGATACGGATGTGGCCGACAGTCTGCTGACCGTCACCTGCACCGATGCCTACGGAAATGTACTGACCGCCCCGGTTTCTGACGGCAAGGCCGTATTCACCGGTCTGAGTCCCGATGCCCTTTACAACATTCTGGTAAATGTGGAGGGTCTGCACAAGCTCACCGGGCAGATTTCCGATGTGTACACCACCGAGGGCCAGACGGAAATCGTCTCTATGACCGCCGTCACCGGCCAGGATGAGGGCAGTGTGCTGCTGAGCCTGACCGTTACCGGCCATGAGCCGGAGGGTTGGGTGGTCTCCGCCGCCTGTGAGGGGGAGGACAACATCATGCAGAGCTTCACCGGTCATTCTGTGACGCTGAAAGGTCTGCGGGTTGGCAAGGAGTATACCATCCGCCTGACCGCCTCTGACAATTCTCAGCTGGTGGGCCAGACTTCCATTAAATACACGGTACTGAGCCTGATTTCCGCCAACAATCTGGATGTGATCTCCCGTCTGGGCGGTGACCTGACCATCGGTTGGGACGGCCCCGCCACCCCGGTTGCCAGCTGGACCGTCCGGTGCTATTCCGACGATTATGACGAGGCCCAGACCGTAGAGGGTACCATTGCCACATTCCGGAACACCAGCAATGAAAAGTCCTACACCGTAGAAGTCACCCCCGCCGGAATGACCCAGCCCACCCGGCTGACCATTTCCGCCAACCCCATTACCATTACCGCCTTTGAGGTCACGGAAAATGACGAGGGAGGGCTGGACGTCAGCTGGAGCTTTGACGGCAAGGCCCCGGCAGATGGATGGCTGCTCATGTACGCCCTGAATAACTCCACTTCTTCCAGCGTGATCAAATGCAGCACCGCCTCCGGCACCATCACCCCGAAAATCCCGGAGACCACCTATAATCTGACCTTGCAGCTGGCAGATGACACCTCCATCTTCGGCGGCACCAAGAGTTATACCACCGCCACGCCCCCCGCTTTCTCCACCCAGGGTCTGACCGGAGACAAAATCACCTCCAAGCTGCTAAAGACCCCCAGCGGCACCTGGCTGACGGACAACATCAAATCCAATGAATTTACCACTTCTTTCAAGTCCGGCGACAGCATTTCCATGGTCCTGGAGGCCACTGTCAAGTTCTACCTCCAGCACGAGGACATTGACGTGATGTACGTCTACCGGGACGGCGACGGCAACCCCATCCCCAGCCTGATTTCCTCGGAGACCCTGGACATGTACGACCTATTCTTCGACGGCAACTACCAGCTGGGCGAACTGAACCTCCCCAAAGCCCCCACCGAAGCCGGCAGCTACTCCATCACGGTCTACTTTAACGGCTCCCCTGTGGCTAATAATAGCTTTACGATTTCCTGAGGAAACTCTGAAAACCGCCGTCCCAACCAAATCGGGACGGCGGTTTTATCATGCACTACTTCTCAGAAATATTTTCACGTTTCAATTGACATCCCCCCTCTTATATCCTCGAACACAAGGGTATAGCAGAATATATTTTTGCCGTCTCTCAGCGATCATTCTACTCTCATTCGTACAGATACATTTCCTTTACCGCTTCCCGGAGATACGCATAACCGTTGTGGATCCGTTCCAGAACATCTTCATTAAAGAACAAATCTGTTCTGTGCTGCCGGAATGCCTCAATATGCGTATCCAGGTCTGTAAAGAAATATTGGGTCACATTAAAGGCGGTATACTGCTTGTCCCGGTAAACCGTATCCGGAAGCAGCTCGGAAAGCGGCACAAGTTGCCCGTGTATCAGCGTGTAGGCATCCGGCTGGGCTGCCTGGTCAGAATCATACACCATCACATAGGTTACCTGTATTTCGTCTCCCGTGGCTTCGGAAAGGTCTGCTGCCTTTTGGGGTACAATGATGCTGAAAATATAGGCCGTATCCTCCCAGGAAGCACCCACAGGGAATGCGTAGCTATCTGTGGACGCAACTTTCAGTCCAATCAGCTGGTATTGCAGCTCCTCCGGAAGATTCCTATCCAGAATGGTTCCTGCCGGAAAATCAGCAGTCAAGAAAGTCGGTGCCGGTGACACAGGACGAATGACCGTCTTCCCGGATGTGCGGATCAACTCTGCGCAACGCTCATAATAAGCCATGGTGACTTCTGCCCGCTTTTCTTTATCTGTAAGGATGGATTCTTCAAAGAAAGAACGCAAATCAGGGGCGACACTCCGGGCAAGCTCCGGATCAGCCTCCGCGGGACTGGGCTGCACCGGGTAGATGGGTGCCGCCATGTGGTCCTGCTCCCAAAAAGAAACGCTGCACATCCAGTCTTGGCCGAAAAGGAAATTGTTATTTGTCAGAAGAAAATAGTACCAGTCATTGAGAATCGGTGTCTCTAATTCGTCAAGGTCGTAAGCCTTGGAGAGATCAACGGTCATTACGCCGCTGCTTTTGGGGGCGATCTGTGTATTTTGGAACTTGACCTTTCCCTTGGCAGGTATTTCTTCACCGTCTGACCACCGTTCCAGCTTTAGCTTGGGCTGGAAGTTCAGAACCTTTGCGGACCTGTTTTCAACGGTAATTTTCACAATACCGTTTCCCACATAGTTTGCTTTCAGGGACAGGTCATCTCCGGAAATACTGTTAAAAAGCATCGGTGCGCAAGCCACCAGCCCCAACGCAAGGATGGCCGCCACCAGCAGCAGTGCCAACCATTTTTTCGGTTTTTGGGGGTCCGCTTCCGTGTACGCTTCTAAAAGAAACGAATCCTGAATTTCGCCAATGGCATCCTGTAAACGAATCGCGTTCATACGAAAATCCCCTCCTTTTTAAGGCATTGTCTCAGCTTCTCCCTTGTCCGCAGAAGTAACATTTTGGTCTTGCTTTCACTCCAAGAAAATCTCTGAGAAATTTCCGCAATGGATTCACAATACCAATAACGGCATACAAAAGCTTTCCGCTGCTGCACCGGCAACTCAGATAAAAAGCGATTCAGTATCTGTGTCAGTTCCCGGTCATCCAGCTGCCCATCGATGGTTTGTCCTGCCGGAATGCAACCGGCTAATTCTTCCAGTGACAGGTCTGCCTCCATGCCGCCTCTTTTTTGAGCGGTTTTTTCCCGATGTTTTTTCAATGCCAGACGGCGTGTGATTTTTCCGAGATAAGTGGACAAAACAGTAGGTCTGTGGGGTGGGATCGAATTCCAGGCACCAAAAAGGGTGTCATTGACACATTCCTCGGAATCCTCATATTGCTGCAATATATGATTTGCTATAGAAAATAGATATCGCCCATATTTCTCCTTGGTCTGTGATACAGCGTTTCCTTGGCGTTTCCAGTATAAGTCCACGATCTGGCTGTCATCCATGGATGTACCTCCCTTGTGTGTATTTGAAGGGTCTTCACTTATCTACTACCGTTTTGGACTGTTGCGTCACGTTCATTTATGAAACTTGCATGGGAATTGTTTTCACACACGGTGCAAGCCGCCCCGTGTATTTCGTTGTGCTTCCATTATAACACACCCCCACCCGATTTTCAGGTGGGGGTACTCTTTATTCCAGCTCTGCCCGGAGTTTTCCCAAGGCCCGCTTTTCGATGCGGGAGATGTAGCTCCGGCTGATACCCAGCCGCTCTGCCACCTGACGCTGCCGCAGAGGCGTTCCGCCGCCCAGGCCATAGCGAAGCACCACCACCTGCCGCTCCTGCTCACTCAGGCACCGCTCCACCGCCCGCCGCAGCCTGGCCACCGTTTCCCGCCCGCTGACCTCCTCCAACAAATCGCAGTCCTCACTGAGTACATCCATCAGTTCCAGCGGCGCACCCTCCGCCCCGGTCTCAATGTAATCCGACAATGATACATCCTGGGCACTTTTCCGCTGGGAGCGAAAGTACATGAGGATCTCATTCTCCACACACCGGGCCGCATAAGTCGCCAGCCTGGCCCCCTTGGAAGCATCAAAGGTGGTGACCCCCTTGATCAGCCCAATGGTCCCAATGGAAATCAAATCCTCCTGGTCGGCGGTTTGGGCGTAGTATTTCTTCATCACATGGGCCACCAGCCGCAGATTCCGTTCCACCAGGATGTTTCTGGCTTCCAGGTCGCCTTTGGCGGCACGAGCTAAGTAATTGCGTTCTTCCTCGGGGGTCAACGGTTTGGGGAAGGAGCCGGAGTGGAGCTGCAGGGAGTAGAACAGGCCGCTGAGCAGCAGCCAGACGCTTGCAAACATACATCTTCACCTCAGCACTACCCTATTCTCCATTTCCCACGGATATTCCGACGGGGACAGGCTGAATTCTCTGTGTCCTCCGTTTTTGAATTGTCCCACCGGTCAGAAACCTCTACGATTGGATACGGGCTTTGAACGTTGGAAAAGAGCGTCTGGAACAATGGTCGGAATACTGGGGTCCGGGTACATGACCCATTCATGTTCCTCCAACGGGGCATTTTCTTGGTGCGGTAATCAATACTCTGTTTGCGTTTGTGGTCTGCGGGAAAGAATGCGGAAGCTTTTCGCTGTAATTCGCAAAAATGCACGATCCCCGGCAAGCATCATTTGCCTGCCGGGGGTGTTTCCTTTTCAAATGTCTTATCCACAATCGTTCTGCATTACAAACGTCAGGCTATCCCGCAGCTCCTGGTTAAAGCTCCTCGTCTTCCCAGCTTGGGTACTGCGCCGGCGGGTCTCCAACCGCTTTGATCACACGGAAATACTTCGTTTTCTCCTCCAATTCCTGCATCACTCTGCACTGAAAACGCCATTCATCTCCAAAATCAAACAAATACTTAAATTTATCGCCTTTTTCCAGTCCAAGTCGTCCAAGTGGCATCTTGTAGGATATCCGGCAACCTTCATCCATATCGTCGGAATAATAGGCTCCGAAATCGCTCCAATACCGGTCATCCATAAAGAACGCATGGCAATGGTCATCGTCAAATTCGAAAGCGGCCAAAATCGCTTCACTCAATGCACCAAGGGTTTTCTGCTTACCGATTTGAATGTACCGGTAACAGCTGCGTCCCAGAGACACCTTGATCACATAGCTTTCCACCGTGCCGGTTTCTTTTTCCTTGTTGGGATGACGTTCCGGTTCGCCACCGCTTAAGGAAAAACGGATCGTATTGTCCGCCTTGGCCTTTCTGTAGATATCCTTAAACGCTTCGCTGTATCCACGTCCGAAGTGGAACGGATAGGCCGTTACCAATCCATCCGAAATAATCATATCCTTAAAGGGGATCAACACGGCATCCAGCAGTACCGGGCCTTTTCCCAGCATTTCCTCCCAGGTGGAAAACAGCCCTTTGACCATATAGACCGTCTGATCATCCTCTGAAATGAACACGGTTCCCTTTTTCAAATGCCGTTCCACAATGTACTTTCCCGGCTTGCACTGCGCCCACGCCGCCACAATTTGGGCCTGCTCTTCCGGCAACTTTGCATAGGCAATGTATTCCTGAAGCACCTCTGTGTGGGACCACAAATAATCTGCAATCTTCTTCGCTTCAGCAGCATCGACGCCTCGGCTCCGGTCAATGGTTCCCATGTCGGGACATACCCGGTATTTTTGATTCACGAAGTCCAGCAAAGGGAACCAAAGCTGATAAAAAAGCTCCGCATCTTGTTTTTCTAATGTCATATTCTACTCCTTATCTATTGCGCTATTGTTCTTCCCGCAGGATGTCCATCAGATGATCCAGAATAAACCGCTGTGCGTTTGCCCCGTAGTACACCGCCTGAAAAGGCCCTGTCTTCCCCTGCATCTCCCGGACAGACAGGCCCAGCTGCTCTCCTGCCGCCGTTGGCAGCCGCTTGGATTTTCCGGCTTCGTCAACCCGCTTTTCCAGGAAGCCTTTTTCTATCAACCAATTGGTGATCGTGGTCGCCTTCAGCCGCTTCCTAGCCGGATCATGGACCCCGTCCGTGATTCGATCTGCAAACTGGGTAATTCGAAGTGCTTCCTGTGAAGGCTGCAAACGGGAAATCTCCTCTTGGGTGATATAGAAATTCTTCTCTCCCGAGATTACCCTGCCGCCGTTGGCAATGACCTGATCCAATATCCCGGAAACATAGAAAAAGCACCTCGCCAACCGAACATTGTTCAGCACGGAATCATTGGGGATCTCCTGCCCCGAAATGGGGTCGATCCCCTGGGCCAGCTTGTCCAGATACATTTTCGCCCGCTGCATGGTTTCCAGTTCTGTCATAATAGTCCCCTCCTCGTTATGTTTTTAGCTTAGCACCTTTGCGCCAGACAGGCAACGGAAATCGTCAGTTGAAACGAATATTCGTCTTTTTCACCTAGAACTTCTTTTTATTTCTGTGCAATATGACATAGATGGGCTTTTATCCGATAACCGCCCTATTCTTTTCCCATTGCACTTTCCAATCGCTATTCGTTCTACTCCCTCTAGCCAGCGGACTTCTCTTTCTTTGCGAACCAACTTTTCAATAGCTTTTCGGCTTATTTTTCAAGACTTTTCAATAAATATATCGGCCCCAAAATCCCACTTTTCAAATATTCAGGTGGTAACCTCCTGCGGCCAGAAGTCTGCACGATTGGATACAGGCTTTGAAAACTGTATATTGAATCTATCGGATTTTAGGTCTATGTAAAACCGCCATCCCAATTTTCGGTCGGGACGGCGGTTTTGCTATGCAAGGTTTCTCAGATATTCTTCTACATTCTGAAACTGAATACCATCTACCTCTTGGCTTTCCCCACGGTAGAGGACAAATTTTCCGGTGATCGGGCCGTAGCGGTGCTCCGTCTGGGCGCATTTTTGCTCATCGGTCAGATGGCGGTACTGCTGCGGGACAGCTTCTTCGCTGTGTTTGATCTCGAAAATCTGGCAAGAGCCTGCCTCCGGGTCAAACACCACCATGTCAAATTCGCCCACGGGGAATTGCAGGACGAATACCTGCTTCCTGGGGTTTGCCAGCTTGGTTTCCAACAGAACGATATCCTCCAGCATCCGCCCTTTGATCTCGGTCAGGATGCGCTGCTGTACGGCGGTGCGCTCTGCCAGAGACAGGGCCATGAATGTCTCATCCAGCAGCAGGCTGCGGATCAGTGCATCTGCCTGCACATAGCGGAGTCCCGGCTGGGCGATCACCGTGCGGCTGGACTTCGTGCTGACATTTGGCAGGTGCAGCACATCGATCTCCCGCGTTAAGTTCAGCAAGTCCAGATACTCCTTGATCTCCGCTGCGTGAACATCGTCCGGCACTACGGTCTGTTCTGCCCTGTTGCGAATTTCCAGCAGCTTCCGCAGACTGTCGGTAACAAGCGCAAGGTCGATGCGGTCGAGGATGTCCGTCGGGTTCTTCCGATCCCGGCGCAGATTGCTGGCGGAAATACCAAGGTCGTGGGACTTCCAATCCTGCGACAGCACCTCCAGCGTGAAGCGGTGGTTGATGTCCTCCACCACCCGGTTGATGGCGCTGGTCAGTTCGCCCTTCTCGTATAAATCCCGCAGATGGCGGAAATGCCCCTCGTACTGATAGCAGCGCAGGGAGTGCTGGATGTTGCGGGCAATGGCGGTGTCCACATATTCGTCGGTGCTTTCCTTGCTGGCAAAGGTGGAGGTCTCGTTGTAGTGGACGCCGCCGAGACTCATGGTGCCGCCGTAGCGGATATACTCGTCGATGCCGTGAACGCCGAGGACAGATTCAAACTCCCGGTAAGGGATGAATGTGGTGTGCAGCAGAATGCAGCGGTCGTAAAGCTGTTCGTCCTCGGTAAAGAGGAAGCCCAGCGAGTCCGTGCCGGAGAGCACGATCTTCATGCCGCAGGCCGCGAACACATCAGAAAACAGCGCCGCGCCCTCGATGAAATCCTCCATCAGCGTCACTTCATCGAGGAACACATAGCGAAAGCCCTGCGCTTCCAATGCCTTGAGGTCGCGGTTCACGTCTGCCAGCGTGTCTTTTGCGGTGATCTGAATGAACGCTGCCTTGGCAAGCTGCGTGTCGCTCATCTCCGCGAAAATCTGGCGGATCATGGTGGTTTTCCCCGTCCGGCGCAGGCCGTAGAGAATGAACACCTTGTCCTGCGGCTCGCCGTAGACAAAGTCGTGCAGCTGCCGGAAGCACTCGCGCCTGCGATAGCCGCGAACAGATGCCGCAAAGGAACGCAGCACCTCGCCGGTTCGGACATTGGTGGTAAACGCGGAAAAATTCGCAGATTTCGCCTTGGGCAGCTGCCTTTTCAGCGCTTTCAGCTCCTGCTCCAGCGCCTTCCGCCGCTCGATTTGGGCGCGGAAATTCTCCAATTCGTCAGCAGGAATATACTTCTCCCGCCGTTTCTTGTTCTCCGTCCAACGGTGGTAGAAATAGTCCTTACCGTTGACGGTTTTCTTCGTAATAGAGCCTGCGGGTAAAGCAGAAATCTGCTGTTCCAGCTCCGCCGCCCGTGTCTGCATTTCGGATAAGTCCATAGCGCACCTCCCGTGAGATACTATTCTATGCAGAATTATACCCCATTATACCCAAGAGGTCAAGGGTATAATGGGGCGTAATTATTTTCTCCGAGCTGCTTAGCTACCGTTGGACTATATCCCCCACGTTTTACCTATTTAGCACCTGACTTACTATTTCAATAATGTCTTGACCATAAAGAGTTATCTGGGCTTCATCTAAACAGCGTAGAGCCTTTAAATCTTCCAACGATGTAGGTGCAAATTTTGCGATTCTGTCGCAGGAAACATTTTTAAATACTTCGTATGCCTTGATCCGGTTTAATTTATATGTTTTAGTTCGGTACGCGATAAGCCTCTCTTTGATTTCTGCGGAAACGCTCTCTGGAACGTTGCTTTCGGACGCCGCATCAACATACACTACGTTAACATATTTCTCTAGCAGTGCTTTGTTTCGCAAAATGTCTTCATCAGACGCTTTATACAGAACAGAATCAAGCAAGGCCATGTCATTGTTAGGTATTCCGTGACGATATTCAAACTCAATTTGTTTGAAGACATATGTCGTATAATTGTTATTGATCTTAGTAAAATTGGAATAGTTGTTATACTTTTCTTTAAATGTTTTCAAAAACTCGTACCCCGGTCTGTAAAACTTGGTATAGCAATATTCAAACAGTGTAAAAAATTGCTCTTTTTCCTGCAGATCAAGACGGAAGATGGGGTGGTCAATATCATGTTGTGCAACTACTTCTAATTTTTGCTCAGACATAACTGATGTTGTGATTTGGTTAATAACATTGGGACGGTAGTAAATTTTACACACAATCCCGATGATAGCCGTCATAAAGAACATACCATTATTGACTAATCCGACTTTATAGGGATCAGTTCCATCATCTGTCTTTTTGACACGGCTTGCCCAAAGTTTATAGAACGCTTTAATTTTTAGAAGGTCGCTAAGCAGTCCGTTATTATACTTCTTGCTAAATAGTAGATGATATCGCTCTTTATTGCCACAGATAGATGCTTTACTGCCACGGGCAGTGCCAGGCTTCTGATAAACGAACGAGAGCAAAAATTGCCCCAGTTCTTCATTTGTCGTATTCTGCCATGCTGCGGGATACAATTTCTTGTTTACTTTTTCACCGCGTTTGATCTGGCAGTATATTCCGGCGTCTGCAAGTTGTCTTTTTAACAGGCGCTGTTCGATACGATTGGCGATTAAGTCTTTGTCCTTTATTGGTTTTTGAGTATTAGTAGCTTCAGCCACATTTGCAATGAACTCTAGGCGCTCATCGATCAACTCGTACTTGTTCTTGATAATCTTACATTGAATATAGAAATCTCGATCAAAATCTGTCTCACCGACAAGTTTTGTCGTTTGTCCACCGTTGATTATTGAAAAATTTCGAACGAGGATGTTGCTTCCATCAATAAGATAATCATCGCAAATTAGTATAATACCATTATTGTAGTACCAAAATTTTTCAGGATGTTCTTGTATTGACTCAATAATATTTCCATCAATTCTGGCGTTCTTTACGTAATATCTTAAATTTTGAGCAAACAGCCCTCTATACCCGTATTGTTCATATAGACACTTTAAGGAGCGCGCGGATATGTTAACGATTAGAGATTTTTCCGTTCCAAAACACATATGATTGTTGGGCGCATCTAGCTGGATAATAGCTTCGTCCACATATTCCTTCGGGTTTTCAATTTCCATGATTTCATACTCAATATCTAGCCCAAAAGATATTAAGTATGAAACATGGTCACCCGCTGATTTCATCGTCTGGATAGCGTTTAGGATTGCTTTCTTGGTTCCTGCGGTTTTAGGGTTGTAGTTAGTAATCAAGCGTATTTTAAGCGGTCTAGTCTCTGATATTTTGTACTCATCATCCCTAGAAATATTGCTTAATTCTTTGCGAACGTTAGTCTTTGATTCTTGTGCAGCAAGCATCGCAGCTTCAGCATCTTTGAACGTTTTTAAAATAGCGGGAAAATCAAAAGAATTATTATGGGAATAAATCGCAATAACTGCATCCACGTCTCCATTATCAGCTTCCTGATCTAAATATATACCTGTGATTTGATCTGAAGCATCTGGATTGTAGATATTTCCCTGGACAATATCAGATATCTTACTGCTATCCGCATTAAAATAATGGTAATAGGCATAGAGATAGAGTAACTTTTCGGTATCTGAGCATTCTGCCATATCTTCATATGATAGTCTCTTAAATTCTGCACTCAAATTATTGATATACTTGTCCATGTCACTCATAACAAAAAACCTCTCTATGCTATCTCTACAAACTTGTCCTCAAAACACAAAAATGGAATCTTGACTGTTTCCCATTGTCCATCTAAATTGTTTGTGGGTATATAGGGTAATATCTCATCTGGAGAAAGAATGGCCAGCATTTTTTTGCCGTCAGAAAGACACCATAAGTGGAAGACATACGCTCCGCTCGTTATGGCAACATTCCATTCGTTCGATGTTACATAAAATTCCGCCCTACTCAAAGTAAAGGTAGATGCTTTTACTTCGATAAGCAAAGTGCCTGGGTCGTTTTTGCTCACTTGAGATTTGATATCATAACCGACTAAGTTGCTGTCGATAGACATCCATATAGGATCAATGTTCGTTCGCCTTTTTTCATATTTGATAGTATTTCGTTCGCCAAGTCGACCAGTTCCAGTCTTTAATTGCTTGGTCTGCATTCGAATATGGGAGGAGATTGTATCCCACCAATCAACTATCCCAGCATCTAAATGATCAGAGAGCAAACCTGCATCTGCAAAACACACTCTTTCATCTTTGGTCATAAAAATTGTTGCCTCGCACCTGCCATAAGGAATACGATTTGCCCATATTGGGGCACATTTTAATACGTAATCTGTAAGCATTTGCCGTTTAAGGTCAATAAGTAATCCCTGCGTTTGGAGTCGTAGGAGCCCAATTCCACGTGTAGTCAAGGTTAGTCCACTTTCGCTTTCTGAGGTCCAACCACAGCTGGATGAAAATTCAAATATATCCTCTGCACTAATAGAGACAATCTTAGAATATGACAGTTCAGATAAGGATGCAAAATCGTAGATTTGTATGTGTCTAAGCAGCGCAAGCGCTGAGGTCAAAACGTTCATTGACAATCTAATCATTTTGACCACCATTGAAAAAGTAGTCTATAACAGCTTTTGCATCATCTGCTGTTAAACTATCACAGTCTTCGGCTTCCTCATCATAGTCCACAGAACTTATTTCTACACTTAAAGACGTATCCTCTAACGCCTGAGCCATTGTTTTTACTTTGATTTCCAATCTTGTTCGGACAACTTGGTCAATGCTTTCTTCGCACTCGACAAACTCAATCTGAGGTTTGGCATCAGGAGCCAGTCCAAGCCTATGGATACGATCCTCAGATTGCATATAATGGGCAGCATTAAACGAACGATCTAGGTAAATGGCATTTTGACAGACCTTGTGTAAGCTAATCCCCTCTGAACAAGCTGCTGGATTTGCAACCAACACTTTACAGGTATCATCGGTATGAAAACGCTTGATTTTTCCCTCACGAGTATCAAAGTCGTTTTCATCTCCAGCATCGACACCCCCATGAATAAATTCTGCTCCCAAGTCACTAAGTCTCAATGCAATCAATTCAACGTTTTGGACAAAAGACGACCATATAATTACTTTTTTCCCCGCTGCGGCAAGCTCTCTAGCTCTGCGACACACATAATCAATTTTGGGGCCGTCAGATGCGAGTAGCAGTGCGCCAACCCTTCGATCAAAAGCATAGTCCATATCATTTGACAATAAAGCGGGATTAGATACAAACTCCATCACCTTCATCACGCATTTTCCAATTCTCCGCAACTCATACCGCGAGGAGTCTGAAAGAGTCGGGTTAAGTTGGCGACGAACTTCCGATTTAAGCGTTTTATATATTTCTCGCTGCAATTGAGTCATCGGGACTTGGACAACTTTGTGATCAAGTTTCGGTATACCTAGTTGTCCTTTAGTTGTTCGAACAAAAATTGGCTGAATTAAATCAATAACGGTAGTTTCAGATACATCTTTGGTCGGATACAAGAAAAGAAACTGTGAGATTAAATCTTTTGGGCTTTGCGGCATAGGCGTACCACTCATAATGAGCTTTCGCTTTGGCAAATGCGCCATTTCCAAAATTGCATCTGCCCGTTTAATTTGTTTTCCGCCCTTTATCCTGTGGCTTTCATCAAGGAACATATAAACATTTCCAGAAGAAAGCAAAGAAATAATGACGCTTTTTACACGAGGCAACTGATCATAAGTAATAAGCATAAAACGTGGGTCTGCTTGTAAGGCAGTTTGTATAGCAGATTCTCCACCTCGCAAACGGACAAATTCGCCGCAATTATCCCCCATGCACGCATCCAGCTGTTCATCCCATGCACTAAAAGCATTTTTAGGTGCGACAACCAGCAATCGGTCTGCATCCGTAGCATTGAGGAAGAAAAATGCTAGTGCCTCTGTTGTTTTACCAGCACCAGGAACAGAAAATGTAGCAGCTCCTGGCAAATGAGATATTTTACTCAAATTGCACACTTGATTATTTGTCAGATGCCTCTTAAACCCAACAGATGAAAGCTGCTGTAAGATGTCGCTTTCACTTCTTCCGCTTTGAGATATTGCAGCATTATATGAGGTGTCATTCGCTGTTTTCAGTCTGGCTTTGGCGTTTTCAGAAAAGATAACCTTATACTGATTCCGATGCGCCAGAAGGTATTGCCCAATATATCCCTTAATGGAAAGGAAGTATCTCCACGGAAAGGTAATGCTCCAATCTGAATAAGACAAAACGCTGATTGGTAAATAGTCGCAAATGAAACCGTAAAGTGCCTTCCATGCAGCTTTGTCCGTAGAATCGTTTGCAATATTGACTTGTTCGGTATATGTCAAATAGTCTATCCGAATAATCATATCACTTAACCCAGTCTCTAAGTACTGCACAAGCTCCTTCAATATTGTCGAGTTGCTTTTCTACACCCTCTGTACTCATTGCATCGTCCAAATTAGACACAGCGTTTGTCAACAAGGTAGCTGCTTTCATGACTTGGTCAAAAATGAAACTCTTTTTCTTTTTCTCTTTTTCAAGCTCATCCGTTGTGTCTAATACAGATTTTACCGTCTGTGCTACCAATGCAGGATTATCAGCCAAACGAATACCTGCAGCAATTTGAGAGCTGGTTGCATTCTCGCTGCTGGTATCTCCGCCGGTTAATAACGCTAGATCATCGTCATTACTGTCCTGAATGCTGATTCCAAAAACTTCTTGCAGCTTTGGCGCAATAATAGCCAGCTCTGAGACCACTTTGGGAATCTGCTTATACAAGCGATCACCAACCGCAGGAGTCTGAAGCATTGCTCTTGAAATTTCCTGAAAAAGCTCTTTATCACCTGGATTTGTAATATTCTTTCTTCCAACTACAATCTGTTTAAAAGCATACTCTTGTTTATCGACTAGCATCCATTCGTCTTGATGCCCGATGGACTCCAAATACTGTGCAGCGTAATTGTAGCATTCAATATATGTGCTGATTTCTTCTGGTTTTTTATTTTGCTTAGCTGCTAACACCCCGATATCCATACCTGAATCAAATTTTTCCTGATAATCAGCTGCAATTGCATGCCATACATACTCTGCTTTCATATCAGAATGGATTTGTAGTGCAACTTCCAGATCATACATTCCCTGAGGATCATTATCAGGTAAAACCGCCACACGGACAGTTTGAAAATGTGCGTACTTGCTTTTGTTGTTATAGTATAGTTCCCGCCAAGCACATAGACGACGGTTGCCATTAACAACAACTCCATCGTTAGAGCAAATTAAGGGTTCAGTCTGCTGTAACTTATCATTATCTCTGAATGTTTTTAGCAGATTCTCTTTATCAACAAGTAGTTTTAGTACCTGATGTTGATTTTCCTGTGCTTCAATAGAAAAGGGATCACTCACAAATAAATCTCTGGGGAGATCGCGGTGCTGCGCTAGCCACTGTCTTTGCAAACTTTTTGTACGAATGTTTTCAATACGATAAACAAGTAGTTCAATGGGCACTTCAATTACGGGGAGGGGACGGTACTTTCCACGGTAATCAACTTGATACTTTTCTCCTGTATGCGAATTGCTGATAGCTTCTGCGATTGCTAACGTACGTTGTACATTAGGGTATCCAAATGAGTATGTAAAGTCCATTACTCAGCCTCCGTTCCATCGAATCCAATTACAACAAGTGGCATCGTTATGACCTGACTGAAAATGGGCAACTCTCTAATCAGACGTTCGTAATTTGCCATATTGGATCCGAGTTCTTTTGCTGTTTTTATCTGGGGAACAAGAATGATTCCGGCGATTATATTTCCTTTTGTATAGAGGGTCTGCAATTTCAAAAGGTCCGCATATATACGACCAACATTACCGGTCTGAAAACACAGCCCAACGCCTCTTAAATACGATGAAATCGTGATCCTTGAAGTTGCGTCTAAGCGATACTCGCCCGTCCACCCCTCTTTCTCTAAGCGCTCTCGTACGGATTCTTTGAGACTAGATACTGTTTTCTTGGATAACGCTGGATTAATGTTCCAGATTATATTCTTCACATCAGCAACGATATCATTGGGGACTACTTTAAGACCACTGCGATGATCATATATCTGCGTTCTCATTGCTTGCCTCCTTCCATTCATCGGGAATCTTTGACAGTGCGCTTGTCTTCGCATCATAAATTGGTTTATCATAAGGGCGATACTTGATACTTCCTGCAACAGTCTGCTCCAGTCGCTCTTTCCCCTGATTCATATATTCGGGAATGATTTCGCACCCCCAAAACTTTCTCTTATGTAGTAAAGCAGCAACACCAGCAGATGCGACACCAGAAAACGGATCAAAAACCAAGTCTCCTTCATTCGTCAATGCGAGAACCAATCTCTCGATCAGCCCAACCGGAAATTGGCATGGATGGTTTGTCTTCTCAATGTGATTGCCTTTCACATTTGGAATTTCCCACACATCTTCTGGATTTTTCCCCTTTGGATTTCCAGACAATTTCCCCTTATTTTCGCCTCGATAACTTCGCTTGCTAGGATATTTTGCAGGTATACGAACATCATCAAGGTTAAAGGTGTATGTGTCTGTTTTGGTGTACCACATAACAACTTCATACCGACCACTAAAGCGATTCTTATTGTGAAGTCCATGCCCAAAATGCCAAATAATGCGGTTACGTAGGTGCAAGTTTAAATCTTTAAAAATTGGAGCCAATTCTATGTCAAGTGGCGTAATACTACCGTTTTCGACATAATTGCCCACTTGCCAACATATGCTACCGTTGTCCTTGAGTCGCGGATATATTTTCTCGATTATTCTTTTTTGCCATGCAACATAATCGGTGAGAGGTTTTTGGGTCTCATACTCTTTACCAATGTTATATGGTGGCGATGTAACAACGAGGTCAAACAGTGGCTGCTGAGGAAGTGCATCAAGAAATTTTTCAACATCCATTAAAAATAGCTGCGTAGCATTTGTATCTGGTAGCGTACCAGTTTGTATCTTTGAAATGATATCTATAGACATTATTTCTATCTCCTAGCGTAAAGATTCTATTCAGCATATATTTCTTTCGATTATTACTGCGGGAACAAATGACACAGGGCTCAGTGCAAATTACGAAACATGTGCGTTCATTTGCACCTGTGAAGTGGAGCAGCCCCGTCTATTTCGAGTCAGAGTCGCTAATCATACCTGAGACTCATTTTTGCTTTCGATGTTTCTAATATACTTTCCGTTCTTGATCCTCGCATCTGTTGGTTTTGTAGCATCCTCCGGAATGGCCCAAAACGCACCTACCCGCATTGCTCCCGATATGCGTCCATCTCCGCACAAAACCTGTATGCGATGGGTTGAGATACCCCATTTTTCAGTAGTTTGTGAAACGGACAGATAATTCATAGGTAGCACTCCTGTTGCAGTTTTACCTTCACGTTTTTACAAAATTTCATTGTCAATTATAATCGAAAATGCGAACAACGGCAAGGACTTTTCTGCACAGTTCGACATACATTTCCAGTCAGGAATAATGGCTTTGGATTATCTCAAAATCACCGTGTGTCCGGACAGCAGCTGTGCTTGCTGTTCTCTCAAATTCCAGTTTTTCTCATCCATGCGCCACTCTTTTCAACGAGAGCGAAAGCAGTACATCGGCGTGATGAATTTTATCTCTATACTCGATCTTTTTCCATAATGAATGGGCCAGGCTCATCGCCTGACCCCATCGTTCATTGTATATCCTGTTTAATCCCTACGTCTGCGGCAAAACGATTTTCTGCACCCGATAGCTTTCCCCATCAATCGTCAAAACCGCAAAGCTGATTTCCTGACCAAACCGCCGCTTGCCGCAGCTGCCTGGATTGAGCCAGAGTTTCCCATCAATCACCTGCTCAAAATACTTGTGAGAGTGTCCAAAAACAACAATATCCGCATCAATCGGCAGATTTTGAGTTTCTTTTTTATTATGCACCATGAAAATTTTTAGGCCCTCCAGCTGCACCGTCAAGTCATGGGGCAGGTGCTCGGCCCATTCTTTGTCGTTGTTTCCACGAACCGCATAGACCGGCGCAATTTGTTCCAGCGTATCCAACACGCTCTGATTATTTATATCCCCGCCGTGGAGGATGTAGTCACAGCCGCGCAGAATTTCCAGAACTTCCTCCCGGAGCAGGCCGTGGGTATCTGAAATGACGCCTATTCTCATCATAAGGATGGCTCCTTCCACTTTTTCTTGTTTCAAGGCAGTAGAAGCAGATGTCCGCACCTGCTGCCAGACTTTATTGACATCTGTTACTGCCTTTTCCTCCCATCATATCACAACTTTATATGCAAGGCAACAAAGGCACTACTGATAAAAACGCCACCTGCCACAGACAGCAGCGGCTCTCTATCAACTGCCAATGTTTTCTTCGTCCCACAGCATAAAACTCCGAGGACAACACTTGAAAGGTACGCCACAATGTGATATGTTGTCCATAAAAGGAGTTGATTCCCATGCGATCTATGAGGCCCGACAAAGATATTGCCGTCTCCACAATTCGGATTCCCACCGCCAGAGGTTCCATCCCGGCGTTGGTGCTTTCTCCAAAAGGGGGCGCACAAAACGCCGCCGGGATTCTGTGGATTCACGGCGGCGGGTATATTGCCGGTACCTTCGTTGGAGACGGAGAGCCGTTTTATGTGGAAACACTTCGCTACATGGAAACTCTGAAATGCGCAGGCATCCCTGCCGAAGTGGATGTTTACCACACAGGTATACATGCCTTTGATATGATGCAGCCAGAACTGGAAATCAGCAGGATTGCCGCAGAGAAATTCAACCAGGTATTTGCTTATGCTAAGGAACATTATTTTGCGGAGAATCTGTAGAACTCACCCTAGTCCATATTGTTAAATTGAAGAACAGGTCTCTCCAAAAGAAAATATTGATTATTCGTAACGAATAGTATATACTATTCTTGAGGTGATATCCCATGGAAACACGAACCGCAAATCTGATCATCGGCACCTCCGGCGGCACAGCCGGGGGCAATGCGACAAACTATAAGCTGGCCCTCCCCTCCACTTGGATCAAGGAAATGGGGCTGACCCCGGAGCAGCGGCAGGTGGAGCTGCGCTTCGACGGTGCTTCCATCGTCATTACCAGAAAGCTGTCCCTTGCGGAATTTCTGGAAGCCAGCCGCCACGCTGAGCACAAAGTGCTTCTTCTCTCCTACTATTCCGGGGACACCCTCTGCGCCCGGATTGCCGCTGACGAAACCAAGAAAACGGTATGCGTTGAAAATCTCGCTGCGGATTGTCTGAAACTTCCCTTTGGAAATAACAAGAATCCAATCTGGAAGGATTACCAGCACTTTCTGGAAGATCGCTGCATTCCGAAAACCAGAGCCGGACTACAGGAGTATCTGGAAGCAATTGGAGTGGACAGGTACGAGCCGTTGGAAATTATCCGCAAAACCCAGGGGCGCATGGCAGGGGATGATCTGTGGCTGACTGTGGAGGAATTGAAATGACCGTTCAATTGGTATCTGATCAGAAAATCGCGGAAACATCCTCCAAGGGCAATCAGGAAAAATGGCTGGACAGCGGCATCTGGTACAAGCTGGACCAATTTGGCTACGAGGCACTGGCGGAGGTCTTTACCTCTCAATTATTGGAGTACAGCAACATGGAAGCGGATTTTCCCTTCACCTTTGTACGCTACCGTATGGAGCGTCTTTTGGTTCATGGCCGGGAGCGGACCGGGTGCAGCAGTCCGAATTTTTTGAAAGCGGGCGAGTCCATTATTACCCTTGCACACCTATTCCAGCAATATACAGGAAAGCCGCTCTCTGAGACGCTAAGCCGCATGACCAGCGACAAAAAGCGAATGGCCTATCTGGCAGAGGAAACGGCAAGCATCACCGGCCTGTCCCTGTTCCCCCAGTACCTGACGCTGCTGTTTGAAATTGACGGTCTTGTCCTCAACGACGACCGGCATCTCAACAACATTGCGGTCATTGCCAGAGATGGCGGGTTCGACTACTGTCCCATCTTCGACCAGGGCGCAGGGCTCCTTTCTAACGTCATGTATAATCCCTTTGAGATAATCCCCAAGTCCCTGATTGCCCAGGCAAAGGCTCGTCCGTTCCAGACCACCTTCAATCGGCAAATTCACACCATGGAAAGCCTGTATGGTAAGCAGCTGGAAATCCCCGATTTTACCCGAACGCAGCTTGCGCAGAAGGTGGAGTCTCTGCTGGAATACTACCCCGCCCGTGACCGGGAACTGATTGCCAACCGGGTCTGCGAAACGGTTTTGCTGCGGCAGAAATGCAGATGAACGCGGAATCGCTGCGAACCCCATTGTTTTCCATACAGCAATGGCGTATACGAAACGCACCAAATATCGAACCACAGGAGGTATCCCACCATGATTTTTCTTTGCTACCCCAAATGCACCACCTGCCAAAAGGCCCAGAAATGGCTTGACGCCAAAGGGATTCCATATGTGACCCGCCACATCAAGGAGCAAAACCCAACCGTGGCCGAACTCCGGCAGTGGCATCAAAAAAGCGGCCTTCCACTAAAAAAGTTCTTCAATACCAGCGGGCTTCTTTATAAGGAAAAGCACTTTAGAGCCGCACATTGCACGATAAGTCATTCATAGATACTTTATTTGAGAGATCAATGCGGGGGATGCAGAGTTATCAATAATGATCGGATAACAGTCAGTTTGAAAATAAAACAGTAGATAATTGAAAATAGCTATTAATGAAAACTGTGTGCGCCCCGGTATTTTCAAGAAAAGCCCTTCTTGACTTCAAACGGGAAGCAAAAGGACTTTTCTGTATAGACTTGTAATGCGATTATGATAATTCTGCCTTATGATATCTTTGTTTCATCCTCTGTTGTTGCCAGATGCTCCAACCGACCCTATCTAATTTGCTTGAGTACTCTGGAATCTCCAGGAATGAACATATTGTGGTGCATCATCTCTACCTGAGCCGATACTCTCTTGGTGTCAGCCCAAAGCTGGCCTTGAACGCCCGGTTGAAATAGGACAGATTCTTA
>CAKTQE010000017.1 GCA_934593275.1 uncultured Oscillospiraceae bacterium | reverse complement strand
TCCACAATCTCAATATTAACCGTATCCGGTAGTTTTATTCCAATTCTAACACTTTTTACATAGGGAAGCTTGGCCAGTATCTGGCTTGCGGCCCGGTTTCTGCCCAGGGTCAGAAGATTCTCCCCCTCGGAGATACCGGAGGCCTCCTGAATGGTATAGGGGCTGTACACACCCGTACCGGAAACCGTAATGACCTTGACCTTGAAAAACAGGGAAAGGCCTACCATCAGGGCCGCTACCACCGCCAGCACCGTCATCAGCTGCACCAGGAGCCTGTCCCGGTTAAAGGCGGCGGGCTGGGTATAAATCACCGCGGGGCTGCTGAAAACACTCTGGCGTTTGCGGCGTTTTTCTTTCTCCGCTTCCCGCCGCTGGCGACGCTGCTTGGCAATGTCGGAATCCTCCGCAAAGCTGTCTTTGTTGTACCGGATCCGCTCAAACCACCGAAGCACCGGATTCTGGGCAGAGAAGAAGGTCTTGACGTTCATGGAACGCTGGGCCTTTTTCCGCCGTCCGGCCTGGCGATAGGGCTGGTAGCCGGAATCCCCGGAATCGGCGTTTCTCTTCCGGCTGGGCTGCTTTTTCCCAGGCTCCTGGGAGGCCTTGGCCGGTTTGCGGCGGGGCGTCTGCCCTGCCTCCGGGGCAGCACTCCGGGGCTTTTGGGCTTGTTCCCCGGCACTCCGTGCTTTCCGGGGCTGCTCTGCTCGCTGGGGCTTCCGGGACTGTTCTTCACTCTGAGGCTTCCGGGGCTGTTCCCCGCTCTGGGGTTTCCGGGACTGCTCTTCCCCCTGGGGCTTCCGGGGCTGCTCTTCCCCCTGGGGCTTCCGGGGCTGTTCCGCAGGACGGCGGGACTTTTGAGGTGCTGCCGGTTTTTCCTCCGGGGCGGCGGGACGTTTTCTTTGCTGAGGGGCCGCTTTTTTCTTTTGCGCCTCCTGGGCATCCGGACGGCGGGGCCGACCTCCTGCGCTAACACCGTCCATTTTGGGGGCACTGGCCCGGGGGGTAGGGCTGGGCGTTGGCTTTTGATTCTGTTCTTCCGGGGGTTGGAACCCGGTATTTTCATTCGTATCCATTGTTGTTCCTCCTGGGACTCTGGGGCATGGGAAATCTCCGGGGCAGCACGTGCTTAGTGGCGGCCCAGTTCCTCCACAATATCGCAGATCTTCTGGGTGGAGTCCAGCCGAACCATGCTGCGAAGGGTCTTGCTCATGGTTTCCCGTCTGTCCGGGTCATGCAGCAAACCGAGAATCTGGTCAAAGAGGACCTGGGCCGTACAGTCTTTTTCCAGAACGGTAACAGCAGCATTCCTGTCAGACAATACCCTTGCGTTGTGTTCCTGATGGTTGTTTGTTACATTGGGCGAGGGAATCAGAATGCTGGGGGTACCGGAAACGCCGATCTCATTGCAGGTCGCCGCACCAGAGCGGCTGATGACCACATCCGCCGCCGCCATTTCCACCGGCATATCGTAAATATACTCCCGCATATCGATGCTGGGGGTATGGGGCAGGTCTACCCCATCCTTTTTGACCAATTCCGGCATCCACTCCCAGCCAAAGCCGCCGGTGGCGTGGATGTGGTGGAAAGGATAGCCCGCTTCCTTTTCCAAAACGAACAGGTCGGCCATGATCTCGTTCATGTGCTTGGCTCCCAGGCTTCCGAAAGCGGAAAGCACCACGAATTCATCCGTCAGGCCCAGCTCCTGCCGGGCTTTCTTTTTGTCATTGTAGATAAAGCCCTGCTGCACAGGCATTCCCACCACTTCGACTTTCTTGGGGTCATCATAATGGCCCACGCTTTCCTCAAAGGCCACCAGCACCCGGCTGGCCCGCTTGGCGATCATCTTGGTGGTCACACCGGGAACGGCGTTGGACTCATGGACACAGGTGGGAATGCCCATTTTGCTTCCGGCGTAAAGGGCCGGGAAGCTGGCGTAGCCGCCGGTGCCGATGATCACATCGGGCTGAAACTCCCGGAAAATCCTTTTGCACTCCTTTACCGCCTGCAGCACGCAGTTGACGGCGTGGATGTTCTGCTTGAGACCGGCAAAATTCTTTTTCCGGCTCAGACCGGAGCCGGGCAAGGTTTTCAGTTCAAAGCCCGCCTGGGGTACCAGTTTTTCCTCCATATGGCCTACGGCCCCGATAAACAGCACCCCACAGCTCGGGTCACGCCGCCGCATTTCGTTGGCAATGGCAATGGCGGGATTGATATGTCCGGCGGTACCGCCGCAGGTAAATACCAGATTCAAAATTCTTTCCTCCTGATGGTTCGATTGTTCCCGGAACGGGATATATTCAGCACGATTCCCATTTCCCCCAGGTTCACTGCCAGGGCCGTTCCTCCGTAGGAGAAAAACGGTAGCGCAATGCCGGTAGAGGGCAAAAGATTCGTGACAACACACAAGTTTAAAATGGTCTGCACGGCAATGAGAGTCACAAGACCGGCGGCCAAAACCGTTGAAAACCGGTTTTCTGCCTTTCGGGCGATCCAGTACCCCCGCAGAAGCAGCAGGGCATACAGGAAGATGATGCCGCAGGCACCCACCAGGCCCAGCTCCTCGCAGACAATGGCAAAGATATAATCGTTATACTGAAAAGGCAGATACAGATATTTCTGTCTGCTTTTGCCAAAGCCCAGGCCGAACACACCGCCGGAGCCAATGGCATACAGGGACTGCAAAATCTGATACCCCGTATCCCCGGGGTCTGACTCCGGGTTCCGCCAAGCGGTGACCCGGTCTCCGGCGTAACCCATAAAGCGGATATACACCAACAAAAATACCACTGCGCCGGCAGCTCCCAGCAGCAGCCACTTGGGATGGGTCCCGGCGATGTACATCATCACCACGGCCACCAGTCCCAGAAGCATAATGGCACTTAAATGTTTTTCCAGGGCCAGGGGAATGAGGATCCCCAGCAAGGCCCCGCCAAAGCCCAGAACGCCATAGCGAAACCGGGCGGCTTTTTCTCCATAGTTGCTGCTCAGTCTGGAAAGGAGCAGAATCAGGGTGAATTTCGCGATTTCCGAGGGCTGAAATTGAAGCCCTGCAATATTGATCCAGCGTCTGGCCCCGTTGACCTGCTGGCCCACCAACAAAACGCTGAGCAGCAGCAAAATACTCAGACCGTAGCAGGGCCAGGCCAGCCGATACCAAACCCTTGCCGGGACCCGACTGAAGCCATACATGGCCAGAAGCCCCAGTCCGGCGCACACCGCCTGACGCTGCAAATACCGAGTGGAGGTGGCCCCACCGGTATCATAGGCACTCTGGGCGGCACTGGCGGAATACAGCACCGCAAGTCCCACCGTCAGCAGCAGGAGCGTCAAAATCAGAAAGGGGTAGTCAAAACGCGCTCCGGGGTTCCCCCCGCGGTCCTCTTTGGCAGAAAGGGTCCTTTCCGCCATACTGCGCTCCTTTCCCGGGAAAATAGCGGTTCAACCGGCAAGAGGATCCGGCAAAAACCGAATCCTGAGGCCGGTGATGTTTTTTCATTATACCAGACCGGAGATGCCCAGCCAGGCCACGATGCACATGAGCGCGGATACCCCCGCAAAACTCAGCACGATTTTTTCTTCTTTCCAGCCGCTCATTTCAAAATGATGGTGGATGGGACTCATTTTAAACAGCCGCTTTCCGTGGGTCAGCTTAAAGTAGCTCACCTGCAAAATCACGGAAAGGGTCTCTACCAGGTATACAAAGCCCACGAAAACCAGCACCAGAGGCATATCCATGGCATAGGCCAGACCGCAGACCACACCGCCCATGAACAAAGAGCCGGTGTCGCCCATGAACGCCTTGGCAGGATGCCAATTAAGGCCCAGGAATGCCAAAAGTCCGCCGATCATGGCCGCCGGAAGCACCGCCAGTTCCTCCCGGTCCACCGCCAGAGCGGCGGCAGCAAAGAACACCATCACCGGGATGGTCACGGAAGCACTGAGTCCGTCAATGCCATCGGTCAGGTTCACGGCGTTCACCGTACCCACCATGATAAACAGGGACAGCAGCAGATAAACCGCCGGAGAAATATAAAAGCGTACATTGGCAAAAGGAATGTACAGATCACAGGTCAGAATGCCCTGCATGTACAGAGTATACAGGAACACCGCGGAAACCGCCGCCTGCAAAAAGGACTTTTGCAGGGCGGTCAGGCCCATGTCCCGTCTGTTGCGGACCTTGCAGTAATCGTCCAGAAAACCGATGGCACCAAAGCAGAACGCCAGGATAAACACGTAAATGGCACTGAACTCCTGGGTGTTGGGCAGATTCAGCAGCAGACAAACCAGGCTGCTGCCAATAAACATCAGGCCCATCATCAGGGGCGTACCGGCCTTGTTGTTATGCCAGGTGGGGCCAATGGAACGCACAGACTGCCCAGCTTTCAGGGCGCGCAGCACCGGCAGCAGAAAATGGCCCAGCAGTGCCGCGGTCACAAAGCTGATAACAGCCATTACAATTACTCGGATCATGTAGGTTCTCCTCCGTTCAGGTCTTTCTCATATTTCATAAAGGCTTCCAGCACATGCTCCATGTGCATTCCCCGGCTGCCCTTAAACAAAATCACGTCACCGGGCTTGGCAATGCGCTGCAGCTCCAAGGCCATGGCTTTCTGGTCTGTAAAGGCAATGGCCCGGCTGTCTTTCATGCCACCGGTAATGCAGCCGCCGATCACCCGTTCAGCGCACTTGCCGTAGGCCAGAACATAGTCCAAACGCTCTGCGGCAATGCGGCCAATGCGGTAGTGTTCCGCCGCGGCCCGGTCACCCAATTCCAGCATATCTCCAAGAACGGCGATTTTCCGGCCCGGTTTTTCTCCCAGCACCATCAGTGCCGCTTCCATGGATTCAGGCCCTGCGTTGTAGCAGTCCTTGATCAGGGTGTACCCATAGGCCCGCAGAGTCTCCTGCCGCCCGGAAAGGTTTCGGAAGCCACGCAGCCCCCGCTGAATTTCCTCCGGCGGCACTCCCAGTTCCAGGCCCACGGCCACCGCCGCCATGGCATCACTGACAAAGTGCTTGCCCTCCAGATTCATAATGACGGAGAAGCTTTCTCCCGCCCCGGTCACCCGGAAGCGCAGGCCGTCGGCGGCGTTGACGATTTCCCGGCACCGCACCGCACAGCCCTCCGCCGCGCCAAAATACACGGTTTTTTGCTGGGGCATCTGAGGAAGCTCCCGGAGCATGGCATCGTCACCGTTTAACAGCAGTGTTCCCTCAGGCTTCATGCCCTCCAGGATTTCCATTTTCGCCTGACGGATGCCCGCCTGACTGCCCAAAAACTCAATGTGAGCAGTGCCGATATTGATGATCACCGCTATGTCCGGCTGGCCGATGGAGGACAGGTAGGCCATTTCCCGGAAATGATTCATGCCCATTTCCAGTACCGCCACCTGGGTATCCTCCGGCATGGCCAGAATGGCCATGGGCATACCGATGTCGTTGTTGTGATTCACCGGGGTTTTGGCGGTGCGGAATGTCCCCTCCAATACGGAAGCGATCATTTCCTTGGTGGTGCTTTTGCCCACAGAGCCGGTGACACCCACCACCCGGAAGCCCAGCCGCTGCCGCTCGCCCCGGGCGATATCTCCCAGGGCCAACCGCACGTCCGGCACTACAATGGCGGGATAGTCCCCCTCTTTGTGGGTACAAAGCACCGCCGCGGCTCCCTTTTCCAGGGCCGCCGGAATAAACTCATGGCCGTCTCTGGCTCCTTGCAGTGCCAGAAACAGCTGTCCGGGCTGCAAGGTTCTGGTATCGTTGCAGGCCCCCAGGAAAGTGACCTGCTCGTATTTCTCCTCCACAGTGCCGCCGCACCAAAGGGCCGCCTGTTTCAGCGTGATCTTACTCATGCGCGTTCCTCAATTCCGACAGGTAGGATTGAACTTCTTCCCGTTCGTCCAAATGGTATTTATGGCCATTGATCTCCTGATAGGTTTCATGGCCCTTTCCTGCCAGTACAATTATATCATCTTTTTTGCCAATGTCCATAGCATATCTGATGGCCTTTCTCCGATCTTCAATAACGGTGTATTCCCCCATCCCCGGCTCGATGCCTTGCAAAATGTCCCGGATAATGGCCATCGGCTCTTCTGTTCTGGGATTATCAGAGGTAATAATGGAAAAATCCGCACATTGAACGCCGATTTTTCCCATAATGGGCCGTTTGATGGGGTCCCGGTCTCCGCCGCAGCCAAAGACGGCAATGAGCCGACCCTTGCAGAAATCCCGGGCCGACAGCAGCACTTTTTCCAGGCCGTCCGGGGTGTGGGCATAGTCGATCAGCACCGTGTAGGGCATCCCCGGGGTAGGCACCACCTCAATGCGGCCCTTCACACCGGAAACCGTTTTCAGTGCCTGGGCAGTCTCTTCCAGAGAGATTCCCAGTTCCAGGGCGACCCCCAGCACCGTCAAGGCATTGTAAACCGTAAAGCGTCCGGGAATGGGTACCGACACGGGAATGTGCCGTCCCTCATAGACCGCCGTAAATTCCACGCCCCGGGCATGAAGCTCCACCTGTTCCGCCCTCAAGGCCCCATGGTTTCCCAGGGTCAGCACCGGGCATTCCGCTGCCGCCAGCATGGCTTCTCCGGAGGGGTCATCCAGGTTGATGACCGCTTTGTCACATCTGCGGAACAACTCTGCCTTGGTATCCCGGTAGGCTTCCATGGTTTTGTGGAAATCCAGGTGGTCCTCTGTCAGGTTGGTAAAGGCCGCCACATCGTAGCGCAGCCCCCCCACCCGGTCTAAGGCGATGGCATGGCTGGATACCTCCATCACAGCATATTCGCATCCCGCCTGCCGCATTCTATCAAAGAGTCCCTGCAATTCCAGACTTTCCGGAGTAGTCCGCTCAGAGGGGATCTGCTCTGCGCCAATGCAGTTGCCCATGGTGCCGACAAGGCCCACTTTGGCCCCCCGGGTCTTTTCCAAAACGGCTTTCAGAAGCAATGTAACAGAAGTTTTTCCGTTGGTTCCCGTAATGCCCACCAGCTTCATGGCCTTTGCCGGGTGGCCGTAGAAGTTGCAGGAAACTTGAGCCAGGGCCAGCCGGTCATTTGAAACCAATACATAGGGCACATCCTCCTCCGGCCGCTTGGCTGTGACCACCACCGCCGCCCCCCGGTCCATGGCCATGGGGATAAACCGGTTTCCGTCAGAAGCAAACCCTGAAATGGCTGCAAACAGGCCATTCTTTTCCACTTTCCGTGAATCATAAGCCACACCCAGGATTTCCGTTTCCGGGTCTGCGTGAAGCTCCAATACCTCAACATTCTGCAAAAGCGTCTGTAATTTCATGGCGACCTCCATTGTATCTACAATATTTATATCGCTAATCTTTTATTTTTTGATCGGCAAAGTGAAGCGTAACGGTTGCACCCTGCTCTACCTGGGTCCCGCTTTCCGGTTCCTGGGCAATGGCCGTTACGGCCTGGCCGGTCTCCGGGTTGCCCACGGGCAGAATGTACAGCCCCAAGGCACCTGCCAGGGCCGCGGCCTGGGCTTTGTTTTTCCCCTTGAAGTCCGGCACGGTCACAAGCCGGGGTTCTTCCGGCGGCTCCAGATACAAAAGCACCTGACTTTCTCCCGGCAGGGTCTGACCGGCCCCGGGGATCTGGCCCAGAACCTGTTCTCCCTCTCCCTGGAAAGCAGCAGCGAGTCCCAATTCTTTCAGCTGCTTTTCTGCTTCCTTTTTGGAAAGCCCTGTCAGATCCGGCACGAGGATTTGCTGCCCCGGCAGTTCCTCCGGGGTGTAATTCTTGGAAACGCCCAGGTAAGGCAGTATATCCGCCATGATGGCCCCTACGGTGGGAGCGGCCATCACACCCCCTGAAATATAGATCCCAGTGGACCGGGACGGGGTGTCCAAGGCCGCCAATACAATATACTCCGGATTCTCCATAGGCGCAACCCCCACGAATGAAACAATTTTATCCAGGACACGGTGGCCGTTTTCGTCGAAAACATCTATTTTTTCACTTGTCCCGGTCTTTCCTCCAATAGAAAAGCCCGCCACATTGGCATTTTTCGCCGTTCCCTCCGTTACGACTGACCGAATCAGCTGCCGCATGGTCTTGGAGGTCTCCGGAGAAATGGTCTGGCGAACCACCGTTGGCTCCTGCTTCAATACCGTATTCCCCCGGCCATCCACCACCTGGGATACCAGATAAGGCTCCAGAAGCCGTCCCCCATTGACAACGGAAGCAATGGCCCGAACCAGCTGCAAGGGGGTGATCTTAAAGGTCTGCCCAAAGGAGCCGGAAGTCAGACTGGCGGTACCCCATTTGTCCGTATTGGTCACCAGGGCCTTTTCAAAAAACACGCCCTTGCTCTCGCCGGACAGGTCAATGCCGGTTTTTTCCAGAATGCCAAAGGTTTTGACGTATTGATAAAACCGCTCCCCGCCCAGTTTCAGGGCAATGTGAGCAAAGGCCAGGTTGCAGGAGTTTTGCAGGGCCTGGGGTGTCTTTTCCGCCCCGTGACCGGCGGAACGCCAGCAGTGGAGCAGCTGGGACCTGCCTGGAATTTGCTCCGCCCCCCGGCAGTAAAAGGGGGTATCCAGGTCAATGGCCCCGCAGTCCAGAGCCGCCGCCATGGTCAGAACCTTAAAGGTAGACCCCGGCTCATAGCCATCGGACAGCACCCGGTTGCGCCACTGTTTGAGCCGTGCCTGGGTCAGAGCTTCTTCGTAGGCCTTGGCCCCCCGGGCATATTCGGGGCTATCCACAGGGAACTGTGCATAACTGTCCTTTTGCGCCTGCAATGCACGGCGGGTTTCCGGGTCGTATATCTGCTGATACTCGTTGGGGTCAAAGCCTCCCAGGGTGGCCATGGCCAGGATTTCTCCGGTTTTGCAGTTCATTACCAGGCCAAAGGCCCCGTTCTGAACGGCGTACCGGTCTATGGCGGCCTGGAGCTGTTTTTCAAGACAGGCCTGCACGGTGGTGTCCAACGTCAGAATGACGCTGCATCCCGGAGGGGCGTCGGTGTAATTTTCATAGGAATAGGGCATATCCATTTCGTTGTTGCCCTTTGTTGTAATGACCTTTCCGGGCTTTCCGGAAAGAAACCGGTCATAGGCCGCCTCGATTCCCTCGCAGCCCTCCCCGGAACGGTTGGTAAAGCCAATGACCTGGCTGGCCAGGCTCCCAAAGGGATAGGTCCGCAGTGCCGCCGGTTCCAGGTGGATACCGGAAATGCCCTGCTGCTTCATATAGGCCCGGATGCGCTGGGCCGTCTCCTGAGACACTCCGGAACCCACCTGCTTGTAGCGGCGGCGGGTATCTGACCCCTGCTCCATGATCCACCCGGCATCCCGGCCCACCAGCGGTGCTAAAAAGGCGGCCACACTCTGCAAGTCCGCCTTGGACTGCTTTAACTCATTGGGGTTCAGATAAACATGCTCCACCCCCTGGGAGGAGGCCAGAATATTCATATTCCGGTCGTAGATCATCCCCCGGTCGGAGGCCGCCGCCGTAGAGCGGGTCTGATTGTTCAAAGCCCTGGCGGAATAATAGTCAAAATCCCGCACCATCAGCCCATATAACCGGGCCGCCACCGGAAGAAACATCAGAAACCCCAGAATCAGGGCTGTAATCCGGATCCGCAGGTGCTGGCCGCTGTCCATCCGGGTCCGGCGGTAGACCTTTTTGGCACCGTTTCCCATACCCATCCCTTTCCGGCAGCCTTTTGACTGAAAAGGGCGGCAAGGGAACCCCTCGCCGCCCACTTGCAGCTGCCGTTTTCAGGATATGTGCGCTCCTTGGGATTATTCCACCGGAGCCTCCGTCGGGGCCAAAAGCCCCGAAATAAACCAAACGAAATTCTCCCAGACACTGGGTTCTCCCTTGTGTTCCGGAACCGTTACCCGGATGCTTGCCTGGGCCGCCTCTGCCTGGGGGATCATGCCTAACTCCTCCGCCCGTTTTTTCACCGTTTCCAGGTTGAGAGAGGTACGGTAGGCGTGTTCCAGGCGGGCGTTTTCCCGCTTTAGCTCCGACAGGGTTTCCTCGGCGGCGGCGTAGCCCGTCATACAGGCATTCAGGCGAATGCCGCCTACCACCAGGGCCACCAGGATGCACACCGCCAGGGCAATGCCCCCAACGGCCACCGGGTCTATGTATACTTTCCGCTCCCGGGTGGTTTTCACCGTGGGAAGCAGCGTTCTTTTGGGTTCGTTTCTTTTCTTGGCCTTTACTTCGCTGCCGTAGACATAGAACTGGCCAATATATTGAATTACCGGTTTTTGGTCCATGTTTCCACCTCCGGCACTTACAGCTTCTCGCAAACCCGAAGCTTGGCACTTCTGGCTCTGGGATTCTGGTCCAATTCTTCTTCCCCGGATACAATGGGCTTCCGGGTCAGCAGCTTCACCTGGGGCTTTCTGCCGCAGACACACACGGGAAACTCCGGCGGGCAGATGCAGCCCTTGGCCCCGGCGGCCATGGCACTTTTGACAATCCGGTCTTCCAGGGAGTGGAACGTAATGACCGCCAACCGTCCACCGGGGTTCAGCTTGGGGATCATGGTTTCCATGGCCTTGGAAACGGAATTCAATTCGTCATTCACCGCAATGCGGATGGCCTGAAAGCTGCGCTTTGCCGGGTGCTGCTTTTCCCGCAAAGCTGCCGCGGGCATAGCCGAGCGAATTACATCCACCAGCTCCAAGGTGGTTTCAATAGGGGCCGTCTCCCGCCGTCTGACAATGGCAGAAACGATGGCCGGGGCGTAGCGTTCCTCACCGTAGTCATAGAGGATACGTTTCAGTTCCTCCTGGGGCCAGGTGTTCACCACGGTGTAGGCCGTTAAAGCGTCCCCCGAGTCCATGCGCATGTCCAGAGGGGCATCGGCCATGTAGGAAAAGCCTCTGGCCCCGTCATCCAGCTGGGGGGAGGATACACCCAAGTCCAGCAGAATGCCGTCAACACCGGGAATATCCAGTTCTTCCAGAACCTGGGCCATGCGGCAGAAATTGGAGTGGACCAGAGTTACCCGGTCTACAAACGGCTCCAGCCGCTTTCCCGCCGCCGCCAGAGCCACCGGGTCCCGGTCAATGCCAATGAGCCGACCGGTGGTCAGCTTTTCCGCGATATGATAGGAGTGGCCGCCACCGCCCAGGGTGCCGTCCACGTAAATTCCGTCAGGCTTGATGTTCAGGGCCTGAATGCACTCGTCCAGGAGGACGGATACATGATGAAATTCGCTCATAGTCCGATTGCCTCCAAGGATGCCAAAAGTTTTTCGGGGCTGAGGTTTTCCTGCTCAAAGGTCTGGAATTCCGCTGCGTCCCAGATTTCCGCCTGACCGGCCCGACCAACGATCATGATCTCCCGGTCAATTCCGGCGTAGTTCAGTAGGAATTGGGTCAGACCCACCCGGGACTGCTTATCCGGGGTACACTCTGCCGCGTTCATAAAAATCAGGCTGGTGGCCCCCGCCCGCTGGGACAGGCTCAGGGCGTTAAAATTATCGCTGAGCCGCTGCCACTCCTGGGCGGTATACACCGTAAGACAGCGATGGCCGCAGTTGACACCCAAGGTCACATAGAAGGTCTCCCCCAGCTCCGCTCTCAGCTTTGCCGGAACCACCAGACGGTTTTTGTCATCCATCCGTGCCGCGTATTTCCCGATCACTGTCTCACCCCCATTTCCTCCACAGTCTACCACTTTGCTCCATTTTTCAATAGTATACCCCCATCCCGAAAAAAAATCAATCACTATTTGGGAGATTCTCTGGGTTTCGGTGTAAAAATCCTATTTTTTATCGGTATATTAAAACAAGTGTTCGGTTAAAACGCAAAAATGCGCTCTTTCTCTCTGCCGGTCCGGCCCTTACAGGCCAAACCGGACGGCTCCCTCTTCCATCTTCAGGCGCACTCTGCCGGGCTTTTTGGTGCAACGCAGGAGAAATACCGCCAGTGCATCCTCCACCTCCCGCTGGACAAGTCTTCGCAGCTGCCGCGCCCCATCCCGGCCCTGGCAGCGTTCCGCCAGGGCCTCAGCCAGGCCCCCGGGGATCACCAGTTGGATCCCTGCCCCGGCACTGCGGTGCTGCAGCTCCCGGAGATATTTCTGGGCAATGGATTCCATGGTTCCTTTTCCCAGCGTCTCAAAATACACCGTGCCGTCCAGCCGACCCAAAAATTCCGGCGTAAACCGCTCCTGCAAGGCCTTGGCAAACTGCCCCTGTTTTCCCTGGGCGCAGAAGCCCAGGCCATCGCCCTTGTTTTCTCCGCCTACATTGGAGGTCATAATGACAATGGTATTTTTAAAGCTCACCACCCGGCCTGTGGAATCCGTCAGCTCGCCCTCCTCCATGATTTGCAGCAGCAGCCCCAACACCTCCGGGTGGGCCTTTTCCAGCTCATCCAGCAGCACCAGGGAATAGGGCCGTCTGCGGACTGCTTCCGTCAGCTTGCCGCCCTCATCGTAGCCGATATACCCAGGAGGTGCCCCGATCAGCCGGGATACGGAGTGCCGCTCCATATACTCCGTCATATCCAGCCGCAGCATGGCCTCCCGGCTGCCGTAAACCTCCTCTGCCAAGGCCCGGCACAGCTCTGTTTTACCCACGCCCGTGGGTCCGGCGAACAGCAGACAGGCTATGGGCCGTCTGGCATCCCGCAGGCCGGAAAAGCCCCGGCGCACCGCCTCCGCCGCCTCCCGGATGGCCTTGGGTTGGCCCATCACGTGGGACGATAACAGCCCCTCCAGCCCCAGCAGCCGCTCCCGCTCCTGGGCCGTCAGCCGTCCTACGGGAATGCCGGTTCTGGCAGAGACCACCCAGGCAATGTCCGCCGCCGTCACCGCCCGACTCCGTTTTCCGTCGGCACTGCGCTCCATCAGACCCTGCACCTTATCCCGCAGTTCCGCCGCCCGCTCAAACCGGCGTTCCCGTACCGCCTCGTGGAGTTCCTCTTCCAGAGCCTTTCTTGCTGAGGAAGCCCGGACGCAGCACACATCCTCCATTTTTGCCCGGGCGGCCCCCTCGTCTAAGAGGTCAATGGCCTTATCCGGCAGATACAGGTCCGGCAGATACCGGACGGACAGCCGCACCGCCTCTGTCAGTGCCTCCTCGGAAATCCGCAGCCGGTGGTGCCGTTCCAGCCCCGGCTTCAACGCCTTTAGAATTTCCAGGGTGGTTTCCCGGTCCGGCTCCTCCACCGCCACAGGCCGGAAGCGGCGTTCCAAGGCCGCGTCCTTTTCAATGTATTTTCGGTATTCCTCCCGGGTGGTGGCCCCTACCATTTGCAGTTCCCCCCGGCCCAGAGCGGGTTTTAGAATATTGGCCGCATCGATTGCCCCCTCCGCCGCACCGGCACCGACGATGGTGTGCATTTCATCCACAAACAAAATCACGTCCCCACTGCGGCGAATTTCCGACAGCACATCCCGCAGCCGCTCTTCAAACTCCCCCCGGTATTTGGTCCCTGCTACCAGGCTTGCCATGTTCAGGCTGTAGAGCCGCTTTTCCTTGAGCTGGGGCGGCACGCTGCCCAGGGCCATCCGCTGGGCCAACCCCTCGGCAATGGCGGTCTTCCCCACCCCCGGCTCTCCGATCAAAGCCGGATTGTTTTTGTTCTTCCGGCAAAGAATGCCGATGACCGTATCGATCTCCCGGTCCCGTCCGATCACCGGCTCCATGGTCATGGCTTTCTGCACCAAGTCCTCACTGAATTGCTCCAACAGTTTCGTAGTGGTCCCCTCCTTTTTCCCGTTCCGCCTTTGGGGAACGTCAAACAGATATTGCAGCGTATGGGTGAATAAGGTATCCGGGTCAATGCCGCAGGTTTTCAGCAGCAGCCCTGCCCCGCTGTGTTCTGCCCGGGCCACTGCCAGCAGTACATGGGCAGGCTCTACCTGCCGCTTTCCCTGCTGCCGTGCTTCCCGGCTGGCCAGTTTTAAAATTCTTCTTGCCTCCGGGGTAAAGCCCTGGGGCAAGGGCAGTTCCGGTTTTCCCACCCCGTAGAGAAGCCTTGTCAGCTCCCGCAGAAACTCCGGCTCGATTCCCAGGCTTCGCAGCAGTTGGGCCGTTCCCCCGGGAGCCTGACACAGGGCCAGCAGCAGATGTACCGAGCCAACATAGCTGTGGCCCAAACGCCGGGCCTCCCCGCCGGAACGCCGGATAAGTTCCTGGGCCTGGGTATGGTATCGCATGGAATCCCCCCTTTTGAGGGCAGTTTCGCCAGGGAAAAGCGGAAATATACGGAAATGAAAATTTTACGAAAAAAGGAATTGCATTTTTCCGAATCCATGCTAGAATAGTCTTGCATTGTTACAGATGCACACTTGAAAAAATGATAGGAGGTATTTTTCATGGCTTACACGATTACCGATGCCTGTGTGAAGTGCGGTTCCTGCGCTGATCAGTGCCCCGTTGAGGCTATTTCCGAAGGCGAAGACAAGTACGTGATCAACGCTGATGTTTGCGTCAGCTGCGGTTCCTGCGCTGAGCAGTGCCCCGTTGAAGCGATCGAGGAAGGCTAATTCTTCGGAACACACTCGGCCTGCGCTGCTATAGCGCAGGCCGGTTTTTATAGGGAGGCTCCATTGGAAACACTGTTAAACGGCTTTACCTTGGATATTCCCCAGGGTTGCTTTCCCCTAAGCACCGACTCCATGGTGCTGTCCTGGTTTACCCGGCTTCCTAAAAATGCCCAGGTTCTGGACCTTGGCTCCGGCTGCGGCACCCTGGGGCTGCTGTTGTGCGCCAGGGATGCAAGCTGCCATGTGACCGGTCTGGAACTGACCCGGGAGGCTCATTTGGCTGCCCAGGAAAACATCAACCGGAACAGCCTGGGCCACCGCATGGAAAGTATATGTGCAGACCTGCGGCAAGTTCCCTCCCTGCTTCCGGCAGGAAGTTTTTCAACCGTGGTCAGCAATCCTCCTTATTTTTCCGGCGGTCCCGCCGCCCAACGGACTCCCGTAGCCCGGCGGGAAGATCAATGCGCCATGGAGGCCCTGCTGGGCAGTGCCGCCTGGGCCTTAAAATTCGGCGGCGACCTGTTTCTGGTCCACAAGCCGGAACGGCTGGGTGATATCCTTTCTCTGGGCGGCAAATACCGGTTGGAGGGAAAGCAGCTGTGCCTGGTACGGCACCGGCCCGACGCCCCCATTTCCATGATTTTGCTGCAACTGCGAAAAGGGGCCAAGCCGGGGCTGACCATCCGGGAGCTGACTTTGGGCGACGACACCGGCGCGCCTACGGAAGAATACAAAACCATCTATCATCTGATATAACACAAGGAGGCCTCTATGGCTGGAATGCTTTACCTCGTCCCCACCCCCATTGGCAATCTGGGAGACATTTCCAAACGCGCCCGGGAAACTCTGGAACGTGCGGACTTTATCGCCGCAGAGGATACCCGGGTGAGCCTAAAGCTTCTGAATCACCTGGAACTGAAAAAGCCCCTGGTGAGCTACTATGAGCATAACAAATCCTTTAAGGGCGACAAGATTTTAGACAGAATTCTGTCAGGAGAGACCTGCGCCCTGGTTTCCGATGCCGGAAGCCCCGCCATCTCTGACCCGGGTGAGGACCTGGTGAAGCAGTGCGCCGCCGCGGGCATTACGGTCTGCGCCATCCCCGGCCCCTGCGCCGCCATCACCGCCCTGAGCATTTCCGGCCAATCTACCGGCCGGTTCTGCTTTGAGGGCTTTCTGTCCACCGCCAAGAAAAGCCGCCGGGAACACCTGGACAGCTTAAAGGGCGAGCAGCGGACCATGATTTTCTACGAAGCCCCCCACAAGCTGCTGAATACCCTCCAGGATATGGCAGAGGTCTTTGGCCCTGACCGGCCCATCAGCCTTTGCCGGGAGCTGACCAAGCTCCACGAGGAGGTGGTTCGAACCACCCTGGGGGAAGCCATCACCAAATACACCGAAACCGCCCCCAAGGGCGAATTCGTCCTGATCCTGGCCGGTGCCCCGGAGAAGGTCAAAGAAGCCCCCTCCGAAGCCGACGCCGCCGCCCGGGTAAAAGAACTGCTTTCCCAAGGCCTTTCCCGCAAGGATGCGGTAAAACAAACCGCCACAGAACTGGGGCTGCCCAAAAACACCGTTTACGCCCTGGCGTTGGAAGAAGAATAACTCTATAAAAAAAGCACCGGAAAACCGAATGCTCGGCTTCCCGGTGCTTTTTATAATTCTTTTCTTTTGAATATGATTGGATTGGATATGCGGCCCTCTGCTTTTTCGTTGTTGGGTTTTATTGGTCATCTCTTAACTGTTCCACAATGCTGCATCCGGCAGTGTGATTATACATAACCTCAGGAATCAGCCATCCCAGCAGCGCAAACATCGGTATGGCAAGCAAAACAGGAACGATCGTAAACCTTGCGCTGAAGAACCAGAACATCTGCTCCAGAAGATCACCAACCAGAGGATTCAGCACGAAAGAAAGAACAAGTGCTGCGGCGGCGGAACTGAGTGCATAAAACAGTCCCTCGTAAATCAGCATGGCTCTTAACTGTTTGTTGGTCATACCTACTGCCTGTAAAACCGCAAATTCCCTTTTTCTGGAAAGAATGCCCGTCATCATGGCATTGAAGAAGTTGAGAACACCCACAAGCCCAATGATGGCGCAGAGCATGCCCCCCAGCAGCAGGAACATCTTCTGATAGCTCTTAAATTCTGCACGGAGGGTGGTCTTGCTTTCGTACATCAATCCAGACAAATCATCAGCGGTCAGATCCGCAAGATAATTCTCCGCAGATGCTTCTGCCATATCATCAGGAGCATCAAAAAGGTAAAACATCGGGATGCTTTCCTGCTGGCTGTCATGATTGAGTTTTTCGATAGGAAGCACAAAACTATAGCCTGTTGAATAATAACGGAAGCTCATAGAGTGCGGCACTGTGACATAAGCACAAACTGTATAATCTACATCATGGCTGACAGAAGGCTGAAATATATATTCCGGCGATGTGTTTTCATCGCAAAGGTTTCCGGTACAGATTTCGGTATAATGCCCTTCATCAATATAGGTTATGGTCTGAATAGAACCTACAGGCGGGTAAAAATCAAGATTACTCACATTGCCATAATCATCTGTACGGACTACTACAGCGATTGCTTTTGAATTCTCTTGGAACATGGGGGATATGTCGCCCGCAATCACAGTCAACTTCTCAAACAGAGCTTCATCCAAGCCTTCGATCAATGCGTTCTGGCTTACAAGCTCATCACGGCGATGTTGCTGTTCCAATAGGGCTTTTGCATTTTCCTCAGAACGATAGTGCATCATGTCCTGTAGCCAGTGTTCCTCGCTCATCCAGCCATATGGCAAATATCCCGTCAGTTTATAACCACAACCGGAAAGGGCGGGGGAAGTATTCGCTTCGATTTGCTCAATTTGTTCCTGAGAAATATAGCTTTCGGAGCGATTATACCGAAAATAGTCCGTAGAGCTGACGATAAAGTCCGCACAGGTTTGTTTCGCCAGATACTTTTCCATATCAAATCCCCCGGTAAATGTAACCAGGATATTGAGAAGTACCACGGAAAGAGAAAGAGAGATCACCACAAGAACCGTTTTTCTTTTATTGCGCCCCAAATTGGCAAATGCCATCTGATATACTTTTGCGCCACGGGTGGTGCGTTTTTTCTTTTTGCTTTTTACGGTTTCCGTATACTTTGTTGCTTCTACCGGAGAGACCTTTGAAGCAATTTTCCCCGGACGGGCGCAGGAGAGCATCACTGTAAGGAGCGCAAACAGCGCAGAAGCGAGGAAAATGAGCGGTGAAGTGCTGACGGTAGAAACGCCGGCACCAAAAGTGGTCCGTGCCATTACGACAGGTGTCAGAAACGCACCGACACCGTATCCCAACAGCAATCCGGCGGGAATGCCTGCAACACACAAAAACAGTGCCTGCTGGCGTATAATGCGTTTCAGCTGCCGAGGGGTGACACCGATGGTTTTCAGCAAGCCATAGAATCGAATATCCCCGGTAACGGAAATCTGAAAAATGTTGTAGATGATGAGATACCCTGTGAAAATCACCAACACAAGGAAAGCGACAATCGCCAGGAGGGTTGCTGCATCCATGCTTTCACCAAGCTGAGAAGATGTATAGCCCCAGTTTACACCGATACGTACAAGTTCCCCTTTCCCCGTTTCGTCCCAGGCATACCCCAGGTCCTGATCCACCTGCTCCATCTGTCCCCGGATGTTGATGCCGGATGCCAGCATTACATTCAAATCAACACGAAACGGTTCCAAGCCTTTGGACAGAGCTTCTGTTTTGATTTCTTTTGCGTATTCATCGCTGATATTGATATAGTGAACGGGACTTATATCATCATATTCCCACCAGCCAACCAGGGTAAACCGATCTGTTTTCTCATAAGGCATTGCGGATAAAGAACCCACCGTATAAGTCAGTTCAATTTCCGCACCCAGTTCAGGCGCAACACCCAACAGCTTTAAGGCATAGGTATCCATGGTGATTTCCTTTTTTCCTTGCGGTTTATGGCCCACGGTTGGTGCCGCAAAACTCCATTCGGTGCAATTGTCATCCATGAAGCTGACCTCAGCGGGGGCTTTCGCAAAAATCCCACTGTCCATATATCCAATGGTTATGCGTTTGCCGGTGGCTTTTACGTTTGGGTGGGCTGATATATTCTCAATCTGTTCTTCGGTCACTTCCTTAAATGTTCCGTGGCAGTAACCGCCAACCTGACGGAACGTATACATTTGATAACTGGAATTCATGGACATAACGATGGTAAACAGCGAGGTAAACAGCAGCGCAGTCAGGGCAATGGCGATGATTGCAATCATGTTGCGCTTCCGGGATGCCCATAAAAAACGCCAACTTAATTTTCGGATACATTTTCTGTTTTTGACATTCATTTTCGCCACCTCCTCTTAGTTCTGGGTGACGATCCGCCCATCTTCGATACGGATAATGCGGTCTGCCATCTGCGCAATTTCTTCGTTGTGGGTAATCATTACAATGGTCTGGGCGAACTTCTGGCTGGTAACTTTCAAAAGGCTCAATACATCCTGGCTGGTTTTGGAATCCAGGTTGCCTGTGGGTTCGTCCGCGAGAATGATGGCCGGGGCCGCTGCCAGCGCACGAGCAATTGCTACACGCTGCTGTTGACCGCCGGAAAGCTGGCTGGGCAGGGCATCCAGACGATCATCCAGCCCAAGGGTCTGTACAATCTGCTGCACAAAATCCTTGTTGACTTTGCCGCCGTCCAGTTCAATGGGAAGAACGATGTTTTCATACACATTCAGCACCGGAACAAGATTGTAGCTCTGAAATACAAAGCCGATTTTCCTGCGGCGGAAGATGGTCAGGGCTTCCTCTCTCAAGGAGAAAATATCCTGTCCGTCCACCAGGACCGTGCCGCTGGTAGGACGGTCCAGCCCGCCCAGCATATGCAGCAGCGTGGATTTGCCGGAGCCGGATGTGCCAACGATCGCCACAAATTCGCCTTTCTCCACACTCAAATCGACTCCATCCAGCGCATGAACCGCATTATTACCGGAGCCATAAATTTTTCTCAGGTTTTTTGCCTGTAAAATTTCCATAAACGGGTACCTCCATGAAAAAAATCTGTATGGATACAAAGAAATCCTCCTTTGATACATACAGATTATGGCATAGGATTCTTTCCACATTCTTTCCGGCGGGAAATGAATTCTAACAGTTTTGAAAGAATGGATGCTATTTCTGCAGAAACACGGAAAAAGTGCTTCCTTTTCCGGGAATGGAAGAAACCTTGATATAGCCGCCCTCGCAGGAAATGATTTGCCGTGCTAAATACAAACCGATTCCAACGCCCTCCTGTTCCCCCGCATTCTTGGAACGGTAAAACCGGGTAAAGATTTTGGCTCGTTCACTTTCCGGGATACCAGGGCCGGTATCCGATATATCGATTCTCGCAAACATTTCATAGCTTACAGCAGAAATCGTGATCACGCCATGCTCTGTATACTTGATGGCATTGTCTACCACATTCGCCAGTGCTTCTGCTGTCCATTTCATATCAAATATTGCAGAAGTATCTGTATCATGCAGTTGCAAAGACAATCCTTTTCTGGCAGCTTTGGCAGCATATTGTTCCACAATCCCCCCAAGTAGTGGCTGTAATGCCGTGGGCTGCGGTGACAGAGAAAGAATCCCATTCTCCAACCGGGACAGCTTTACAAGCGAATCAATCAAAAATCGCAATTTTTCCGCCTGATTGTACAGTGCATCCACATTTGCTTTTGCTGATGGGGGAATATCTTCTTCCATCAGCAGTTCGCTGTATAACAGTAGGTTCGCAATCGGCGTTTTTGTCTGATGCGAAATATCCGCAATCAGGGATTTGATTCTGTCCTTTTCCTGCGCCACATTCCGTGAAGAAGTTTCTGCCGCTGAAAGGTAATGCGCAAACTTCGTTTCCAATGCAGACAGCTTGCTTTCATCAAAACCGCTTTCAGAAAAGGAGCCAGCCATGGCGGCATCCAACATGTTCTCGATTGTCTCCATGGTTTTTTGGGCTTTTCCGCGATTCCAAATCACAATAACTGCCGCCGTCAGAAAACACAGCAGGATAACAGCAATTCCCATCTCATTCCTCTTTCTTTACCCAGCTATACCCGATTCCATAAACAGTCTTGATGTATTCCTGTGCGCCAAGTTTATCTCTCAAACGCTTGATCGTAACTGACAAAGCGTTTTCATCCACATATTCCGCGCCGTCTGTCCAAATCCGGTCTACAAGGTCTCCACGGGTCATGGTCCGGCCTCGGTTTTCCACAAGCAAGCGCAGTAATTTTTGCTCTGTTTTGCTCAGTTCCACCTTGGCTGCCCCTACATAAAAGGTCATGGTTCCAAAGTCAAAAGAAAAATGGTCAATCTGAATCGGTGTGTTTTGATGGATGGTCATTTTCTTTCGCAGTTGGGTATGGACCCTTGCCCGCAAAACCGAAAGAGAAAAGGGCTTGGTAATATAGTCGTCAGCACCTCGTTCCAATCCATCTACAATGTCCAGATCGGTGTCATTGGCAGTCAGCAGAATAACAGGAATACCAGGTGTGTTTTCCTTGACCTCCCGGAGCAGTTCAAGCCCACTGCCATCCGGCAAATTGATATCCAACAAAATCAAGGATACTCCGCCGATAAGCAGCTGCTCTTTCGCCGTTTTCAGGTCCTGGCAGGAAATGATCTGCCGATCCTCTGCTTTCAGTGCTTTGCATAAGCCCTGATTCAAACCAATATCATCTTCAATAATCAATAATTGCTCCATCTGTCTCACGCCCTCATTTCTCAGAGCTTCCCGGGTTTTTGTCACAACTCTTAAAGATGCTGTATTTTCTGACGATTATACCCCAAGACGCCCCCATAATCAATGCCGTTCTTTTTCCCCGGCTCCGGCATAGGCTTGTTTCAAAGGGGGCGGGAACATGGTTTTGGGGTGGATTTGGACAGGTCTTATTGCCATCAGTATTTTTTCGGCGGCAATCACCGGCAGAGGCGCAGGTTTGGCAGCGGCGGCCATGAGAGGGGCCCAGTCGGGGGTGACGGTGGCCCTTTCCATGGCCGGGGGGCTGTGTCTGTGGTCCGGGGTGGGGCGGCTGCTGGAGGTAAACGGGGTCATGGAGGCGTTGTCCCGGCTTCTGGCCCCTGTTTTGGGGCGGGTCTTTCCGGACAGCCGCAAGAATCCCGGGCTGCGCCGGTCTCTCTGCGGCAACGTCTGCGCCAATCTCCTGGGGCTGGGCAACGCCGCCACCCCCATGGGCATCCGGGCAGCCAAGGCCTTAAAGGCCCCGGGTTCTCAAACCGCCGGGGACCAGCTGTGCCGACTGGTGGTTTTGAACACCGCCTCCATTCAGCTGCTGCCCACCAATGTGGCCGCTCTCCGGGCCGCCCTGGGCTGTCCCCGGCCCTTTGATATTCTCCCGGCGGTATGGCTGACCAGTCTCCTCTCCGCCGGACTGGGGGTAGCCGCCGCCACGGTTCTGGGAAAGCTATGGAAGTCTTAACGGACTATCTGGTCCCCGTGATTTTGCTGCTGGCATCGGGCCTTGCCCTGAGGAAAAAGGAAAACAGCTATGCCTTGCTATTGGAGGGTGGTGCGGAGGGGCTGCGGCTTCTCAAAGATATTCTCCCCACCCTCATTATGCTGCTCACCGCCGTAGAGCTGTTCCGCTCCTCCGGGGCGGCGGAACTTTTGCAGCGGTTCTTATCACCGGTCTTTTCGTTCCTGGGCATTCCTGTAGAATGCGCTCTGCTGGTGCTGGTGCGGCCCATCAGCGGCAGTGCCGCCCTGGCTGTGGCCACAGACCTGATGGGCGTTTACGGCGTGGATTCCCAAATTGGCCGGACGGCGGCAATCATGCTCGGCTCCACGGAGACCACTTTTTATACCATCAGCGTCTATTTTGGAGCCGCAGGAATCCACCGCAGCCGCTATACCCTCCCCGCCGCCCTGTTTGCGGACCTGGTAGGGTTTACCGCCGCCGCCTGGACCGCCAGATTCATGAACTAAAACGGCATACGCCTCCCTGCCAGGGGCGTATGCCGTTTTGCTTATTCCGTTTTGCTTATTCCGTTTTCTTGGCTCCGGCATTCCGGGGGCGTCTTCTTCTCCGGCGGCGGGGGCGATCCTCCGGTTCGGCCTTTTCGGCTCTTCTGGCGTAGGCTTCCGCTGCCTCGGAGGTGGCTTCATAGGTCAGGCGGCTGACCCGGATGAGTCCGTCGGGCTGGTCGCTGAGGCGGATGCGGATGAGAAACTTTCCATGCTCCGGACAGGTGGCCAAATCCATATACCGGTGACCGGGCTGGGCAAACCACCGGGAACCCAGCATCTGCCGGTCACAGATGGGGCAGCGGTTTTCTTTTCCGGACATGGCGGCCAGGGCGGCAGTTTTGTCCGGCAGGTCCCTGAATACCTCCCGCTGGATGCAGCCCGGCAGCTCCGCACCGTGGAAACCGTTTTCGTGACTGCGCAGGGCCGCGTCATATTCTTCCGCCCCCCGGGTAAGGTCCAGTCGGGCGCAGATGAGGGCCGTATGGTAGGCATCCCCCAGTGCATCGTGGGCGGGACGGCTGGCGGGGATCTCAAACATCTCCATGGCGGTTTTCAGGGCTTTCTGGGCAGTGGAGCCGTCAGTCTGGGCATTAAAAATCATCTGGGCGTTGTACCACCGGTTGGTCCAGCGTTCTTCCAGGCCGTACAGCCGCAGATTCTCCTGCAAAATACCGATGTCATCAAAACCCCAGGTCAGAAATACAATGTCCTCCCCGCACCAGGCTCTGAACCGGTCCATGGCCTCCGGGAACGGGACCCCCTCCTCCCGCAGCCGGGCTTCCTTAATGCCCGTCAGCTTGCTGACCCGGCGGTTTAAGTGGCGGTAGACCCTGGGGCGCACCATGATTTGAAATTCATCCGCCACCTGGCCCTCCTGGGTGACCCGCACGGCACCGATTTGGATGATTTCTCCCCGAATAGGCACCGGCAATGTCTTTTTTGAGGATGGGGAACCGGGCCAGGGCTGATTCCATTCCATGTCTAAAACGATATAATCCATCGGAAAAACCTCTCCATGTTCCATCTTTTTTGCTATCATACCACACTCTACCACCTTCTGTAAATACATAGCGTCAAAAACTTATGAAATTATTCCGATTGCATTTCCGGGACAAATGTATTATACTGGTGGTAGAGTTTGTGGATAATCCCATTTCTCCCCGGTTTCGACCGGTACTACTTTGTTGAATTCGTTATATTTTCTTTTAGGAGGTAAGATCCCATGCCGAAAACGAAAAAGGGCCTCGATCAGGCCCCGGCAAGCACTGCGGAGAAGCCCGTAAAAAAGAGAACGACCCATAATACGGACACTGCCGCAGCTGCCACAGCCCCCGGCACACCCACCCCAGCCCCCCAGGAGGCCCCCAAGGCCACCGCACCTGTGGTAAAGGCCCCTGAAATGCCCAAGGAGCAGCCTGTGACTGCGGCGAAGGCTCCCAAGGCACCCAAAGAGAAACCCGTGACTGCGGCAAAGGCTCCTGAGGCACCCAAAGAGAAGTCTGTGGCCGCCCCGAAAGCCCCCAAGACTCCCAAGGAAAAGCCCGTGACCACCCCGAAAGCTCCCAAGGAAAAGGCTGCTGCCAAGAAGTCGGAAACTCCCAAGGAGGAACCTGCTGCCCTGGAAAAAAAGCCGGAAGTGCCTGAGGGGAAACCCGCTCCTGTAGAAAAGAAGCCCGAAACGCCTGAGAAAAAAGCCGCTCCCAAGAAGCCCAAGGCCCCCAAGGAAAAAGCGGCTCCTGTGGAAAAAAAGCCGGAAGGCCCCAAGGAGGAGCCTGCTTCTGTAGAAAAGAAGCCCGAGCCTCCCAAGGAAAAACCCGCTCCCGCACCTAAAAAGCCGGAAGCTCCCAAGGAACAGCCTGCTCCTGTTGAGGAGAAGCCCGCTCCTGTTGAGGAGAAGAAGCCCGCACCCGTAGAAGAAGCACCCGTGATAACAGAAGAAGTACAGTCTGTTCAGGAGGAGGCACAACCTATGGCAGAACCCTATTACACCCCCCAGCCCGGTCCCAGAAGAAGCATTGCCTTTATTGGCTCCGAGTGTTATCCCTTTGTAAAAACCGGCGGCCTGGCCGACGTGATGTACGCCCTGCCCAAGGCCCTTTCCCGGATGAACTGTGACGTGAAGGTCATTATCCCCCGCTACGCCTGCATTCCCTGGGAATACCAGAGCAAGATGGTCTACCGGGGCGAGTTCTACATGCCCCTGTGTACCGACGGACGGACTTTCTACGTGGGCATTATGGAATACGTGTGGGACGGCGTTGTTTACGACTTTATTGACAACCAGGAGTTCTTCAGCGGCGGCAGCCCCTACACCAGCATTGTTGGGGACATTCCCAAATTCTGCTATTTCTCCAAGGCAGCCCTGGCGGCCCTCAATTACATGGACTGGATCCCCGACATCATCCACTGCCACGACTGGCAGGCGGCCCTGGTGCCGGTTTACCTGCGGACCCTGTTCCAGACCACGCCTCTCAGCCGGGCCAAAACCGTATTCACCATCCACAATCTGCGGTTCCAGGGTATTTACAACATTCCCACCATCCGCTATTGGTCCGGACTTCCCGACTATGTATTCAACAAGGATGCCCTGACCCAGAACTGGCTGGATGCCAACATGTTGAAAGGCGGCCTGACCTACTGCAACATGATCACCACCGTCAGCAACACCTACGCCCAGGAGATCCAGACCCCGGCCTACGGCGAAAAGCTGGATGCCCACTTGCGCTATCACTCCGGCAAGCTCCGGGGCATTGTCAACGGCATTGACTATGACATCTGGAATCCCTGGACCGACCCCATGCTCCATACCAACTACGACATTACCAATGTCCTGCCCCGGAAGAAAGAAAACAAGCGGGCGTTGCAGGAGGAGCTGGGCCTGTGGCAGGATGACCACAAGTTTGTCATCGGCCTGATTTCCCGGCTGACCAACCAGAAGGGCCTGGATCTGGTAAACGCCATTCTGCCCCAGATCATGGACGAGCATACCCAGGTGGTGGTTCTGGGTACCGGCGACACCATGTATGAAGATTCTTTCCGGTATTACGAACACGTCTACAAGGGGAATCTCTGCTCCAACATCATGTATGACGAGGGCCGGGCCCACCGGATCTACGCCGGGTGTGATGCCCTGCTGGTCCCCTCTAAGTTCGAGCCTTGCGGCCTGACCCAGCTGATTGGTATGCACTACGGCACCATCCCCATTGTCCGGGAAACCGGCGGCCTCAAGGACACAGTGCAGCCCCGGAACGAGTTCACCAACGACGGCAACGGCTTTACCTTTGACCGGTATGATGCCGGGTTGCTGCTGGATGCCATCAACCGGGCCAAGACCTTCTACTTCACCAACCGCTACTGCTGGGACGAAATGGTCCAGCGGGACATGGACAAGAACGTCTCCTGGGAAAACTCCGCATGGCAGTACCGGAATTTGTATCTGGAACTGACCTAAAACGCCTTCCGTTCCAATTCCATTTTTGCAAAAAATCACCCCGGAACTTTCGTTCCGGGGTGAAAAACGTGTATGGGAAAAATTACAGCAGATCCTTTACCAGGGACAGGGCTTCCTCGTCGGCAACCAAAGTGAAATCGGGGTGCAGCTGCAGGATGGAGCCGGGGGCCTGGGGCTTGATGGGGCCAAAGAAGCAGTCCTTCACAGCCTGGGCCTTGTTCTTGCCGTTGGCAACCAGCAGTACCCGCTTGGCTTTCATAATGGAGCCAATGCCCATGGTGTAGGCGTGGGTGGGAACGTCTTCACGCTTGGCGAAGAAACGCTGGTTGGCGTCGATGGTGGAGTCGGTGAGCTTGACCTTGTTGGTACCCTTTACGAAAGAATCAGAAGGCTCGTTGAAGCCGATGTGGCCGTTGGGTCCCAGGCCCAGCAGCTGCAGGTCGGCACCGCCAAAAGCATCGATAACGGCATCATACCGGGCGCACTCGCCCTCGGCATCGGGATTCATGCCGTTGGGGATGTTGCAGTTGGCCTGGTCGATGTTCACATGGTCAAAGAGGTTGGTGCGCATAAAGTAAGCATAGCTCTGGTCGTGATCCTTGGTCAGGCCCACGTACTCATCCAGGTTTACGGTATGAACCTTGGAGAAATCCAGGTCGCCGGACTCATACTTGGCGATCAGCTCCTTGTAGGTACCCACAGGGCTGGAACCGGTGGCCAGGCCCAGAACACAGTCGGGCTTCAGATAAATCTGGGCGGCGATGATGTTGGCGGCCTTGCGGCTGACATCTGCGTAATCCTTGGCGATAATCAATCTCATAAAAATAATTCCCTTTCTTTTATAATTTTTGAAAATGGAATGGGGAAAACTCTATGAATGATTATAACACCGATTCCCGAATCTGTATAGCCCGTTCTTGTCTTTTTATTTACCATTTTCGCTACGGTCAAATCTGGCCTTATTTTTTAATAGAATTCTGATACTGTTTTTGTTGCCAGATGTTGGTATAATGGCCATATCAATTCCGGAAAGGAAGGAAAGAACTATGAATCGTTCCATCAACACCAGAAAAATGGTATTTGCCGCTTTAATGGCCGCCCTGACGGCAGTCAGCTCCGGTATGCGTGTCCAGTTGCCTCTGGCCATCGGCAGCACCACCTCGTTCCACCTGGGCAATATCTTCTGCGCCCTGTCCGGTCTGCTGCTGGGTCCCTGGCTGGGCGGACTGGCAGCGGGTCTGGGTTCTGCCATCTACGACATGACCAACCCCATCTTTATTTCCGAAGCCTGGCTGACGTTCCTGATGAAAGGCATTTACGGTCTGCTGCCCGGCCTGGTGATCCACTACAGCAAGAAGGACTGGGGCTACGCCAAGGCTTTGGTTGGCACTTCTGCCGGTGCCGTTGCCTATGCCCTGCTGTACCTCTTTAAGAGCTACTACAAGGGCGTATTTATCAAAGGCTGGGCACCCGAAGCGGCCTTGGTAGACGTTGTGGGAAAGCTTCCCGCCACGGTGTTCAACGCCGCTGTCGCCATGATCTTTGCCCCCATCCTGGCCATTGCCATCCGCAAGGCCCTGGAACGGAACCACCTGACCCTGGAGAACACCGTTCCCGAAAATCATTAAAAGCCGCTTGTTCCCGCACGCCTTTCCCGGCCTGTTTACACGGTTATGCTAAAGCACCGCATTTCCTGGAAATAACATTCCAAAACATTCGTCTGTCAACAAAAAAAAGAGTAGTGGCTGGTCGGTCACTACTCTTTTTTCGTTTATGTGCGCCGAATGATTGAGAATCCGTCATTCACGATGCGGATTCCATAGTCAGCGGCTTGTCAATTTTCTTTATTTCCCGTAATGAAATAGTCGCAGTATTCGCCGCCACTGGCCAGCTCAAGTTTTTCTTGGGAAATTTTCTATATTGCCTTACAGCTTCGGCGGAGTCCAGCTTTCGCCGTCGGAACCGCCGTCGGAAGAGCCGGAGGAACCGCTGCTGGAGCTGCCGCTGCTGCTGGGAATAGGGGTGGTACGGGCGGTGGAGGCAGCGATGTAGGAAACATCCGCCTCCGACTGCACCAACAGCACCTCGCCGCTTTGCCACAGAACGGTGATCTTCTGATTCCAGTTCAGCTGGCCCAGGCTCTTGCCAGCCAGCTCGAAGTTGTCGTAGCGCATACACTGGTAGCCCGCATAGCCCTCCCAGGGCTGGAAGCCTTCATCGCCGGGCTTTTCCACCCAACCCTCAGGAATGTAAGCCAGCACGCCGTCCTCCAGGATCAGGGCATAACCCGGAATTTCCGGGGCCACTTCCGCATCCAGCACCAGCTGAACCTTATCCCCCCGGTCAAAATACTTGAGCACCACTCGGCCGCCGTCGGCCCGAATCTGGGCCGCACCGGTTTTCACGGTGTCCGCCAGAGGCACCAGCCGGATTTCGCCCGTGAAACCTGTGAGTGAAATGTCTCCTCCGTCCCTGCCGGTGCTGGAGCCGCCGGAATTGCCGGAGCCGCTGGAATCACCGGAGCCGGAGCTGCTGCTATTGATCTGCCACTTGCTGGCCTGATCCTTGGCGATATAGCCCAGAGAATCCCCGGTCTTCACCAGGTAACTCACATCCAGATCGTCCAGGACCTCCAGCAGCGTGTTGGTCTTTAAGGTTTCCACGGGATCGCCCACCAGGGTGTAGCTGGCGTAAAGGCCCGTGTTGTACTTGGCGTAGGCCGTCCAGCTCTCATAGGCCGGGTCGCCGTTGAAGGACAGGAGCACCTTGTTAAGTGTACCCTGAGCCTCTCCTACCGTCACCGTGGCCGTGGCTTCGTCGGGATAGCCAACCACCTGGATGATGTCGCCCCGCTGGGGGAAACTGAGAATGGCCGGAATGTGGATGCCCTGAATGGTGCCCTCCACAGTCCGGGGGGCGGGAACGGTAGTCTCGACAGGCTCCGTCTCCACAGGATCCGCGGTGGACGCCTGGGTGGGAGTCGTCGTTTCCGCCGGGGCGGGCTGCTCCGTTTGATTAGAGCAGCCTGCGCCCAGGACAAGGGTCAGTGCCAGAAAAATCACGAATAACTTTTTCATCCGTCTGCCTCCTTATTCGGGATAGCCCGTGGTATCCACAGCATCGATGATACTCCAGACGTACTTGTAGCTTGCGGTGCCGGGCTTGTAGGTGTCCCGGTTCTGCCAGGCAACGTAGCCGATGGAACGGGTGACGCTGCCGCCGTAAAGGGTGACGGTTTCGCCGGTGGCGGTGTCCTTCAGCTTGATGTAAGGCCGCATGACCAGATCCGGCTGGCACTGGGCATCCGTGAAGCCCACCAGCACATTGGTGTACTGGATCATGCCGTCCACCTTAGCAAAGATTGGGTCGGCATTGCCCTTCTTGTAGGCGAAATTGGACTTGCCGTTGCCGAGATTCAGGGTATCGCTTCCCAGAGTGTCCGCCCACTGGACAACGGTGCCGTACTCTTCCAGAGTGTAGCCCGCAAGGCCCGCTTTGCTGACCAGGCTCTTCTTCACGTTCTGGTCAATGCCGGTGATCATCCGGATGCCCTTCTTGCCGGAGACCCGGATGGAGCAGCCTGCGTAGTTCAGAAGATTGGCAAACTCGGTGATTTCCTCGGCCGTTGCGCCGCCTTCCTGCCGGGTGATGTGGAACACCTGCATACCCGTGGGATAGTTGGTGTAGGAGCCTGTCGGGGTGCCGTCCTTAAAGGAGTAGATGGTCAGCAGATCGCCGGTTTCCGGCAGGTTGACATAACGTGTTCCGTTCATTTGCTCAATGGGGTATTCCGTCCCGTCGACGGTCACGGTGGTCTTGCCGTCAAATTCCGGTTTGTCCGTCACATCCAGATAGTTGGGTGTGGGATGGATTTCCGCCGTCACGGCCTCAGGCTGGGCATTGGTGAGCTGATAGTTGCCCGCGTCCCCGCCCGTCAGCCGGAAGTCGGTGAACCGGATGGGGATGTCCGCCCGGACGCAGGGGTAGGCAAAGCTGGGTTCGCCGCTTACCAGCTCCACATCGTCCCCCGCCACGAAATCCGTGTGGGTCACGGTGTCAAGCTCCGCCTTCGTCGTGCCGTCAAAGACCTTATCCTTCACGCTCACGCTGAGGGTGATCTCCTTGGCGGTGATGTCCGCGGTGACGGAAGCGGGCTGAGAAACCAAACGATAGTTGTCCGCCTGGTCGCCGGTGAGAGAGAAGCCGGTGAAGGTGACGGTCTTGCCGGTGCCCACGTTCTTATTGTCGTAGGCGGCGGTGCCGGAAACGATTTGCAGCCCGTCCCCGTCGTAATTGGCGGAGAGAGTTCCGGTGTTCGTGATCGTCGCCACGGTGGTGCCGTCGTAGACCTTGGTGCTTTCCACAGCGGTGTTCTCGATGGTCACGTCCTTCTTGGCGATCTCCCATTCGTCGTGCCAGGTGCCGATGAAGTTGCCGTTGCCGCGGAGGTATATATCGTAACGATCAGCATCGGTTCCGGTGTTGCCGGTGACGGTGTAATCCACGCTCAGGCCGTCCACGGTGACAGAGGTGATGGTCTGGGTCTGCTCCTGGCCGTTGTAGGTCAGGCTGTCGCCCAGGACAACTTCGGCATTGGACATATTCTTGGGTTTAATTTTCCAGTTAAACGCATCTATCCGTCCGGTGAAGTTGCCGGTGCCGATGATTGTCAGGGGATACGTTCCGGCGTTGACCTGGGGTGTCACATCGACCCGGAAGGTTATCTCCTTGTATTTCTTGGCATTCTGCACCAGTGCGGAGGAAACCGTCGGGGTCTGCTCTTCGCCGTTGTAGATCAGGCCATTGCTTATGGCATCGCAGTAGACAACCATTGTCTTACCCGTGATATCCATAGGCGCAATGTTCCACTTTGCCGTCTGTGTGCCGGTGAAGTTGCCATCGGCGACGACGGTCAGGGTGTAGTCCTTGGCATCGGTGCCGGTATTGTCGATGACAGTGTAGGTCGGCACATTCAGGCCGTCCACGGTGACAGAGGCAATCGTCTGGGTCTGCTCCTCGAAATTGTAGGTCAGGCTGTCACCCAGGGTGATCTTGGCATCTACAATGTCCTTGGGGTCGATGCTCCAGCGCACATCCTTGCTGCCGGTGAAGTTGCCGCTGCCGGTAACGGTCAGGACGTAGCCCTGAGCATCGGTGCCGGTGTTGCCTGTAATCCCGAAATCTACGCCCTTGACCAGCGCGCCTTCTATGCCATCCACGGTGACGACAGACACGTTCTGGGTCTGCTCCTGGCCGTTGTAGGTCAGCTGTTTGTCCAGGTTGACGGTCGCGTCTTTAATGCTCTTGTAGGCAATGTACCAGTTCACTTCCCTGCTGCCGGTGAAGTTGCCCTTGCCGGTGACGGTCATGGTGTGTAATCCGGCATCGGTCTGCGGCGTCACGGTGACATCCACCGTCACGTTCAGGCCGTCCGCAATGACAGTAACACCGGTGGGGGTCTGGAGCTTGCCGTTGTAGGTCAGGGGGTCATGGTCGATTGTCACCACATTGGCTTTCGAGATATCCATGGGCGCAATGCTCCAGGGCTGATTCGCGGCGCCGGTAAAGTTACTGCTTGCCGGCTCGACCGTCAGGGTATCGTCCCCGGCATTGGTGCCGGTGTTGCCCTGGACCCGGAAATCCACGCCCTCGGTCAGCGCTCTGTCCATGCCCTCCACGGTGACAGAGGCCACGGTCTGGGTCTGCTCCCGGCCGTTGTAGGTCAGGCTGTCACCCAGGGTGATCTTGGCATTCGCCAGGCTTCTGGGCTGAATCTCCCAGGGAATTTTCACGGAGCCGGTGAAGCTGCCCTGGCCGGTGACGGTCATGGTGTAGCTTCCCGCGTCGGTGGCGGTGTTGCCGGTGAGCGTGTAATTCAGCGGCATACCGTTGGCCGTAATGCTCCGGAACGCGGCTTTCTGGGACTTGCCGTTGTAAATGAGATCCTCGCCCAGGTCATAGACGATATTCCCCTTGGTGATTTCCAGCGGGCTGACGGTCACCGTGAAGCTGTTCTGAACGGTCTCATAGTTTCCGCTCGACGCTACCTCCACATACAGGGTGTAGGTTCCGGCAGATATCGGGTTCGCATCCGCTTCCAGCATGGTACCGGTTCCTGTTACCCAAAAGTAGCTGAACGTACCGGCCGGGTTATTGGTGATGAAGTTCTCGGCCTTGGGGGTGGGAACCGTTTGGCCGTAGGTAAACTTGGTGGGATAGTCCTTGTTTTCCAGAGTGCCCGGAGCCTTGGTCACGGTGATCTCAATGACCTCGCTCAGGGTGTAGCTCCCCGCGGTGACGGAAACCTCGTAGATATGCCTGCCCACGTTCACGCCCGCAGGCAGGGTGAAGCTGGCTTCGTCTTCCCCCATGAAGACGGGGCCGTAAGACATCAACTCAGCCCAGTCGTAGCTGGCAGTGGCGTCCCCGCTCAGCGTGGCGGAAGCGGTCAGGGTCACGGTCTGGCTCTGGCCGTAGGGGACAGAGGTTTTGTTGGCGGTGAGGGTCACGCTCTTGACGGGGACTTCCTTCACAGCTACATTTTCCAAAGTCCGCTTCGTGGCCGCCTCTGCGACGGGAATCCAGGTTTGCCTGTCAGTCCTGAAGTAGGCACCGCCCTCGGGCAGCAGGTTTGCCAGGGAGCCGCTTTCAACTGTCACCTTGCTGAAGTTGATGCTTGCGGCGGTATCGGCAATGGTCACCCGTGCGCCGTACTTCACGAACAGTTCGTTCACAAAGGACCTGCTGCCGCTGTTGTTTACGATCTGCAAATAGCTTCCCGGGGCGCATACCAGCTTGCCCGCCAGATCCTTGCCGTTCAGATCCAGGATGCCGCTTATCGCATATTGGTTGTTATTGCCCAGGCTTACATGCGTCAGCAGCTTCAGCGTGCCGCTCTCGCCACAGCTAATCTGGCTGGCTGCCGATTGGAAATTGGTATAGCCGGCGGTCACGCCGTCCTTGGTCACGGTGGCCACAAAGCCTGTAGTATTGCAGTAGGTGCAGCGGCCGGAGCTATCCAGGCCGGTGTGGGGGCAGGGCACGATGGTCAGGTTGTACAGGAAGTTTTCTTTCGTGTACGGATTCGAGTCGTCGTACTTGATTACCTGGTCGTAGGGCAGATAGCCGCTGCCGCTCTTGGCGGCGCAGCCGGATTCCAGCAGGCTCCCCAGGTTCATCTGGAAGCTCTGGAAGCACTGCATATAAAGCTCATCGATGGTGCCGCCCTGGAGCAGGATGGTGCCCACCTCGCCGGGTCGCCAGTTAACCGGGTTCAATTGCTTGATCTTGCCCGCGCCGGTGGGGCCGACGAATCTGCTTTTATTGTCCACAGTGACAGAGCCTACCGTTCCCGTCCAGTCGCTCATATCCAGCTGACCGCCGTCACGGGCGCTCACGTTGAAGGGAATATTGCCGGAGCCGGTGATGACGAGCTTCGCGGCTGACGCGCCGTCGGTACTGCCCTTCACGCCGATGGTCTCCCAGGTCTTCTGGGAAATATCGTGGTCGTTCAGGTTCAGGATGACTTTCTTGCCATCGCCGCTGATCTCCACATTCTTCGTCAGAACAGCGTCTCCCAGCAGCTTCACGGTGGTGCCGTCCTCGGCGTCATTCAGGGCGGCGGCCAGGTCGGTGGTGTAGCTCTTTCCGTCCGCAGTCTCCACCATGACGGTCATGGTCTGGTTGCAGATATCGCAGCTGTAAACGCCGCCCTTTTCCGTTACGTCCTCGTGGGGGCAGACATAGCCGCAGACGGTGCACTTGCCGTTTTTATAACTTTCGTGGTCACAGACCTTGCCGCACAGATTGCACTCGCCGTCCGTCCAATTTTCGTGGGGGCAGGGGTAGCCGCAGGTGCACACGCCGTTCTCATCAAAGATTTCGTGGGTATGCGCCACCGCGTAGACGGTTCTATAGCTAACCGACTGATTTACATTGTAGGCTTTCAGAGGATCGCTGCCGTCCGCCTCGTAGGCAAAGGCCGTGCCGTCTGCCAGCATCTGCGACAATGGTCTGTCGCCTAGATCATAAAGGGCATAGTTTTGGCCATAGCCTTTGGGGTTTTCAAAGACACCGCCGCTGATCTGGACGGAGCCATAGCAGCGTTCCGCCCGCGTCACATTGGGAGAATAGGTGCCGCCCTGGATTTTCGCGATGCCTTCGCTTCCCACGGCAATGAGCACCGCCGCACCTTTGCCGGTCTGGTGCGCGCCGCCGGTATTGGTGTTGGAGCTGTCCGTCAAAGTCACGTTGGCCGGGCCGCTGATGGTCAGCAGATTGCCCCAGAAGCTGCCGGAAAGGGTATGGCCGTTCCAGTCAATGGTGAAGATGCCTCTGTCAATATAGATACTGCTATCCCCGGAATAGGTCACATCCTTCAGAAGACGCACCGTACAGCCGGACAGGGTCATGGCCTTGTTGACCGCTGACTCAAAATCGTCAAAGTAGATGCTTTCCGTCCCGGCCACCACCTGAACGGGAGCCGCCGCGCCGCAGGCGCACTTGCCGCTTTCATCGAAGTTATGGGAAGCGTGGCGAACCACATAGACAGTGGTGCGATCCGGCGTAGCCTTATTGGCATAGACGTCGTACAGATTCGTACCATCGGGCTTCAGAGCCAGGGTATAACCGGGAGCCATCAACTCTGCCAGATATCTGCTGTCGTCGGTATCGATGGCATAGTTGTAGCTGGACGACCCATCGTTCTTGAATATGCCGCCGCTGATCTTGACAGTGGCAGTATCGACCGGGATGTACACCCGGCTGGCATAGGTACCGCTCTCAATGGTCAGGCTTCCGCCGTCAAGCACCGAGATCGCTTCGGCGTTCCGGTATATGCCGCCGGCATTCTTGCCGGAGCTGTCGCGCAGGGTCAGCTGAGCCCCATACAGGGCGATTACGCTATCTATGCGGTTGGGCTGACCGGAGAGGGTGTGGCCGTTCCAGTCAACGGTGATCTTGCCGCTCCCGAAAGTGGGCACGACGGTGTTCTGCACCACCTCATCCTTCAGGAGGGTCAGCAGCGCGCCATTCTCACCATAGGCCGCGGCGGCGGCATTGCGGAAGGTATCGAAGAAGGTGGTCGTCCCATCCACGGTCAGGGAGGCCGCCATCTGGTAGCCGCAATCCGGGCACAGGCCGGTGGTCTGATCGATATTCCCATGACCGCATTTCTTACCGCAGTAGGGACAGGCGGTGTCTGCCGTCAGGCCGTCCGGGTGGGTACATTTGACGACCTGGTTGGCGTTCATACTGCTCACGTCTGCCAGCTTCAACAGAACGCCGTCGGAGGACTGGAAAGCATAGCCCTCGGCCAGCAGAGCCGCGTAGCCCGCGTTGCCGGGATTGATGCTGTCAAAGGTGCCGCCGGACAGCTCTGCCTTGCCCTGGGAAGAACCCAGCTCCAGGCTGGTGGCAGAGCCGCCGGTCATGGTCAGACTGCCCTCCACATAGATACCGCCGGTGAAGGTGCCGTTTTCTACCTTGGCCACGTTGGACGGCTGGACGCTGAGAGCGGAAGCCCGGGGGGTAACTGCAGTGATGCTTCCGATGAAGTTGACGTTTTTCACGGTCAGCATCATACCGGTCGCGTCAAATTTGCCCACCATCACCGCCGGACTGGACTTGGCGGTGCGGGTATTCTCCACGGTGCCGTTCCGGATGGTCACATTCTCTGCCAGTACCCGCAGCACCGGCGCGTTATCGGCATCGCTGGTCAGGGTGTGGCCGCCCAAATCCAGGGTCACGGGTTTGTTGATCTCCACGGTTTTGCTGCCCTGGTAGAAGTTGCCCCGGAGGGTGATGGTGTCGCCTTCCTTGGCGGCGGTCAGGGCATCTTCCAGGCTGGTGTACCGGACTTCGCCGATGGCGTAAGGCACGACCAGCGCATGGCAGACGGTGCAGTAGCCGTCCGCATTCACCTTGCCAACGTGGTCACAGCTGCGGCCGCACTCGCACTTACCGTTCACATACTTGCATGTGTGCGCCACCACCTGGATTTCGCCGCCGAGATTTTCCGGAATGGAGGCATTCAAAATGCCCCGGTCATTCTGGAAGGCATAGCCATCGGCCAGCAGCTTCAGCGGCTGGACACCGCTTCCTATGCTGATTCCCTTTTTAAAGGTGCCGCCCCGCAGGAGGATAACGCCCTTACCTGTGCAGGAAACCTTTTCTTGGAAGACTGTTTTTCCCTGGATGGTGATCTTCAAATGTTCGATGTCCGCGCTGGCCTGCGGAAAGGTCATGTCCTCCAGGATCAGCTCGCTTTCTTTCGAATCGCTGTAGATGAGCTGGTTGAGCGTGCCGTTTTTCAGGGTGAAGCTGCCGTAGTAGCACATACCACTTAAAAATTTACTATTGGATAAAGATGTTTAAGACCGGTTCTAGCATCGTCCGTAGTAAA
>CAKTQE010000016.1 GCA_934593275.1 uncultured Oscillospiraceae bacterium | reverse complement strand
CCGGGGTTCGAATCCCCGGCGGGTCACCAAAAATCGGCAAGCACCACTTGGGGCTTGCCGATTTTTACTTGTTCACTTTTCACTATTCACTCTTCACTAATGCCCTCGAATCCCCGGCGGGCGTACCGTCATTCCGGCCACGTCCCGAAAAAGCCGGAGACTTGCCGAGGTATTTTCTATGAAGTGGATGTTCTGCAAAACGGGACAGTTGACAAAAGGGCAAGAATGGGGTATAGTAAAAGTACGAAAGGGTGCTACCAGTAGGTCGGCCCCCCCAACATCGTTAAAAGAAGTAACTGTGAGCTGGCGGGCTTAGGCAGTTACTTCTTTTTATTACTGCTAGCCTGGAGAACCAGGTTGATGACAGCGACAATGAGCGTACAAAAATGGAAGATTTCTTCCCATGTAACATCCATAACCGTCCCCCCCTCTCTTTGCGATTGGGGGCAAAAGAAGTGTATCACCCCCGAAAAAATCCGGGGGAACCGCCTACCGGGGTACTGGTAGCACCGGGAACAGCATAGCACAAGATGTGACAGATTGCAAGCAAAAACAGGATAAAAGCATGGAAAATTGAGAATTTTGGGTCTTTTGCATACTTGGACGAGAAATAAATTCCACAGGGGCCGGTGAATTTCCACCGGCCCCTGTGTTTATTACAGCTTCGTAAAAGAAAACTTCTCCATCAGCCCGTCGGTGACGGTGTGGATGGTCAGGGTGCCGTCGGGGTGGGGGTCCAGGGTCAGGTCTTGGAGGTTGCCTTTCAGGCGGCTGCGGACGTAGGTTTCCGGGTCGTCGCAGGTGATCTCCTCGATGAACACATCCCGCATCTGGTTGTTCCGGCACAGGTTCTGGATTTCGTGAACCAGCTCATATTCTGCCATGGAGGGGCCTCCTTACAGGTATTTTTCAATGACGGCTGTAAGCCGGGGCAGCAGCTGCTGCTTCCGGGACAAAAGCCCCTGGTGGAAGGTCCGCTCCTGGGTGGGGTCTTCCGGGAAAGCCTCTTGCGCCCAGGGGGTGCGGTTGCCGCCGTAGTACAGCACCGAGCCGTTTTCCTGGATGCTGGTAAAGGCCAGCAGGGAAAGATCCAGGTCTTTCTTCTCCGCGAACACATCCAAAGCGTGCTGAATGTCTGTGGATGCCAGGTGCAGATCCTCCAAAGAGGCCAGAATCACCTGGGAAATGGAGACCTTGCAGCCCAGAATGTCAAAGAGCTTCATGTCGGTTTTGATCAGTTCCGTGGGGCTGGAATCCACCTTGGAGGCGGTGGCGGTAAAGAGTTCCCTGGCAAAGTCCTCCAGATCCAGATCCGCAATGGCCGCCAGAATGTTGGCGGTGGAGCGGTCCTTTTCCGTGGTGGTGGGGGAATGGAAATTCAGGGTGTCCGACAAAATGGCACCCAGCATCAGCCCCGCCAGGTCCACGGGAATGGGGATCTGGTTTTCTCTGAAAATGGTGGCCACAATGGTACAGGTGGAGCCTACGATCTCGTTTCGGAACTGAACGGGATACTGGGAGGAGAAATCATTGATCCGGTGGTGGTCGATGACTTCCAGCACCTGGGCCTTTTCAATGGCCCGGACGGACTGGGAAAATTCGTTGTGATCCACCAGAATCAGCTTTTTGCTGGGGGCCTGCATGATGTGATACCGGGAGACATAGCCGGTCAGGTGGCCCTCCGGGTCCGTCACCGGGTAGACGTGGTACCGGGTCTGCATCATTTTCCGGCTCACATCCTCCGCAAGCTCCGTGGAGGTGAATTTCACCAGCTCGGTTTTCATGATTTTGCTGGCCGAGGGGGCGAAGTAAATGTAACGGGTGGTGTTCATGGCTCCGTGGCCGGAAATGATAATGGGGCAGTGATGGGCCTGGGCGGTGGCAATCACATCGGGCCGGATCTCCTCTGCCCAAACCACCACCAGCAGGCCCGCCCCCTGGCAGATCACCTGTTTCTGGGCTTCCGGGTCGCAGCCGCAGATGACGATGCGCTGGGCCACGTCATAGCTGCCAAGCCTTGAAAACTCCGTCATGGCAATGACGCTGACCTTGCCGTTGAGCTTCATCTGGGGGTCGTCATAAATCACCCGGCCCTCCAGGGTCTTGCGGAAGTTGTCTAAGGGGGTCTGGGCCATGATGGCAATGGAGCGGGCGGTGTCATACAGACCAATGACAGAAATATCGGATTTCGTCACCATGCCGATGAGCTTTTTCTCCTCATCCACCACGCCGCAATAGGTCCGGTTGCCCTGCTGCATCTGCTGCAGGCATTCAAAAATGGTGGTCTCCGGGGAAATATAGGTGGGCGGATCCATGGAAACCTCTCCCACGGTGATCCGTCCGTCGGTCAACAGCTGGGGTTCGGGAAAGTGGAACCGGCTCAGAAGATATTTGGTTTCGGCGTTGAGCTTCCCCAAACAGCAAGGCACCGCCGGGGTACCCAGAGAGCGTTTGAAGAACGAATAAGCAATGGCAGAAGCCACCGAGTCCGTATCGGGATGCTGATGGCCGGTGACGTAGATGGGCGTTTTTTTCATGGGGGGACACCTCCTTGGGCAGTTGACAGTTGACAGTTGACAGTGGACAGTTATTTTGAATTGACAATTGACAATGGACAATTGACAATTATTGGGGATGCGGGGAAAGTTTTTTGGTATTATATAGAGCGCAAAATGGTAATAGATGCTTTAAAATATACAGTAATCCAAACAAATTCACCGTAGGGGCGGCAGATTGCCGCCCCTACGTCAATGTACCACGTTTTTGATATTTTACGGACGCAAAACGATGATAGAAACGTTAAAAATACGGTAATTCAGAACAAATGTATTGTAGGGGTGGTGCTTCGCGCAGCGAATCAAAATCAATTGATTGCCGGGGGCAATCACACCATGATTCCATCGGCTATTAGCCGCCCGCCATGGTCTTATTCCAACACAAACCCCTCTTCGGTTCTTGTCAGGGTCTGGCTAAAATAGGTGGTCATGGCATCTTCCAGGGCCAGGGCATCTGATACGGCGGCGGTTTCGTAGCAGCTGTGCATGGCCAGCTGGGGGAGGCCAATGTCTACCGTGGGGATGGAGACCTGGCCTACGGAGATGCAGCCTAAGGTGCTGCCGCCGGGGATGTCCGGGCGGTTGTAGTAGTTCTGGGTGGCGGTGCCGGCCTTTTGGCAGACGGTGCGGAACAGGGCGGCACTGTAGCCGTCGGTGCAGTAGCGGAGGTTGGAATTGAATTTGATGACGATGCCGCTGCCCATGGTGGGGGCGTTGCCCGGGTCTGCCAGTTCCGGATGGTTGGGGTGGAGGGCGTGGGCGTTGTCGGCACTGACCAGGAAAGACTGGGACAGCAGCCGGTCTTCTTCCAGGCCCAACCCGGCGCAGACGCGGCGGACGGTCTGCTTTAAGAAGGTAGAGGCCGCGCCCTGGGTGGAGCAGGAGCCTACTTCCTCGCTGTCAAGAGCCGCAAACAGGGGGATGGAGCCGCTTTCTTTGGCATTCAGGAAGCCCTGGAAGCAGCCCCAGACGCATTCCAGATCGTCCAGAGCGGCACTGGACAAAAAGCTTTCGTCCAGGCCCCAGACCGTAGCTTTCTGCCGGATGTACAGGAACAGGTCATGGCTGAGGATTTTCCCCCCGGCCTCCTGTTCCAGCAGTTCTGTGAATTTCCCCTTGCTCTCAGGGCTTGCCAGCAGGGGCAGCACATCGGTCACCGGGTTCCACTTGTAGCCGTCATTGGCCTGACGGTTCATGTGAATGGCCACGTTGGGGATCAGCAGCAGATCCCGGTCAATGTCCAGCAGGCGGCTTTCGGCCCCCTGGGGGGTCTGCACCAGCACCCGTCCGGCAATGCTCAGGGGCCGGTCCAGCCAGGGTGCCAGAATCTGTCCGCCGTAACGCTCCACCGCCAGCCGGGGGTAGGTGCCGTCCAGTTCCCCGTTTTCTTTCAGCTTAAAGGTGGGCCGGTCCGTGTGGGCGGCACTGATCAGGAAGCCCCGGGGGCTGCATTCCGGAATGCGGAACGCCATCAAGGCACTGCCGCCCCGGGTCACATAGTATTTCCTGCCGGGAACCAGCTCCCAGTGGTCCCCCTGGGCCAGGGGGGTATAGCCCCGGTCCCGGAGCATGTTTTCCAGGTAGGCCCGGGCGTGATACTGGCTGTGGGAAGCGTCCAGAAAGGCGCAGAGGTTTTGAATGCGGTCTGTCATATCAATGTTCCTTTCCATGGATGATATATTTCCTCCATTGTACTACAACCGGGTATTTCCGTCAATCGGACGGGCAAATGTGACATTTTGTCGAAAAACATTGAAATGATTCGAAATACCTCTGTTTTAAAGGCTATTAGTCGATTTCGAACGAGCGATTGTTGCGAAACGGCCTTGCAAAATCACTTCCTTTGTGCTAAATTATTGTTGTCGCACACGGCGGGAACGCCGCACATGGGGTATTTTCAAGTGGACAGGAGAGGAATGTATGGAACATCAAACAACTGTGTTGATCGCGGATAGTTCGGAGGAGTTCTGTGCCGGACTTACATCGGCATTGCAGCGTGCGGAGGGTTTCCAGGTCGTGGGAACGGCCGGCGACGGAGAACAGGCCATTCGGCTGATCAATGAACGAAAACCGGAGCTTCTGGTGCTGGACCTGATGCTCAGCAAACAGGACGGACTGAGCGTCCTGAAAGCCATGGCCGGGATGGAGCGCAAGCCCATCACCCTGGCCACCTCCGCCTTTGTGACGGACTATGTATCCGCCCAGGCCGCCGGTCTGGGAGTCCGGTATCTGATGCTGAAACCCTGTGATTTGTCTGCCCTGGTGGAGCGGATGGAGGAGGTCCGGGGAGGGGAGAGCCTCCGGTGTCCCAGCCCCCGCCGGGGAGACAAAACAGGCATTGAAACCATGGTCACCAACATCATCCACGAAATCGGCGTCCCCGCCCACATCAAGGGCTACCAATATCTGCGGGAAGCCATCATCATCGCCGTGGACGACATGGACGTGATCAACGCCATCACCAAGGTCCTCTACCCCCAGGTGGCCAAAACCTTCCAGACCACCCCCTCAAGGGTAGAACGGGCCATCCGCCACGCCATCGAAGTCGCCTGGGACCGGGGAGATCTGGACACCTTGCAGAGCTTCTTCGGCTATACGGTGAGCAATACCAAGGGGAAGCCGACGAATAGTGAGTTTATTGCATTGATTGCGGACCGGCTTCAATTGCAGCTCAAGTCCGCCGAGGCCGCCCAGTATTAAAACAAATTCCACAGCCTTTTTCCACAATTCGTGGGCAGGCTGTGGTTTTTTTTAAAATTGACAATTTTTTTGAGATGGGGTAGGTGGTACCGTTCAACCCCACAGGTTATTATTGCCACGTGGCGGGCGGCAGATTGCCGCCACGTATCGATTATAACCTGTTTGGTTGAATGGTATGACCCGATACATGGTACAATGTAGCGGCGATGATTCATCGCCACTCCAGCCCCGGCGAGGGGCTGGCACCGTGGTAAATATAACCCGTGTGGACAGAACAAAACCACCCCCCGGTATGTCATTCCGAGCGAGTGAAACGGAGTCGAGGAATCTTCCCAAGTAGCAAGCTTTATCTTGTGGTGGTTCATTATCCAACGTGGTGGATTCCTCCACTCCGCTGACGCTCCGGTCGGAATGACAGAATGGGGGGACGTGTCTGGTTTTTGTCGGTAACGGTTCCGTCCTTTCAGGTGCGGGCGGCAGGTTGCCGACCCTACGGCAATGTACTGTGTTTTCGCATTTTACGATTGCAAATCGGCAATTAATATGGTTCAATATATGGCATCTGTGAACAAATATATGATCATCTGGGCTGTTGCCCTTACGCTCCCCCGTCGTCTTTTTTCTTGTTTTGTTTTCTGTATTCCGCGGGACTGATGCCTGTGGAGGAGCGGAAGCGTTGGGAGAAGTAGCTGGGGGAGGAGAAGCCGCACATGCCGGCGATTTGGCTCAGGGGGTAGTCGGTGGTACTCAGGAGTTCTTTGCTTTCCTGAATGCGCAGCTGCTGGATGTAGTTAAAGGGGGAAAGGCCGAATTCCTTGCTGAACATGTGGGCCAGGTGGAATTTGTTCATGTGGACATTCTGGGCCAAAAGGTCCAGGGTCAGGGGTTCCCGGTAGTGGTTTTCGATGTAGCGGCGCAGGGCCACGGTATCGGAACTCAGGGCCTCCTGGGTGGAGGTCAACACCTTGGAAAACTTGGTTTTCCGCAGGAGCTTGATCAGCAGGATATCCAGCAGGTCCTGGCAAACGGTTTCAAAGCCCATGTCTTTTCGCTCGATCTCTTTGAGCATGGTTTTCAGATAAAATTGCACATCGCTGCCGTCATCGTAGAAATTGATGATACAAAAAGAATTGTCGCTGGCGTCATCCATATGCAGCTCCAGGCCCTCGATGCCCATGACGATGTATTCCAGGGGGCTTGCGGCCAGACTGGTTTCCGTATGCTCCACATGGGGGTTTACAATGACCATGTCCCCGGCGGTGATGGTAAAAGAGCGGTCTGTTACCAGAAACTGTCCCTTTCCGCCGATGACGTAGAACAGCTCCGCGCAGTTGTGGGTATGGGGAACACTGAACCAGTCGCCGCCGTATTTTGCGCTGCTGATATAAAGCAATTTTGCTTTGTCGCTGTCGGTATGGATGTTTTTTGCCTTTAAATCGTAGCGGGTGTTACTCATCTTCGTTCTTCCTTTCTATATGTTGCCTCCGGGGCTGCCGCAACGCCTATTCTTTATATATATTGCTTCTATTATAATAGGAAACGCCCCATTTGAAAAGGGGCTTTTTGTATGTAATTTTCCAAAATCCTAGAAATTGGCAATAAAAATCACCGGCTCTTTCTTGGTGTATAACTTGCACAAAACCAATGCCTTTGATTTATAAGGATTAAACAAAGTTGTCGCAAGTTGCAAGATATATAAAGTTTTTAGCAAAAAATCTGTTGCGAAAAAAATGTTTCTGTATCATTATATAGGCAATGCAGTGCGCTGCATAAATCGAAAAATATGGAGGAAACACGAATGAAGAAGATATTTGCCCTTCTGCTGGCTCTGACCATGGTCATGGGTCTGGCAGCCTGCGGCGGCTCTGCCCCTGCTGCCACCGAGGCACCCAAGACTGACGCTCCCGCTGCCGAAGTACCCGCCACCGAGGCTTCCGCTGCCGAAGCCGCTACCATCAAGGTTGCCGCCATCGAGACCGGTTACGGTGCTCAGATGTGGACCGAAGTCGCTGCCGCTTTTGAAGCCGAGACCGGCATCAAGGTGGAGCTGACCACCGACAAGAACCTGGAGGACGTTCTGTCCGGACCCATGCAAAATGGCGAGTTCCCCGATGTGGTGCATCTGGCCATTGGCCGTCCTGCCGGTCTGACCGAGCAGCTGATCAAGGCCAACGCTCTGCACGACCTGACCAACATGCTCTCCACCACCATCCCCGGCGAGAGCAAGACCCCTGCTGACAAGATCGTCGGCGGCTTCACCGAGACTTCCATCACCAGCCCCTACGGCGATGGCAAGACCTACCTGGCTCCCATGTTCTACTCTCCCTGCGGCCTGTTCTACAATGCCAAGCTGTTTGAGGAAAAGGGCTGGGAAGTTCCCACCACTTGGGACGAGATGTGGGCCTTGGGCGACGAGGCCGCCAAGGAAGGCATCTCCCTGTTCACCTACCCCACCACCGGCTACTTTGACACCTTTATCCCCACTCTGATCGCCTCTGTTGGCGGCACCGAGCTGTGGGAGTCCATCAGCAACTACGAAGAGGGCGTATGGGATACCCCCGAGGCCCAGAAGGTTCTGGACGTGATCGCCAAGCTGGCCACCTATGTCCACCCCAACACCCCCGCCCAGGCCAACAACCAGGACTTCACCAAGAACCAGCTGATGGTCATGACCAACGATGCTCTGTTCATGCCCAACGGCACCTGGATCACCGGCGAAATGAGAGATGCCGAGGCCACTCTGACCAACGACTTTGCCTGGGGCATGACCGCCCTGCCCGGCTTTGACGCCGATGCGGCCCCCTACGCTTACTGCTGGTTCGAGCAGTCCTGGATCCCCGCCGCTGCCGAGCATATTTCCGAGGCCGAGCAGTTCGTGGCGTTCCTGTACTCCGACAAGGCTGCTGAGATCTTCGCCGCCTCCGGTGCCATCCAGCCCATCGTTGGCGTTGCCGACAGCCTGGAGGGCGAGAACAAGGTGTTCTACTCCATCTACGACAACGGTGCCAAGGCCTGCATGGGTGCTTTCGCCGCTTTCGGTGAGATCCCCGGCGTGACCGTTTCCGACACCTTCTTTGCCCCCATTGACTCCCTGGTTTCCGGCACCATCACCATTGATGACTACGCCAACCTGGTCAAGACCAACTCCGCCCAGATGGCCGCTGCAAAGCTGAGCTGATCCGCGGATACCCCAAAGACCCCACAGTAATGCAGGAGGGTGGCAGTGACTTCTGTCACTGCCACCCTTTTTAAAGTTTCCGGAGTTTCCCGAAGATACTTTCCCGTGGGCAGATACCGTCTGTCCGGTGGAAAATATCTTGGATATTTTAAGAACAAGGAGTTGGTAATCAATGAAAAAAGACCCCAAGCGCAGCTGTTTTCTGCTGCTGTGCGTTGCCCCGGCTGTGATCCTGTTTACGATTTTTATGGTCATCCCCACTTTCAATGTCTTCCGGCTGTCCCTGTATCAGCGCAGCACCTTTAATCCCAATGAGGTGTTTATTGGCCTGAAAAACTTCCGGATGCTGCTGAAAGATGCCACGTTCATCCGTTCCATGCAGAATATGCTGCTGCTGATCGTAATGGTCACGGTCTTTACCATGGCAACGGCCCTGATTTTCGCCGGCATCCTGACCCGGGAGAAGCTGAAAGGTCAGGACTTTTTCCGCATTGTCTTCTACATCCCCAATATTCTCTCCGTGGTAGTCATCTCCGGTATTTTCTCCGCCATCTATGACATTGACCGGGGCTTGCTCAACAGCATTCTGAATCTGTTTGGCAAAAACGGCATTCTTTGGAAAGGCGAGGAGCATGTCATCACCAGCCTCATCATTGCCATGGTCTGGCAGGCCATCGGCTACTACATGGTCATGTATATGGCCTCCATGTCCGCCGTTCCCGGCTCCCTGTATGAATCCGCCGGTCTGGACGGGGCCAGCCGCCTGACCCAGTTTACCCAGATCACCATTCCCCTGATCTGGACCAACATCCGCACCACCCTGACTTTCTTCGTCATTTCCACCATCAACATGGCCTTTCTGTTTGTCAGTGCCATGACCGGCGGTGGACCCAACAACGCCTCCAATGTGGCCCTGCTTTATATGTACAACCAGAAAAACCTGGGCGGCGGCTACGGCTACGCCATGGCCATCGGCGTTGTGATTTTTGTGGTGTCCTTCGGCCTGTCCGCCCTGGTGAACAAAGTCACCGAGCGTGAAGTGCTGGAATACTAAGGAGGTGCCGAGATGAGACTGAAAAATGAAACAAGCACCGGCCAGCGGCTGTATAAGCTGTTTATCTATGTGGTTCTGGGGCTGCTGGCCATAACGATCCTGATTCCCGTGCTGTGGGTTATGATGGCTTCCGTCAAGGAGACCGCCGAGCATTACGGCAGCCCCTGGGCATTGCCCAGCCACATCCACTGGCAGAACTTTGTAGATGCCTGGACAAAGGCCAATATGGGGGGCTACATGCTCCACTCCGTTTTTGTCACCCTGCTGGCCCTGGCCATTCTGCTGGTGGTGGCCCTGCCCGCCTCCTACGCCCTGGCCAGATTCCGCTTCACCGGGCGGAAATTTATGAACACCTGCTTCATGGCAGGACTGTTCATTAATGTCAACTATATTGTGGTTCCCATTTACCTGATGCTCTCCGATGGGGACAAGTGGCTCAAGGGCGTGCTGGGCAAGGCGTTTCTGCTGAATAACCATATTGTGGTGGCCATTGTCTATGCCGCTACCGCCCTGCCCTTTACCATCTATCTCCTTTCCAGCTACTTTGCAACATTGCCCCATGACTTTGAGGAGGCGGCCTATATTGACGGCTCCGGCTACGCCAGAACCATGCTCCAGGTCATTTTCCCCATGGCAAAGCCCTCGATTATCACCGTGATCCTGTTTAATTTCATGTCTTTCTGGAATGAATACATCATTATCAAGACTCTGGTCACCGCAAAGGATCAGTGGACGCTGCCCGCCGGTCTGCTGAATCTGATGCAGGCCCAGCAGTCCGCAGCGGAATACGGACCCATGTACGCAGGTCTGGTGCTGGTCATGCTGCCGGTGCTGATCCTCTACATCTGCGTCCAGAAGAACCTGACCAAGGGCATGACCGTAGGCGGTCTGAAAGGCTAAGGTGAAACCATGAAGTTTTGGAAAGAACACGTAGGTCTGCGGGCCGTGCTGATCGTTGCTTTTTTTGTACTGGGCATGGCCCTGACCGTGATCGGCTGGAACATGACCGGTCAACTCAGGGGCCTGGGCATCATGCTCCTGGGCATCGTCTGCCTGTTGACGGCACTGTTTGTCTATAACAAACCCTATTCCGGAAAATCCAGATAACCCTTTGATTCAAAGAAAACCACATGGTTGGCCCCAAAAGGCCTCCATGTGGTTTTTTTTACTCCACCGTCACGCTTTTCGCCAGATTCCGGGGTTTGTCCACGTCCAGGCCCTTGGCGACGCTGACGTAGTAGCCCAGCAGCTGTAGGGGGAGGATGGCCAGACTGGGGGCAAAATGGGGGTCGGTTTTGGGGATGTAGATGACAAAGTCCGCATTGTCCTCCATGCTGTAGTTGCCGTAGGTGGTCAGGGCCATCAGGTAGGCACCTCTGGTTTTGCATTCCAGGAGGTTATTGAGGGTTTTCTCAAAGAGGTCCTGCTGGGTCAGGATGCCCACCACCAGGGTGCCGGGTTCAATAAGGCTGATGGTGCCGTGTTTCAGCTCTCCGGCGGCGTAGGCTTCGGAGTGGATGTAGCTGATCTCTTTCATTTTCAGGCTCCCCTCCAGGCTGATGGCATAGTCCAGGCACCGGCCAATGAAGAAAGCGTCCTTGGCGGCCAGCTGCTTGGCGGCAAACCACTGAATGCGTTCCTCGTCCTCCAATATCCGCCGCATTTTCCCAGGCAGGGCTTCCAGTTCCCGGACCAGGGCCTGGGCCTGGGCTTCCTCTACGGTCCCCCGGTCCCGGGCAAACACGATGGCCAGGGCATAGACCGCCAGCAGCTGGGCACTGTAGGCCTTGGTGGTGGCCACGGCGATTTCCGGCCCTGCCAGGGTGTAGAGGACAAAGTCCGCCTCCCGGGCAATGGTGGAACCCACCACATTGACGATGGCCAGGGTTTTTGCCCCCTGGTCCTTGGCTTGCCGCAGGGCGGCCAGACTGTCTGCCGTCTCTCCGGACTGGCTGACGATCACCGCCAGGGTGTTTTCCGGCATGGGGGCGTTCCGGTAGCGAAATTCCGAGGCCAGTTCCACCCGCACAGGCACCCGGGCCAGGTCTTCCAGCACGTACTGGGCGGCAACGCCCACATGGTAGGCAGAGCCGCAGCCGATAAAGAAGATTTGTTGGATGGAGGTGACCAGCTCCGGGGTCAGCCCCGTTTGCTCCAGGGTCAGCTGCCCCTCATTCAGCAGGGAACGGAGGGTGTCTTCCAGGGCTTTGGGCTGCTCGTGGATCTCTTTCATCATAAAGTGGGCGTAGCCGCCTTTTTCCGCCGCCTGGGCATCCCAGAGAATTTCCACAGGCTCTTTGGAAATTTCGTCTCCGTCCAAGTTGTAAAAGGTAATACCCTGGGGGCTGAGCCGTGCCAATTCCAGATTCCCCACATAATAGACCTTGCGGGTGTATTTGAGGATGGCGGGAACATCGGAGGCCAGGTATTGCTCCCCCTCCTTGGTGCCGATGATCATGGGGCTGTCTTTCCGGGCGGCGTAAATCTCCCCGGGATAGTCCTTGAACAGCACTGCCAGGGCATAGGAACCCCGAATACGGACCATGGCGTGATTGATGGCGTCCACCGGCGTGTGGGCGTATTTTTTATAGTAGTAGTCAATGAGCTTGACGGCCACCTCGGTATCGGTGGAGGAATAGAAGCTGTAGCCCTTGCGCAGCAGCTTTTCCCGCAGCTCCTGGTAGTTTTCGATGATGCCGTTGTGAACGCCCACCACATTCCCGTCATCGGAGCAGTGGGGGTGGGCGTTTCGCTCCGAGGGTTCCCCGTGGGTGGCCCAGCGGGTGTGGCCAATGCCGCAGGTCCCCGGCAGGGCGCGGCCTCCATCGGTTTTTTCCTCCAAGGCTTTCAATCGGCCCCGGGCCTTGACGATCCGCACCGGCTGCGCCCCGTCCCGCACCGCCAGCCCCGCGGAATCATATCCCCGGTACTCCAGTTTGGAAAGCCCATCCAGCAACACCGGCGCGGCCTGACGCGTCCCGGTAAACCCAACGATCCCACACATAGAGGTCACTCCAATCGGAAATACATTTACCGAATTATAGCATAGCTTTATCAAAAAAGCAACTGCGGATTTTCAGGCCCCCTGCTGCCCCCCAACCCAGCCATCCCGCGCTACCCTGGAAAAGAATCAGAATGGGCGCAAGGGAGGCTCTCTTTTTGGACTCCTTGCCCTGGCTCTTTGGAGCGTGGTCTTTTCCTGCGGGAATGCAGGAATAAGGAACAGGACTTTCATTTAAAGGAGAGAAGTATCCAAAACAGAACTCCTGTTCTGAGAAGTTTACTATAGATGCGCAAAAATGGAATGTATAATATTTAATACTATACAGAATGTGGCGTATATTGTGGTTCCCAGGCTTTTCAGGGCTGGGGGCGGGGGCGTGGGATGGGAGCCTGATTTGACGAACATCCACACAGCAGATATTGTTGTGCCTGGCCTGTAGACAAAACCGGGAAAGTACATGACCCATGAAGCTTTGTCCGCTGGCAGCGTTCAGAATTCAGAAATCTCTTGTGCATGTTTCTACAAATGGGCTTCATAGAATCTTCATTTTTATGCAAACATCTGAAATATTTTGGAGAAAACAATTCCTGTTTGACAGGGGGATATTCAATGATTATAATGTGCCACATAAGCAAAGTGCATAAAAACCCGATGTGATTTTCTGACACCTTGCCGAACCCGTGAGAAAAAGGGGTATTCTATATTCAGAAAGGAAAATGAAAGATGAACATGAAGAAACTTGCTTCTTTGGTTCTGGCTCTGGCCATGGTTCTGTCGCTGGCTGCCTGCGGCGGCGGAACGGACGTGCCGACTGCCAGTGCCGCGACGGATGCCTCCGCGGATACCGCCGCTGCTGATACCACTGCCGCCGCTTCCGCAGACGGAGCCACCGGCGACAAGGTGCTGAATGTGATGGTGGAAGTGGAAGTCCAGAGCCTGGACCCCCAGGTGGCCACCGATGGCACCAGCTTTGAGGTCATTGCCGACTACACCGACGGCCTGACCCAGATGGATGCCGACGGCGCGACTGTCCCCGCCGTTGCCGAGAGCTGGGACATCAGCGACGATGGCACCGTTTACACCTTCCACCTGCGCCAGGATGCCAACTGGTCCAACGGTACCCCCGTTACCGCCGAGGATTTCGTCTTTGCATGGCAGCGGGCCGTTGACCCCGCCCTGGCTTCCGAGTACAGCTACATGCTCTCCGACATCGGCCAGGTCAAGAATGCCGCCGCCATCATTGCCGGTGACATGGACAAGAGCGAGCTGGGCGTCAAGGCCCTGGACTCCAAGACCCTGGAGGTCACCCTGGAAGTTCCTGTCAGCTATTTCCTGAGCCTGATGTACTTCCCCACCTTCTATCCTGTGAACCAGGCATTCTTTGAGGGTCTGGCCGAGGGTACCTTCGGCACCAGCCCCGAGACCACTTTGAGCAACGGTGCCTTTGTGCTGACCAGCTATGAGCCTGCCGCTCTGAGCTTCACCCTGGAAAAGAACCCCGACTACTACGATGCCGCCAAGGTCCAGCTGGACGGCCTGAACTATCAGGTGCTGAAAGACAGCCAGCAGGCCTACATGAGCTACCAGAACGGCGATCTGGATCTGGTCATGCTCTCCGGCGACCAGGTCGAGCAGGTTGAGGGCGACCCGGAACTGTCTGTTACCGGTGCCGGTTACCTGTGGTACGTGACCCTGAACCAGCATGATGTCCCCGCCCTGGCCAATCAGAACATGCGTCTGGCCCTGACCAATGCCGTTGACCGTGTTTCCATTGTAGAAGACGTTGTAAAGGATGGCTCCGTGGCCACCTACACCGCCGTACCTCCTCAGTTCGCCGCCGGTCCTGACGGCTCCGATTTCTCCGCCGACCAGGAGAAGTTCGCCGATGTCTGCGCCGACGATCCCGCCAAGGCTGCCGAGTACTACGAGAAGGCCAAGGAGGAGCTGGGCACCGATACCTTCACCTTTGAGCTGCTGGTAGAGGACCAGACCGAGACCCAGAACGTGGCCGCCGTGCTGAAAGACCAGATTGAAAAGGCCCTGCCCGGTGTGACCCTGAACATCAAGGTAGAACCCAAGAAGCAGCGTGTGGCCGACATCCAGAGCGGCAACTATGAAGTCTGCCTGACCCGTTGGGGTCCTGACTACGCTGACCCCATGACCTACCTGAACATGTGGACCACCGGCTGCTCCAACAACTACGGCCTGTGGAGCAATGCAGAGTTTGATGCCCTCATCGCGGACTGCACCACCGGCAAGTACGTTACCGACCCCGAGGGCCGCTGGAACGCCATGTATGACGCGGAGCAGATCGTCATGGACCAGGCTGTCATCGTTCCCCTGTACACCAAGGCCAACGCCAATATGATCAAGACCGGCGTTGAGGGCGTGGAGTTCCACCCCGTGGCACTGAACCGTGTTTATAAGAACGCTGTAAAGGGCTAAGGAAAGACCCAAAGCAACTTCCGAAAGCAGATTCCTCCGCAGCGGCCTTGATATTCAAGGCCGCTGCAATTTTCAAAGAACACATTGTAGGGACCGCAACAAATCCCCCAGGTTACCGTCCCTACAGTGTGTTCACGGGCTGCCATCGGCACCCGCAGCACAAAGTCCACCGAGAGGAGAAGAAGATGAAAAAGTATATTCTAAGGCGTGTTTTGATTTCCGCCTTTACCCTGCTGGCCATCACCTTGATTTTGTTCACCCTGCTGCAGCTGATGCCCGGCTCTCCCTTTAACGATGAAAAACTATCCGACGACCAGCGGGCGGTGCTGTATGAAAAATACGGCCTGGATCAGCCCATTGTGGTTCAGTTCGGAAAATACGTCTGGAATCTTTGCCGGGGGGACTTTGGCGTCAGCTATACCATCAGCAAAAACACCCCCATCACCCAGCTGATCCAGAGCCGTCTGCCGGTGTCTATCCGGGTGGGCGGTCAGGCGGTGGCCCTGGGGGCCTTGGTGGGCCTGATCCTGGGCATTATCGCCGCTTTGGAGCATAACACCATCTGGGATAACCTGTGTACATTAATCAGTGTCATCGGCGTGTCGGTACCCAGCTACGTCTTCGCCCTGGCCCTGAGCTATTATTTTGGATTCAAGTTGAAAATATTCCCCATGCTCTACGCCGATAAGACCCCCTTTGCCTCCTCCGTGCTTCCCAGCATTGCCCTCTCCATGTTCACCATGGCCAGCATTGCCCGGTTTACCCGGACGGAAATGCTGGAGGTTCTGGACAGCGACTATATGCGTCTGGCAGAGAGCAAGGGCATTACCGGCTGGCGGCTGATTTCCCGCCATGCCCTGCGGAACGCCCTGATCCCCATTATCACGGTACTGGCCCCCCTGATCGTGGATTTGATGACCGGCAGCCTGGTGGTGGAAAAAATCTTCTCCATCCCTGGGGTGGGAAGCCTTTTGGTCACGGCCATTCAGTCCAATGACTACAATGTGGTCATTGCCCTGAGCTTTATTTATTCCGCCATGTACATCGGCATTATGCTGGTGGTGGATATTCTCTACGGGATCATTGATCCCCGGATCCGTGTGGCAAAGGACGGTGGAAAAAAGAAATGAGATTTGGAAAGAAAAAAGCCGTCCCTGTGGCGGCAGCCGGGGAATATGTGTTTCAGGAGGATGATTTTCTCCTGAAAAACGACCTGTCCGGCGTGAACATCGACAACAATTTCGCCTCCCAGAGCTACTGGAAAGACGTCTACAAGCGGTTTGTCAGCAACAAAGGCGCACTTATTGCCCTGGTGCTGATTGTGGTCATCACCTTTTTTGCGATCTTCGGCCCAGGCATGACCCAATATAGCTACGCCGAGCAGAACCTGTCCCAGAAGAATTTTGCCCCCAGAGTGCCGGGGCTGGAAAAACTGGGCATTCTGGATGGCAATGAAACAATGACCACCTCCACCGGCTCCAAAATCGTCAACGGCTATGTCAAAAAGGGCCTGGACGATGTGTACTACTGGTTCGGCTCCGACACCCTGGGCCGGGACATCTGGACCCGGGTCTGGCAGGGAACCCGGGTGAGCCTGGGCATTGCCCTGGTGTCCGCCGTCATCAATATGACCATCGGCATGAGCTACGGCCTGATTTCCGGCTACTTTGGAGGGGTCACGGACAGCATCATGCAGCGTTTTGCCGAAATCAACAACGGCATTCCCCGGCTTGTCATCTGCACTTTGCTTCTTATGGTCTTAAAACCGGGCTTTGGCACCATCGTATTGACCCTGGTCATTACCGAGTGGATCGGCATGAGCCGTATCGCCCGGGCAGAAATGCTGAAACTCAAAGAGCAGGAATTCGTGCTGGCCAGCCGGACCCTGGGTTCCGGCAGCATGCGCATCATTTTTCGGGAGGTGCTGCCCAATATCATCGGGCAGATCATCACCCAGCTGATGTTCTCCATCCCCACGGCCATTTTCACCGAGGCCTTTTTGAGCTTTGTGGGCCTGGGCATTCCTGTCCCCCAATGCTCCCTGGGCAGCCTGATCAGCGACGCGTTCAACAGCTTCACCACCCACCCCTACCAGATCATTCCCCCCATTGTGGTGCTGGCGGTGCTGATGCTCAGCTTTAACATGCTGGCCGACGGCCTCCGGGAGGCCTTTGACCCCAAGATGAAAGATATGTGAGGTGCGCCATGGAACGAGAAAAAGTATTGACGGTCCGGGACCTGAGCATTACGTTTCACACCACCGCCGGACCGGTCCACGCCATTCGGGGCGTGAATCTGGATTTGTACCGGGGGGAGACCCTGGCCATTGTAGGCGAGTCCGGCTCCGGAAAATCCGTGACGGTGAAAGCCGCCATGGGTATTCTGGCCAAAAACGGCACAGTGGACTCCGGCACCATCCAGTTTACCTATCACCACGATGACGGTACGCCGGAAACCGTGGACATTCTGAAAATGAAAAAGCGGGACATCCGCCGCCACATCAACGGCAAGCGCATTGCCATGATTTTCCAGGACCCCATGACCAGTCTGGACCCCACCATGACCATTGGCAAGCAGATCATGGAGGGCATGATCTGGCACTACAAGACCCCCAAGGCCGAGGCCTACCAAAAGGCCGTGGAGCTACTGAAAGAGGTGGGCATTACCGATGCGGAAGAGCGGATGAAGAACTACCCCCACCAGCTCTCCGGCGGTATGCGTCAGCGGGTGGTCATTGCCATCGCCCTGGCCTGTGACCCGGAGCTGCTGATCTGTGACGAACCCACCACCGCCCTGGACGTGACCATCCAGGCCAAAATCCTGGAACTGATCCAGAAAATCCAGCGGGAGCGGCGGATCTCCGTGATTTACATCACCCACGATCTGGGGGTGGTGGCCAAGGTGGCGGATTTTGTAAACGTCATGTACGCCGGACGCATTGTGGAGACCGGCACCATTGATGAAATTTACTATGAACCTGTCCACCCCTATACCTGGGGCCTGCTCAGTGCCATGCCGGACCTGGATACGGAGGATGACCGGCTCTATACCATCCCCGGCTCTCCTCCCAACCTGCTCCACGAGGTCACCGGCGATGCCTTTGCCCCCCGGAACGTCTTTGCCCTGAATATTGACGAGCGGGCAGAACCGCCCATGTTCCAGTTAACGGAGAGCCACTACGCCGCCACCTGGCTGCTGGACCCCAGGGCACCCAAGGTGGAAATGCCCCCGGAATTAAAGGCACGGATCGAAAGAATGAAAAAGGAGGCGGAGCGAAATGGATGAAAAACAGCCTCTGCTGCAAGTGCGGGATTTAAAACAGTATTTTAAAGTGAATTCCGGCTATACCGTCCGGGCCGTGGACGGGGTGAGCTTTGACATTTACCCCGGCGAGACCTACGGCCTGGTGGGAGAGTCCGGCTCCGGTAAATCCACCATCGGCCGCAGCGTCATCCGCCTGTATGAGCCTACGGCGGGACAGATTCTCTTTAACGGCCAGGACATTACCGGCAAGTTGGACAAAAAGACCACCCAGAGCCTGCGCACCCAGATGCAGATGATTTTTCAGGACCCCATGGCCTGTCTGAACCCCCGGAAAAAGGTGGGGGAGATCATTGGCGAGGGCCTGGACATCCACCATCTCTACAGCACCCATAAAGAGCGGCAGGAGAAAATTGACCGGATTCTGGCCAAAGTAGGCCTGGCCCCGGAACACGCGGACCGGTACCCCCACCAGTTCTCCGGCGGCCAACGCCAGCGGGTGGGCATCGCCCGGGCGTTAATCATGGATCCCCAGCTGATCATTGCTGACGAGTGCATTTCCGCCCTGGACGTGTCCATCCAGGCCCAGGTGGTAAACCTGATGAAAGACATCCAGCAGGAAACCGGCACGGCCTACCTCTTTATCGCCCATGACCTGTCCATGGTCAAATACATCTCTGACCGCATCGGCGTCCTCCACCTGGGCCACCTGCTGGAAACCGGCACCACGGAAGAGATTTTCACCAACCCCGTCCACCCCTACACCCGCAGCCTCATGTCCGCCATCCCCAGTCCCAACCCCCGGGTAGAGCGCAACCGCATTGCCGAAACCTACGACTACGCCTCCTCCGGCATCGACTACCACACCGGCACCCTCCACACGTTGGAGGGTACCCACCAGGTGCTGGGAACCGACAGGGAAATCGAAACATGGACGGGGAATGGAAAGAAGAATTGACAATTCTTCTTTAGTTGACAGTTGACAGTTGACAGTTATTGGGGCGACCTACGTTGCCCCGTTTGTATTGACCCGTACAATTATATTTGTTTCGTATTACCGCGTTTTTGACGTATCTATCATCGGTTAACGCTTCGAAAAATGTGGTAAACGTGGTATGTTGACGTAGGGGCGGCAACCTGCCGCCCGCCACGTCTCGAATACAACCTGTTCGGTTGAATGGTACCACCCCATACACGGAACAATGTAGCGGCGTTGACCCAACGCCACTCCAGCCCCGGCGAGGGGCTGGCTCCGTGGGATGCTACGGATACGAATGTTCAATGAGTGGCCTTACGGCCAATGGCGGCAGATTGCCGCCGCTACAGTGGGTGTACCACGTTTCGGGTGGTACCATTCACCCCCACAGGTTAAACATCCAACGTGGCGGGCGGCAGGTTGCCGCCGCTACAGTGGGTGTACCACGTTTCGGGTGATACCATTCACCCCCACAGGTTATACATCCGACGTGGCGGGCGGCAGGTTGCCGCCCCTACAATACATTTGTTCTGAATTGCCGTGTTTTCAACGTTTCTATCATCGTTTTGCGTCCGTAAAATATCAAAAACATGGTACATTGCGTGATACCCATCTTTCGTAAAAAACTGCCGCACCGGTTGTTCGGTGCGGCATAAATTATAGGACGTGGACGCTTTCTGGGTCGAATACCAGGTGGCAGGTGTCGCCTACTTGGTAGATTTTTTTGTTTTTGGGGTTGGGGTCGGTGAGTTTTACCAGGGTAGAACCCACCATCACGTGGTAATTCTGATAGCTGCCCATGAAGCAGGACAGTATCACCTTGCAGGGCAGGCCGCCGGTTTCTGCCAGGGTGGCGGCTTCGGGGCGGAGGACGATGGTGTATTCCTGGCCTATTTGCAAGTCCTTGTCTGTTTCCGCATGGCAGATGTCACCGGCCACGTTGATCATGGCCCGGGTTCCCTCCCGCTTTTCGCAGGTGCCTTTCAGGAAGTTGGCTTCTCCGATGAAGTCGGCTACAAATTCATTCACCGGGTGGTAATAGATTTCCTGGGGGGAGCCGATCTGTTCCACCACGCCGGAGCGCATGATGATGATCCGGTCAGACAGGGCCATGGCCTCGCTCTGGTCGTGGGTGACGTAAATGGCGGTGATGCCCACTTCCTGCTGGATGCGGCGGATTTCCGTCCGCATGGTCACCCGGAGTTTGGCATCCAGGTTGGAGAGGGGTTCATCAAACAGCAGCACACTTGGCTCAATGACCAAGGCCCGGGCCAGGGCCACCCGCTGCTGCTGGCCGCCGGAGAGCTGGTTGGTCATGCGGCCCTCCATGCCCGTCAGCTCCACCAAATCCAGAATTTTCATGACCCGCTCTTTGATCTGGTCCTTAGGGACGTGGCGCAGTTTCAGGCCATAGGCCACGTTGTCAAAGACATTGTAATGGGGCAGCAGGGCATAGCTCTGGAACACCATGGCCGTATCCCGCTTGTTGGGGGTCAGGGCGTTGATGGGTTCATCGCCCAAGTAGATTTCTCCCTCGTCGGGGCTTTCAAATCCGGCGATCATCCGCAAGGTGGTGGTTTTGCCGCAGCCGGAGGGGCCAAGCAGAGTCACAAACTCCCCCGGTTCGATAGTCAGGGAATTGTCCTTTACGGCGTAGAAATCCTTGCCGGTTTTGGGGTCTTGATAAATTTTGGAGATATGCTCCAGACGGACGCCTTTTTTCACTTTTTCCATGGCTTAGCCCTCCTTGATTTTTCTGCTGGTGCCGAAATATTTGGTCACCAAATTCATCAGCAGCACAGACCCGTAGGTAATGGCAATGAGGATGGTGGCAAAGGCGCAGGCCAGGCTGTAGGAGCCTTTTTCGGCAAATTCGTTGATCTGCACGGTGATCAGCAGGAACTGGGGGGTCACCAGCAGGATGATGGCGGAAATCGCGGTAATGCTCCGGACAAAGGCGGTGACCAGGCCGCTGAGGAAAGAATCTTTGATCAGGGGCAGGGTCACGGTCATAAACACCCGGAAGCTGTCCGCGCCCATGTCGTAGGCGGATTCCTCAATGGACTTGTCGATCTGCCGCAGGGCGGAAATGCCGCTGCGGGTGCCGGTTGGCAGGGAGCGCACCACAAAGACGATGATAAGGATGCCGGCGGTGCCGTAAAGCCCCTGCAAAAGCCCCGTGTGGAACAGGCCGCCGGAGAAACCCCGGATGTAGCCCACGCCCAGCACCGTACCGGGTACGGCCATGGCCAGCATGGACACCGCCTCAATAAAGCCCTTGGACCTAAAATTCCGCTTGACCACCAGATAGGAAATGATCATGCTCAGCAGGGCCGTAATGGGGGAGGCAATCAGGCTCAGGATGAAAGAATCCCGGAAAGCTTGCAGCCCGTGATAGCGGCTGAACACCAGCTTGAACCATTTGCCCGTTAGGGGGAAGAACTTAAAGCCCCAGGTGGGGAAACAGGCCCCGATGGGAACGCACAGGTACATCATAATGACGAACAGAGCAACCAGGGCGCACAGCACCGTCAGGGGGATTTTCACACTGCGGTCAGAAATGAGCATCCGGCCCCGGGAGGCCTTGCCTGTCAGGGTGGCGGCGGTTTTCCGCTCTAAGTAGTATTTCTGCACGGCGAACATGGCCAGGGTGATGCACAGCAGCACCACCGCCATGGCGGCGGCACCGGCCTTGTCGTAGGCCCCGGTGATCTGCAAATAGATGGTGGTGGCCAGGGTATCATAGGAGCCGCCAATGATCATGGGGTTGGCAAAGTCCGCAATGGACTCGATAAAGGTCACCAAAAAGGCGTTGCCCAGGCCCGGCAGCATCAAAGGCAGGGTGACGCTGGTAAAGACTTTCCACCGGGAAGCACCCATATCCCGGGCGGCTTCTTCCAGGGAGGGGTCGATGTTTTTAAGCAGTCCTTTCAGCATCATATAGCACACCGGGAAGAACGTCAGGGTCTGGACCACCGCAATGCCCCAGAAGCCATAGACGCTGTTGTCGTAAATCCCCAGCACATACCGGGTGATGATGCCCGCCTTGCCAAAGAGCATGATCATGGAAAGGCTCAATACAAAGGGCGGCGACACCACCGGCAGCATGGAAACCACTTTGAACAGGCCCCCGGCGAATTTGTCCATTTTGACGTAGACCTCCACATAGGCAAACAGCAGCCCCACCAGGGTGGAGAGAATGCCTACCAGGAAGCCCACTTTTAAGGTATTGGTAATGGCCCGGGTAAAGGAGGGCATGGCAAAAATGCGCCGGAACACCCCGACGCCGAAGCTGCCGTCTCCCACCAGGCTGTCCACCAGCAGTATGGCCAGTGGGTAGAGGATAAACAAGGTCAAAAAGGCGATCAGCACCGCAATGGTGGTCACCATGATGGGGTCAGCCATCAGCTTTTTCCGGTCCAGCGCCGCGCTCTGGTTCTTTGCCATAGGCGTAGGTCCCTCCTTATCTCATTTCGAAAACAAATCCGGCGGCGGCTATTGCCGCCGCCGGGGGGTAGGTGTGTTTACGCGGTCTTGAAACGGTCCTCGCCGGTGTCCGCGCCGCCGGCGTTCAGAGCCTTCATGACTTCCTCAATGTAGGTGCCGATGTTCTGCTTGGCATCCTCAAAGTCATAGTCCATGACGTTGTCGGGATCCAGGCCGAACTGCATGGCCACCTCAGGCTGGGTGGCGTTGTCGATGCACAGGAACTGGTAGGAGCCGTTGTTGGCAGCCAGGTTCACGCACTCAGGAGACAGGGCGTACTCGATCCACAGCTTGGCGGCGTTTTCATGGGTAGCACCCTTGAAAATGGCGGTTGCGCCCACCTCAAAGGAGGTGCCGGAGGAGGGGATGATCAGCTCTACATTGGTGTAGCCGTTGTCCACGATCTGGGTAATGCCATCGTGCAGGAAGCCGATGCCAATGACGCACTCGCCGGTGCCTACGTTCTTGGAGGGACCGGAGCCGGACTTGGTGTAGACTTCAATGTTCTTGTCCAGGTCCACCAGGTACTGGATGCCCTCGTCATGGCCGTACTTCTGGATCATGGTGTTGATGACCAGCTTGGCGGTACCGGCGGTATTGTAGTTGGACAGCCAGATGAGGCCCTTGTACTCAGGCTTCAGCAGATCCTGCCAGTCGGCGGGCTTTTCCAGGTTCAGGCGGGTCAGCTCGTCGGTGTTGACCATGAAGCCCAGGATGCCCTTGTAAATGCCGTACCACTGGCCATCCTTGTCTCTATACATGTCGCTGAGCAGATGGGAAGCGTTCTTGGCCTCGTACTTTTGGAGCAATCCCTTGGAAGCGCAGACGTTGTAGGGGTCCGTGGTGCCGCCAAACCAGACATCGCCGGAGGGGTTGCCGTTTTCTTCCTCAATCTTGGCCTGGACTTCACCGGTGGAAAGCCGCTGATAGTTGACCTTGATGCCAAAGAGTTCCTGGAAATGCTGGCAGGCAGCGGCCAGGTACTCTTCCTCGCAGGAGCCGTAAACCGTCAGCTCGCCGTCAGCCTGGGCAGCGGCGATCAGGTCCTCCATGCCGTCAAAATAGCTGGGATACTTGCTTTCCGCCTTGGGTGCCTCCGTGGCAGCGGGCGCATCCCCAACCGCGGGTGCGGCAGTGGTAGCGGGAGCTTCCGTCTTCCCGCCACAGGCAGCCAGGGTCAGAACCATGGCAAGCGTCAGAAGCAATGCCAAATACTTTTTCATTCTAAGTTCCTCCGTTCTTCATATTTTGGGTGTTCCCCAACGAACTGAGCCTATTATAGTCGTATGTTTTTCTGTTGTCAATCCTTACCAGAAAAGTTCTTGAAATTTTTCTTCTAGTTGTGGATTCTGCCCTCGACGCCAATGCAGCAAATCCTTTTTATTTATCTCGTTGTCTATTTTAACGGCAATTCTGGCGGCCTGGGGAACTGTTTTCCATTGTGATACCCTATCACAATGGACGGAGTAGGGGCGGCAGGTTGCCGATGGAATTGAGGTATGATTGCCCCCGGCAATCATTATATTTTTGATTCGCTGCGCGGAGCAACCACCCCTACGTCAAAATTGTTACAAATACCGTATTTTTTGCGTATCTGATGTCGGTTTTGACAACTGGATTAAAAATGCCTGAACTCCAACACGGCATCCAGCAGTTCCTGGGTGTAGGCATCCTGGGGGGCGCGCAGTAGGTTTTCGGTGGTGTTTTCCTCCCGGATGGTGCCGTTTCGCATGACCAGGACGCGGGGGCAAAGGCTGCTGACCACGGCCAGGTCGTGGGAGACGAAAATGGCGGACATGTGGGCTTCCTGGCAGATGTGTTCCAGCAGCTGCAAAATCTGGGCCTGGGAGGACACATCCAAGGCACTGGTGATTTCGTCACACAGCAGAATTTGAGGATTCAGGGCCACGGCACGGGCGATGGCGAAGCGTTGGCACTGTCCGCCGCTGAGGGACTTGGGGTGTAACATCATCCTATAACGAATATTCACGAATGGACGAGAACACGGTTCATATTGTTATAACGCCGGACATTTTACTCGATATCCAACTGCGCCGTCACCTGGTAGTAATCGCAGGCGTGGGCGGTGTAGTTCTTGACGTTTTCCTTGGAGATCATGTTCATTTGCAGGAAAGAGCAGAAGATATAGGCGTTGTCGTCCAGAATCATCTGCTGGAGTTTTACGGCCATATCGCCCCGCTTGGCGGTGTCAAATTCCTTGGACAGGTCTTCGATCAGGGCTGTGACCTCCGGGTTGTCATAGGCACCGAAATTATAGCTCATACCGGGTACGCAGGAGGTAGTGAAGAAATACTGGGGGTCGCCGGAGGGAGCAGTGACCAGGGCAGAGGCGTAGATGTCAAAGCTGGTCATATCCGCCAGGAACTCCCGGCGATTGGCGGTGCAGTTGATGTCCACGTCCATGCCGATTTCTTTCAAAGAGGCCTGAGCAGACTCGGCAAGCAGGGGCAGCTCCTGGCGGCTGGGGTAGGTCAGCCAGCGGATGGTGAGCTTTACGCCGTCCTTCTCCCGGATGCCGTCGCCATCGGAATCCACCCAACCGGCTTCTTCCAGAATGGCCTTAGCCCCTTCGGGATCATAGGTTTCCGTCTTTACATGTTCGCCACCGAAGGTGCTGAAGCCATCAGGGAAGGCACCGTTGGCGGGGACTCCGTGGCCATCCAGCAGGGTTTTTACAAAGCCCTCTTTGTTGATGCCCATGGCGATGGCCTTACGGACGGCAGCATCCTGAATAATGGGGCTGGTCATATTCATGCAGCCAAAGAAAGCACGGGAAGTCTGGATGGCGGAGAACTGATAGCCGCCGTTTTCAAAATTGGGGTAAGCCTCGTAGGCCATGCCGTAGGCGGCATCAATATCCCCGGCCTGGAGGGCGGCGGACAGGGTATCGCCGTTAGAAAGGGTGCGGATGGTCAGTTCGTCAATTTTAGGCGTCCCATCCCAGTAATAGGTGTTGGGTACCAGGGAAAGATGGTCGTCCGTTACCAGCTCTTTGACAACATAGGGGCCGGTACCGGCCACAATACCGGTGTCAAAATCGGAAGCATCCACATCGATGATGCAGCCGTAGGGGTCGCCCAGGTAATTCATCAGGGCGGGGTTGGGTTCGCTGGTGGTAATGGTCAATACCTGGCCGTCGGCCTGGATATCCACGATTTTGGTGTCGCTGGGGGCCCGGTCGTGGACTTCCAACAGATGATCCAGACACTGCTTGACGGCGGCCCCGTCCATATCCCGGCCGGAGGAGAACTTCACGCCCTCCCGCAGGGTGACAGTCCAGGTGCAGTTGCCGTCATTGGTCCAGTCTGTTGCCAGCCAGGGTTCCAGCTCCATGGAGTCCGTGTAGTGTACCAGAGTTTCGCCCACGCCGTAACGGATGCAGGCCCAGCCGTTATAGGTCCGGTGGGGGTCTACGGTTTCCTCCCAGTTTTCGGAGTTGAAGGTGGTGTCGCCAATGACCATGGTCTTCTTGGCGGCGGAAGCGGCGGCCTGTGCCGTGCTGCCGCTCTGGGTGGTCGTTTCCGCCCCGGGCGTGCTGCTGTTGCCGCAGCCTGCCAGGAGAGAAAGAGCCAGGCAGACGATCAGCAGAATGGAAATCGTTTTTTTCATACTATTCAAGAATCCTTTCAAGTGTGTTTTTATGTTTTGCCGGATGATACGGCGGAACATATAATTACAAAACGCTATGGATCAAGTGCTTTGTATAGTCGTTTTTGGGACTGCAAATCACTTCATCCGGCGTTCCCGCTTCCACAATATTCCCGTGGTACATCACCAGCACCCGGTCCGCAAACTGCTGCACCAGGGAAATGTCGTGGCAGATAAAGAGAATGGAGAGACTTTGCCCCTGCTGCGCCCGAAGGGCATTCAAAAGATCGATGATCTCTTTTTGAACGGTCACATCCAGCGCGGAGGTGGCTTCATCGCAGATGAGGAGCTTGGGTTCAATGGCCAAGGCTCGGGCAATGGCCGCCCGCTGGCACTGGCCACCGCTGACCTGGTGGGGGTAGCGGTCCGCAAATTCTCTGGGCAGGCCGCATTTTTCCAGCAGGGTTTCCACCCTTTCCCGGGTTTCCTTCCGGGAAACACCGGCGTTGCGCAGACTCTCCCCAATGCCATCCCCCAGGGTGCGGCGGGGGTCAAAGGAGTCCGTAGGGGTCTGAAATACCATCTGCATGGTTCTGTAAACCCCATGAAGCTCTTTTCCCCTCAAATGGGTGATGTCCCGCCCGTCCAGGGTGATTTTCCCGGAGGTGGCATCCACCAGCCGGGAGACCATATTGACGGCGGTGGTTTTGCCGCTGCCGCTTTCGCCAATGACGGCCAGGCACTCCCCGGGAAGTAAGTCAAAGGAAATGCCCTTTACCGCCGTAAAATCTTCCTGGCCTTGCCGGGAAAAGACTTTGGTCAGGTTTTCAACTTTCAAAATCGGTTCCATGTTTACCTCCGCAGCCTCGGCACGGCGGCAAGCAGTGCCTTGGTGTAGTCTGCCTGGGGATTCGTCAGGACCTCCTGGGTGTTTCCGTATTCTACGGCTTCCCCGTCCTTTAACACCAAAACCCGATCCGCCATGGCACCGATGACACCCAAATTGTGGGCCACCAGGATGATGGCCGTTCCAAAGGTCTTCCGTACCAGCAGCATTTCCTCCACCACCTGCTTCTGAATGGTCACATCCAGGGCGGAGGTAGGCTCATCCGCAAACAGAATACTGGGGTTTAGCAGCATGGCTGCCGCAATGCCAATGCGCTGCTGCATACCGCCGGAAAGCTCAAAGGGATAGCTCCCCAGAATGCGCTTCCCGCTGCCAAATCCCAGCTTGGAAAGCAGCTCCAATGCCTGGACTTCAAAATCCGCCTTTGCGATTTTTCCGTGGGCCTGCATGGTCTCAAACAGCTGGGCACCCACGGTACGGATGGGGCAGAACGCACTGCCGGAGCTTTGGAAGATATAGCCAAGCTCCGGGCCGCAGAGCTTGCGCAGCTCCTTTTGGGGCAAATCCGGAAGATTCTTCCCCTTGTACCAAATATCTCCCCGGGTGACACAGCCCTCGGTTCCCAGCAGACCCATGGCCGCCTTGATGAGGGTGGATTTGCCGCTGCCGCTCTCTCCAACAATACCCAGTATTTCTCCCGGGGCAAGTGTGAAGCTCACATCCCGGACCGTAGGCACCCCCAAATAGGAGATGTCCACATGCTCGTATCTTAATAATTCTTCCATATCGTCACCTCCGGCTCTTGGGGTCTGCGTAGTCCCGGATGGTGTCGCCCAGGAGATTGAAGATCATCACCGAAATAAAGATGGCGATACCTGGGCTGAACGTGATCCAGGGGGAGGTGGTCATCAGGCTCCGGGTGTCGCTCATCATACTGCCCCATTCGGGAATGGGAGGCTTGGCCCCCAGCCCCAGGAAGCTGAGAGCCGCCAATTCCATCATCATGGTGCCAATGTCCAACATGGAAGTGACCAAAATCGGACCCAGGATGTTGGGCAGGATGTGCTTGAGGATGATTTTCCCGGTGCCGCTGCCGGAAAGCCGCACCGCTTTCATCCATTGGGTCTCCTTTTGGGCAAGGGTCTGGCTTCGGGCGATCCGTGCGTACTTGGGCCAGGAAATGGCCGCCAGTGCGATAATGGCGTTTTGCAGTCCGCCGCCCAGAGAACCGGCCACCGCCAGGGCGAATACAAGGCCCGGAAAGGCCAGAAATACGTCAGAAATACGCATCAGCACCGTATCTACCCAGCCGCCGGTCCAACCGCAGGTGATGCCGACCGCTGTTCCAACGGCGGTAATGAGGGCTACCAGCAAAAGCGTTGAGAAGATGCTTGCCCGGCTGCCCGCAATGACCCGGGACAGCATATCCCGGCCATAGCGGTCAGTACCCAAAAGATGCTCCGTACTGGGGGCCTGTTTGGCAATATCCAGATTTTGCAGATAGGGGTCGTAGGGTGTGAGATGTGCGGAGAAAAAGGAGCAAATAACCAGCAGAACCGCCAGAGTCCCGAAAATGATCAAACGCATTTTTACCGTGTTTTTACGCAGCTTTTGCTTGCGAACTGTTACCTCGCTCACCCTTCCTGCACCCCCAATCGAATTCTCGGATCAAGGACATGGTAGAGAATATCCGTGACCAGGTTCACCATCACATAGATAATGGCCATCCAGACCACATAAGCCTGGATCATAGGGTAATCCCGCATGGTGATGGAATCCACTGCCAGCTTCCCAACACCGTCCCACATGAAGATGCTCTCAATAATGGCCGTACCGCCCAGGAGGCTGCCGATGGACAGTGCCAAAAGGGTGATAATGGTCAGCATGGAGGACTTGAGGACGCTTTTCCACAGGGTCACGCTTCCCCGAACGCCTCTGGCTTTGGCTCCCAGTACATAGTCCTTGTTCAGCTCCTCCAGTACCGTAGCCCGTACCTGCCGCATGTACTTGGCGGACATGGCAATGGCCAGTGTCAGGGTAGGCAGAATGGCACTTTGCACCGTGGTTCCCTTGGAAATTACCGGCAGCAGCTTCCATTTGATGGAAAACAGCTGCATGAGCAGCAGGGCCACAAAGAAATTGGGCAGGCTGTTTCCCACAAAGCTGAAAAACCGCAGGAAATAGTCCGTAAACCGGTCATGCTTCACCGCCGCCCAGATGCCCAAAGGAATGGAAATGACCACTGTTGTGATGATCGACAGCACCGTCAGCAGCAAGGTCGCCGGGAGCTTGCTGACAAAGGTATCGAATACATTTTTTCCGGAGACGTAGCTGATGCCCATATCTCCGGTCAAAAGCCCTTTCAGCCAGGAGCCATACTGAACGAGGAAGGGCTGATCAAGGCCCAGTTCTGCCCGTTTGGCATCGATGATCTCCTGGGCGACGGCTCCTTTGTCACCGTACAGCTCGATCACGGCATCACTGCCGGCGGCTCGCATCATGGCAAAGGACAAAAAAGTAATGCCCAGCAGTACGGGAATCAGCTGCAAAAAGCGTTTGCTTATATATTTCTTCAAATTCCGATTCCTTCTTTCAGCTCTCTGACAGTTTTGCCTTTCTGGCCTCTACCAGGAACATGGGGGTGGAGGCATTGTTGATGCGCTCCTCCCGGGTCCAGACTTGCCGCCAGATGTCCGGGTCGGCCTGGGCTTCCATGCCCAGGGCGTGGAGGGTTTTCAAGTCCCAGGCTGGGCGGGTCTGCCGGGAGAGGGGGGTCTGGCGGGCAATGGCTTCCATGGCATCCACATCCGTTCCCGCGTTTTCGTCCCGGACATCGGAGGTTTTTAGGTTCTCCCGGTCCTGGGCGTGGCCCTGTTGGGCCTGTTCATCCCAGAGGTACCGATACCAGTTGGCGTCAAAGTTCAGCAGCAGCCCGCCGGGGGCCAGGACTCTGGTCCAGTGGCCGTAGGCCTTTTGGGGGTCGTGGAGGTTCCAGGTCACGTTTCTGGTGACCAGTACGTCAAAAGAACCGGCGGCAAAATCCAGTGCTTCGGCGTTCATCTGCCGGAAATGGATGTTGCTTGCCAGAACTCCGGCGTTTCTCCGGGCCTCTTCCAGCATGGAGGCGGTATAGTCCACCGCCGTGACCCGGTAGCCAAGCTCCGCCAGAATGATGGCAAAGAATCCCGGCCCGGTACCCACGTCCAGCACCCGCAGCTGTTCCGGGCGTTTCCCAGGGAATCGGGCGGCGATACGCCGGGAGAGGACTTGCCGCCAGATGTGTTTCTGCTGGGAGGCCAGCTCCTCCTGGTTGACTCCGGAGTAGCCGGAAGCCCGGTGGGTCCAGTAGTGGATGTTTTCTTCTTCGTAGTTTGCAAACCGTTTCATAGGGTACCTCTTTATTTCGTAGCGTAAATTCCGAACATGGGGGCGGTGGTGAGATCCAAATTGCCTAGGAGCCTGCGGCCCAGATGGGCATCCACCCGGACATCCCGGAAGCCGATTTCTTTCAAAATCCCCTCATCCCACGCAGGTCTGTCCTTTCCCACATCCAGTTCCAGGGTGATGTTGTCGCACTCCTGCTGCAGCTCCTGGGTCATGCCCACGTGGCCATAGGGGCTGTCCGGGGCGACCTGGCAGTTTTGGGTGCTGTGGCTGCGGACATGGCGGGCGTATTCCGCGTCATAGTTTAGTAGAATGCCGCCGGGTTTCAGCACTCGGAACCACTGGGCATAGGCTTGTTCCGGCTCCGGCAGAGTCCAGGTCAGGTTCCGGCTGAGTACCACGTCAAAGGTGCCGTCACCGTAGCCCAGGTTCTGGGCATCCATTTCCAGAAAGGGAATGGAAAGACCCCGCTGCTGTGCCGCCGCCCGGGCCTCCCGGAGCATGGCGGGGGTCAGGTCAATGCCCTGGGGCAAATGGCCCATTTCCGCCAGCAGAATGGGAAAGAACCCGGTGCCGGTACCCACATCCAGAATCCGTAGATGCTTTCCCTGGGGCAAGTGAGCTTCCAGCTCCTGCTGCCAGCGTTTGCCCATATCGTTTTCCAGTTCGTTTTTCCGCACCGTTCCAAAGTCATGGGAACGCTGGGTCCAGTAGGCTTTCACCCGCTGCTCTAGCTCCATATCGCTCATCCTTTTGTTGTAAAACTCCATTTGCTATGGAGAAAAATGGGAAATTTCTGTGTTTAGTATAATCGCCCTGACCCTTTGACGGAAGCCCCCGGGGGGGATATTTTTTGTAACAAAAAACCCCCGGCAAAAGCCGGGGGCGAAAGGGAAGCATCAGAATGCGCACTTGTTGGAAATGTAGTCTTTCAGTTCGCTGATGGGGATGCGGACCTGCTCCATGGTGTCGCGGTCACGGACGGTGACGCAGTTGTCGGCGGGGGTATTCTCGTCGCCTATGGTCTGGAAGTCCACGGTGATGCACAGAGGAGTGCCGATCTCGTCTTCCCGGCGGTAACGCTTGCCGATGGAACCGGCATCGTCAAAGTCCACCATGAAGTCCTTTTGCAGCATGTGGTAGATCTCCTCGGCCTTGGGGCTGAGCTTCTTGCTCAGGGGCAGGACGGCAGCCTTGAACGGTGCCAGAGCGGGGTGCAGATGCAGCACGGTGCGGATGTCCGGGTTGCCCTTCTTGTCCTGGCCCACCACTTCCTCGTCATAGGCCTCGCACAGGAATGCCAGGGCCACACGGTCACAGCCCAGGCTGGGTTCAATGACATAGGGGATGTAGTGTTCGCCCTTTTCCTGGTCGAAGTATTCCAGGCTCTTGCCGGAAGCCTCCTGGTGGCGGCCCAGGTCGTAGTTGGTACGGTCGGCAATGCCCCACAGCTCGCCCCAGCCGGAGCCAAAGGGGAACTGATACTCAATGTCGGTGGTAGCCCGGGAGTAGAACGCCAGTTCCGCAGGCTCGTGGTCTCTTAAGCGCAGGCTTTCTTCCTTGATGCCCAGGGAGATCAGCCAGGATTTGCAGAAGTCTTTCCAGTAGGCAAACCACTGAAGGTCCGTGCCGGGCTGGCAGAAGAATTCGCACTCCATCTGCTCAAACTCCCGGGTACGGAAGGTGAAGTTGCCCGGGGTGATCTCATTCCGGAAAGCCTTGCCCACCTGGCACACGCCGAAGGGCAGCTTTTTCCGGGTGGTCCGCTGGATGTTGGCGAAGTTGACGAAAATGCCCTGGGCAGTTTCGGGCCGCAGGTAGACGGTGGAGGAGGAGTCCTCGGTGACACCGATCTGGGTCTTGAACATCAGGTTGAATTTCCGGATGGCGGTAAAGTTGTGCTTGCCGCAGTTGGGGCAGACCACGTCCTCATGGTCGGCAACGAACTTGTCCATTTCCTCAAAGCTCATGGCATCCACATTGACACCCTTGCCGGAGTCGCTGGCCTCGATCAGCTTGTCCGCCCGCTGCCGTGCGCCGCAGCCCTTGCAGTCAACCAGGGGGTCCGAGAAGCTGCCCACATGGCCGGTGGTGACCCAGGTGGTGGGGTTCATCAGGATGGCGGCATCCAGACCCACGTTGTAGTCAGATTCCTGAACGAATTTCTTCATCCAGGCTTTCTTGACGTTGTTCTTGAATTCCACACCCAGAGGGCCGTAGTCCCAGGCGTTGGCCAGACCGCCGTAAATTTCGGAGCCGGCATAGACATAGCCTCTGTTTTTGCAGAGGTTTACGATCATATCCAGAGTTTTTTCGCTGTTTTTCATTTTTACAGATCCCCCAGTCGGTATTTTTGGAGTTTGCCACCATTATACTCTGGGCCGGGGATGAAATCAAGGAAAATCCGCAGATGTTGAGAAAAAAGCGCAAGTCGACCAAGAAACCGGGAATAGAACGGGGGGAATATGGGGATGCTTTCATAAACAGAGGAGAGTTTTAGTTGACAGTTGACAGTTATTTTCTGAATTGACAATTGACAATGGACAATTGACAATTTTTGAGGGTCGGAAGTTTTACCTTTGCGCCCACTGTTACGATAATCCGCAACGCCGCACCGCCTGTCCTTAGAACACCTTGGTTGAAAACGCCCGCCAACCAGCGAAACCGTAGGGAACGGCCTATGTGCCGTTCCGCACGTGAAAGGACGGAACTGTTTCCAACAAACCCGGCACCAAAAGGCACGGTACAAGAGCTTCCCCTCCGGGGAAGCTGGCAGGGCGCAGCCCTGACTGATGAGGGGCGGGGCGGCGTAAAACATTCTAGAAACAGTAGGCGAATTCGTAGAAACGTAACCCCATTTGTCATTCCGACCGTAGCGCAAGCGGAGTGGAGGAATCCACCACGTAGCAGAAAAGTACCACCACAAGATAAAACTTGCTACTCGGGAAGATTCCTCGACTCACTGCGTTCGCTCGGAATGACATGTCGGGGGGTGGTTTTGTTTTATCCGCACAGGTTGTATTTGCCACGCCCCGGAACGGCACATAGGCCGTTCCCTACGGTGAGACTCGGTAGGATTCCCTCTGCACCCGTTGTTCCTATAATGACAAACGCCGCCCCGCCGCCTCATCAGTCTCGGCTGCGCCGAGCCAGCTTCCCCGGCGGGGAAGCTTTTGTACCGTGCTTTCGGGCGCTGGGTTTTGCCGAAACACTGGTCACCCAAATAATTGTCAATTGTCCATTGTCAATTGTCAATTCAGGGAAAAACTGTCAACTGTCAACTGTCAACTTCTTACGAACGGGAGGCGCGTTTATGATTCTATCCTACCTCCGCACCATCATTCTCTACCTGGTTCTGATTCTCGTCATCCGGCTTATGGGGAAGCGGCAGATCGGGGAGATGGAGCCGGCGGAGTTTGTGGTGACCATGCTGGTGGCCAATCTGGCGGCCATTCCTATGCAGGATGGGGGGATCCCGTTGCTCACTGGGTTGATTCCTATTCTGACGGTGCTAGGGGTGGAGCTGGTGCTGTCGTTTCTGATGCTGCGCAGTGGCTGGCTGCGGCGGCTGTTTTGTGGGAGTCCGGTGCTGCTGATCGACGAGGGGAAGCTATTGCAGGGAAATCTGCGGCTGACACGGGTGACGTTGGAGGAACTGTTGGGGAAACTCCGGGAAAAGGATATTCTGGATCTTTCCCAGGTGCAATACGCCATTCTGGAAACCGATGGGGAGGTTTCCGTGTTTCCCTATGCCAGGTTCGCCCCTCCTTGCGCCCGGGATTTGGGGATCCAGGCCCGGGAGAATGCCATGCCCATTGTGGTGGTGGAGGACGGGCGGCTGTTGGAAGAAAACCTGGTAAAATCGGGAAAAACCCAGGAATGGGTGCTGGAAACCCTGGCAGGTCACGGGGCTAGTCTTCAATCCACCCTGATTCTCACGGTGGATGCCACGGGGAAGACCTTGTTTATCGGAAAGGAGAGCCTATGACCAGGGGGATTTTGGGAATTCTATTGCTGCTGGTGCTGCTGGCCGGGGGGCTGTTTGTCCAGTGGACCATGGCCACCTTACAGGAACCCATTACCGGGGAACTGACCCAGGCGGCCCAGGCGGGAGCGAGGGGGGACTGGGAGACGGCCAGACTCCACCAGGAGGCGGCCCAGCGGGGCTGGCGCAAGGCCTGGCGGCTGACCGCCGCCTTTGCGGATCACCAGCCCATGGAGGACGCGGACGGCCTGTTTGCCCGGTTGGGGGTCTATGCCGCCGAGGAGGAGGAAGCAGAGTTTGCCGCCTGCTGCCGGGAACTGGCCCGGCGGGTCCAGGCCATCAGCGATGCCCACCGCCTGACCTGGTGGAATCTGCTGTAAGGGAAACTCTGAATAAATCGTCTGCGGCTGGACAGCGGATCTTTTGCTCCCATGCTGCGGTATGAAAAGTGGGAAATATAGCGCAGCCGTTGCCAGCGCAAGCTGGCTTACGGATGCGGCATACCACTTGCGGGTACACAAAGTATTCCTCCACTTTCCATACCTTGCCTGGAAGCAAAATCTCTCGCTGCCAGCTCTTGCCGATTTAATCAGAGCTTCCCGAAATTCTAATTTTTTGCGTTCAAAAGGGCTTCAATGGCCTCGGCCAGAATGGGGACGGTGGCCAGGGCTTCCTGGTGGGTGTTGCCGGCACCGCCGATTTCGATGAGCAAGGCACCGGGACACAGGTCCTGGTTGAACCGTTGGGTCCGGAGATTCAGGGGCCGGGTGATGCCGGGGCTTGCCCGTTCCAGCAGGGTTTGAAGCCGGAGGGCTACCGATAGATTCTGCTGCCAGTTGGGGTGCTTCCGGCCTCCCGCGTTGGTGCCTACCACCAGCATCAGCCGGGCCGTGGGGCCTGTGGGGGTGTCGGACAAAAGCCTTGGCTGAAGACTCCCCGCCGCCGCATCCCGGTGCAAATCCAGGGCCAGGACGATGGAGGGGTTCTGGGTGAGGTACTCCTCCATGGCTTTTCGGCTGTGGATGTAGGCGGAATTATAGGAGGGGTAGTCATGGAGACTTTCGTCCCGGAGAACGCCAATGCCCCGGCTTTCCAGGGCTTCTTCCAGGGCTTTGCCCAGGCTGAGCATATTAAAACCGCTGTCCAGACTTCTGTAGGCAGCGGTTTCTATGTAGCTTTCACCGTTTTTTTGATAGCTTTCCGTGGCGTGGGTGCTGTAGAGCAGCACTTTGGGGCCTGGAAGGTCGGGAAGTGCCGGGGGCTGCAAAATCAGGGATTCCGGGTCAACGGCCAGTCCCGCGTCATTGTCCAGGGCCACCGCCGCCCCGTCCTGGGGGGAAAACAGGGGGGCCGGTTTCTCCGGCTCCCGCCGGACGGTAAAGGCGGGGATGGGTTCATGGGCGTTCCGGGGGCCACGGGATTCCGGGGCGTAGACATAAGGCTCCGGCAGCCGGAGGGCAGGGCGCAGTCCTGTCTGGGTAAAGGTGAGCAGCTCATCCATAGTGCGCAAAAAGTCTGGGGAGGTCATGCTCCTGCCAAGGTTTGGCCCAAAGCGCAGGGCCAGAGCAAGGCTGAGACTCAGTAGTCCTACCCGATAAACGCCCCGGTTGTTCACGGCCATGCCTCCTTAAATTGGTGTTTTCGGTTTCCACTTGGGGCGGCTTCTCAGCGTGACCCTGAGTTCTTTGAAAAACGCCTGTAAAAGGGCCTGGGATTCCTCTGCCAGAAGCCCCGCTTCCACCTGGGGATGGTGGTTAAAGTCCATGGAAAACAGGCTGCACACCGACTGGCAAGCCCCGAATTTCCGGTCACTGGCCCCATAGACCACCCGGGGGATCCGGGCGTTCAGAATGGCCCCGGCGCACATGGCGCAGGGTTCCAGGGTCACATAGAGGGTACACTTCCACAGCCGCCAGCCCTCCAGATTCCGGCAGGCTTCCGAAATGGCCAGAATTTCCGCATGGGCCAGGGCGGACTTGTCCGTTTCCCGGCGGTTGTAGCCCCGGCCTACGATTTCCTCCCCCAGGGTGATGACACAGCCCACCGGCACCTCCCCCAGGTCAGCAGCCTTTCGGGCCAGAGCCAGGGCCTCTTTCATAAAATCCAGGTCCTCCATAAGCATCCCCTTTCTCTTTGGGGTATCATACCACGGCGGCAGGGAAAAAGAAAGGGGATTTACAAATTGGCAAGAAAATGCTATGCTATGGACAATCAAACGAAGGAGGGCCGCTTATGGCAAACCAGCAGGAAATCGACAAAAAGGTGACGGAGCGCATCGAAAAAACCGAGGAGCGCATTCGTCAGTCCGAGGCCCGGGAGGAAAAATTGCAGCATTTGTTCCGGCACGGGCTGCACATTCTGGAAAAAATGATCGCCGTGTTCACCCTGGTGGTATTGCTGGGTGCGTTCGGCAAGCTGATTTTAGAGCTGATCCGTGACCCCGGCTCCTCTGCGGACGTTACGGGATTCCTCCACGAGGTCTTGACCATCGTGGTGGGCCTGGAATTTGTAAGAATGCTCATCGACACCACCCCCGCCAGCATCCTGGAAGTCCTGGCCGTGGCCATCACCCGCCACGTCATCCTGAGCCACGACGACCCGGTGAGCAACCTTTTATCCGTGGCCTGCATCGCCGGCCTTTTCGCCATCCGCAGATTCCTGTTCCGCAGAGGGGAATTGCGGGAGGAAATGGTGGAGAAAGAGTAAATTAAGTTGACAGTTGACAGTGGACAGTTGACAGTTATTTTCCAAATTGACAATTGACAATTGACAATTATTGTATTTGTTACGGATACCGTATATTAAACGTGATAAATGCAGATTTCACATGTAAAAAATGTGAAAAACGTGGTACGTTATTGTAGGGGCGGCAACCTTGTCAAGAGAAACATAGGTAACACATAGGGAAGACACATGGGTTACAGTCTGCGGATGTG
>CAKTQE010000015.1 GCA_934593275.1 uncultured Oscillospiraceae bacterium | reverse complement strand
CCGAACACAGAAGTTAAGCTCGTCTGCGCCGACAATACTTGCAGGGTGACTTGCCGGGAAGATAGGTAATGCCAACATGAGGTAACCGCTTCGTGAAAACGAGGCGGTTTTTTCTATGGAAAATTGACAATTTACAATTGACAATTATCGGAACAACGGACATGCCGCTTTAAAACACGTTGGTTCAAAAATACACCAATCAGCGAAACCGTAGGGAACGGCCTGTGTGCCGTTCCGGGGTCGTTGCGAATATAACCCGTGCGGATAAATGGAATCACGCAATGTAGCGGCGATGATTCATCGCCATGTAACGTGGCAATTATAACCTGTGTGGATACACGAAGCCACCCCCTGATACATCATTCCGACCGCGTCAGCGGAGTGGAGGAATCTTCCCAGGCAGCAAATATAACCAGCGAAAGGTAAAAATTGCTACTTGGGAAGATTCCTCCACTCGCTTCCGCTGCTCCTTGCCTTTCTTTTCGACAGAACAGAGGGAAGCTAAACATCACCGTATCGTCATTACTTTGATTCGTATTTGACTATCCTGAAAATTGAAACAGCGGCAGATATCATGCTTGAACTATGGTTTCTGCCGCTCCAATTTACGGCTCTCGGAACTCCGAAAGCGGATGTGTTTCCAGAGTAATGGGCTTGTAGGAAGTCAGAATGGACTGCGCCTCATCCTCTGTGATCTGCGTGTCGAATTCCGCGTAGTGGTCTGTGGAAGAGGTGCGCCACCAGTTTCCGTCCGCGTCCTTCTTCAGCCGGACAATGCTTCGCTCCTTCGGGTTGGAGAAAACCGGGTCGTCATTGTTGGCAAAGCGGAAGATGTGGTACCAATACTCATCGCGGCCATTTGCCTCCGTTGGCCAGTGGATGAAAACATGATCTTCATATGGCAGCAGATGGTAGCTTTTGCCTTCGTCTGTGACGCCGTCCTTCATGCCTACGATACTTCCGATATAGCCGCTATAGAAAACCAGCAGTTCCTCTGTACCGTTTCCGTCTGCATCATAGAATGCGTAAGTAACCGCTGAGGTTGTATCTTCGGGATTCTCAGCGTACCAGCTTTTTCCACGTTCAGCGTCAGTGATCAAATCCTGTATGTACTCGCCATAGGTGGGCCGCCGGTAGATATTTGGATCGCCCAACATGCTGTTGATCACGTTGTTGGAGGTCTGCTCCCGGGCATCCGCCGCAGCGGGCTCCGGCACTTGGGGTTGAATCGTGAAGTCAAAGCATTCGGCGATTTCCTCGAGACGGACATTCCCGTCCAGCGTGATGCTCAGGCTCAGGAAGCAGTCCTCCCGGTCGGCCAGAATCATGCTGCTCTGCTCCGATTCCAGAAACAGGAGAGGGACACCGTCCGATGTGGTATAGTTTCTTTCTGTAACGGTACCCGGCTTCGTGTAGCCGAATACGTCATAAAAAACGTCCTTCTTGACGCATTGGTAGGTAAACATTTCCGCCGCGTTCCCCAGGTTCAGTGTGCCGTAAATGGTAAAGGAGCCGCCCGGGAAATAGCGTCCCGCCGGGATGGAGAGCACTGCATCGGTATCGGGCTTCAACAGGCTGTCAATGCCGAGCAGAGGGAGAAATTGATTGCAGTCAATCTGTTCATGCCAGGGCTTCCCAATGATGCTCAGACCGTACTTGGCGCAGATCTCGTCCAGTTTATCCACCATCGTCTGATCCTGAACGCTATAGGCCCAGTAGGCGGGATCGCTGTCCCAGTAGTCCCCGGCGGAGGGTGTGTAGCTCTGGGTAAAGGCCAGCCATTCACGACTTGCCTGATAGTTGGGCGTCCCTTCTATGCCTTGGAGGGAGAATACGGTCAGCTGCGTTTCGGAAACGCTGTCTTCGGGACTGTTTTCGGAAATGGGACTGCTTTCTGGAATAGGGACCGTTTCGGTGCCAAGGGTCAGCTGCCGTAGACTGAGCATGTAGGCCACGCCGCAGCCTGCCAGCAGCAGTGCCAATAGGCAGACAATGGCGACCAGCAGTGTGCGCCGGGATTTTGCATAGGTATTCTTTTCAAATGTGCCCTGCTTTTTTTCATGGGCCGAGGTATAGCTTCTTGCCTTGTCGGAGAAATGGATAACCTCTGCTTCCTCTACCAGGTCGTCCCCAACGAATTGCAGTCCGAGAAAAATATCCTTTCCGTTCATACACGGATCCCCTCCTTTTCCAGATAGGTGCAAAGCTTTGCTTTGGTTCGACTCAGACGCATCTGTACAGCACTTTCACCGATGCCGTACCGGGCGGCAATTTCCCCAATACTGTCCGCATACCAGTACCGGCGCATGAATACTACACGATTTTCCAGGGTTAAGGTTCGCAGAAACAAATCCAGGATGCGGCCCAGTTCCTTTCCGGATAGTGTCCGCTCCTGCTGGGTGTCCGGAATACACAACTCCATTTCCTGGGTCAGACTGACGATTTCGGCTTTGCGCTTGGCGGCATTGTTCCAGTCCAGCTTGTCCAGGGCAAAGTGTCTGCATATCTTTGCAATATAGGCGAAAAAGTACTGGGGTTTCCGGGGTGGAATCGTGTTCCATGCTTTCATATAGGTATCGTTGACACTTTCTTCCGCATCCTGATCGTTGCGGACAATGTTATCTGCCAAATGAAAAAGCCGCCGCCCATAGGTATCATCCGTGTGTTTGATGGCGTCTTCATTTCTTGCGAGGAACAATTCGATGATTTTTTTGTCATCCATTCAGGTTCACCTCACTTATGTATTTGTATCCTCACCCTATTAAACGGAATTTGAGATAGGAATCTCACAAATTCAGCAGAGTATTTTTGATGTTTTTTCCACGTCATGCATATTTAAAGGACAAGTATGGCAATCGACATTTTTGGTGCAGAAGGAAAATAATTAGCTGCCCCGGAAGGGGGGCAGCCAGAAATAACTTGCGTAGGGTAAAACTTGCAACTTGAGCAGATCCCTCCACTCCATTTCATTTCGGTCGGGAGGACATGTCGGTAGGTGGTTTTGTTTTGTCCCCACTGGTTCTATTCGTTACGCCCCATGGCGATGAATCATCGCCGCTACATTGCGTGGCTCCATTTATCCACACGGATTGTATTCGCAACGTACCCGGAACGGCACACAGGCCGTTCCCTACGGTTTCGCTGACGGGTGGTCTCGTTTGTCCAGGGCGGGGCTGGAAGGATGTTTTGGAGAGGTTCTATCTCTGCGCGGCTTGCTTTTACGCTTCCGTTTTCCGCAGACATTTTTGTTGCGGTTTTGGAATCCAATGGTAGTTGCTACGCCTTGCACATGCTTTTAAACTGTTACCGATAAAACGTATTCCCACCAATGAATTCCCGGACCAGGCTGGTCGGGGGAATTTCGTCATCCACGTCTGCCTGCTGCACAAAGTCCAAAATCCGGACGATGTAACGGACCTCGTCATACCAGCTGTCCTCAGGCTGAACAGTCTCTAAAAGGGGATAAATGTGTTTTTTGAGGACTGCCAGCTCGTATAGCGTGGAGCTGTTGAAAATCATATCCGCATTTTCCTGGAAAGGGAAAATCCAACGTTTTTCACCCTGCTGCACGGATTCCCACATGGAAAGAGTGCGCTGTACGGAAGAGCCACGGGTTTCGTAGTCCCGGACGATCCGGCGCAGTAACCGCAGATAGCTGGTGGGTATCCGGTTGTGGTCGTCCAGGTTCAGAGGAAGCAGGGGACTGACATATAGCCTGAAAATGCGGTTCATGTCCACATTTGTGGGCAGCATTACAGGATTCAGCGCGTGAAGACCCTCTGCGATGATGACGGAGTCCGTATCCAGGCGCAGTTTTTTCCCGGTCCATTCCCGCTTCCCGGTTTTGAAATTGAACATGGGAAGCTCAATTTCTTCTCCAGCAATCAGGGCACCCATGTCTTTGCGGAATAAATCACAGTCCAGCGTGTTGATATGCTCCAAATCCAGCTTTCCGTCAGGTCCCGGGGCAATCAGGTCCCGGTCAATATAGTAGTCATCCAGACTCATCAGCACCGGTTTTTTTCCGTAGACCCGAAGCTGGGTGGCTAGGCGGTTGGCAGAGGTGGTCTTTCCGGAGGAACTGGGTCCTGCCAGCAGCACTGCCCGACTACCACGGGAACAAATCAGGTCTGCTGCCTGGGCAAAACGTTTTTCATGCAGTGCCTCGTTGACCCGAATCAGTTCCCTGATTTTTCCGGACTGGGTAAGTTCATTCAGGTCTGACACATTTTCGCATTCCATCAGACGACACCAGCGTTCTCCCTCAGAAAAGACGCTGAAAAACTGGGGCATGGGGGTCAACTTTGCCAGTTTGTCTGGGTTTAAGTCATCCGGAAAGACGAAAAGGAAGCCACCGTCAGCGGGAAGTACATCCCAGACGGTCAGATACCCGGTAGAGGGAGCCATTTCTCCGAAGAAATCGTCCCGGTAATCTCCGTAGCTGTATTCGCTGCAATAGGGATTGCTGCGCCAGGACAGAAGCCGGGCTTTATCGATTTGACCTTCCGCCCGATACCGGGCAATGGCCTCGTCCCTGGAAACCCGTCTGCGGAGCAGGGGAATGTCCGATTCAACAATGGCTTGAATCTGCTTCCTTAGCCGCTTTACGGAAAAGCCTTCTGCTTGGTCCACGGATATAAACACACTGGAACCCAGGGTGCAGCTCAGCACCGCCCGTGCCTGGGGCCAGAGCTGGCGCAGGGCCAGGAACACTACAAACTGGGCGGTGCGGATATAAACCTCTTTTCCGGCGGAGTTCCCATAGCGCAGCAGATGGATATTCCCGCCGGAGGCAACCATCGCCCGGCGCATGGAGGGTCGTTCGCTGTCCGCTTCCGTTTGGCGCAGGGGAATATAGTTTAAGGTAAATACTTCACCGGCGATCCGGGCGGCAAGAGGACGTTGGGATAGTGTCGGGCTGTCCAGTCCCAACTTTTTTACAAGTTCCCGCAGGGATTCATCCTGCTCCGGCATGATGATTTTTCCGTCAATGGTCAATTGCATAGTATCACCTTCTGAATCTTTTACAAACACTTTACCACAATTCCAGCTATTCTTCAACAAATTCACTATAATTTAACAAAATGGTTCCCACATAATAATGTGAAAGGATCTCCTTAAAATCGGCGCCATCTTCAGCCATGGCGTTGGCTCCATACTGGCTCATGCCCACCCGGTGACCGTAGCCGCTGCTGGTAAAGCGGATACCTTCCGGTTCTGGCTCTACAGTAAATATTGTAGAGTTGAGACCGAGAATTTTACGCAGATACGTACCGGAAAAGGAATGGTCTCCCAGGACGAACCGATCAACGCCGCCGCCGGAGGTATAGCTGATTTCTCCCACCCATTGGCCCCAGTCCTCCCCAAGAGAAATATCCAGAAGTTCCTCCAATTCTGCCCTGTAAAGAAAGATACTGTTCTCGTTGTAGGGACTTTCCTCCTCTCCGGGGCTTTCCACAGAGCGCAAATAGGGATAGTCCCTGCCCCATACCGCGGCGGCATCTTCGGTCCGGCCTCCGGAGCTGGAAAAGAATGTGGCTTCAATGGGCGCACCCTGGTAGGTAAGGATCAGCCCATCGGTATCCGTTACCGCTTGCTGTATTTTCTCCCGATCCTCCTGGCTGAGGTTTTCCAATTGGGCATCAGTTGAGTAGGCCTGACAGCAGCGACTGTCTGTGCATAGTGCCCCATCGTGCTTTTGGGCGGACAATTGAGCCTGACAGGTATAGGTCCTGGCGGCAACTGCCTGGGCTTTCAGTGCTTCCGGCTCAAAGGATGGGGGCATTTCGGCGGGAAGTACCCGGCACAGATAGGCTTCCATGGTCATTTGTGTGGGCTGCCCCTCTTGCAGCACGGTGACGAGCAGGCTGCTGTCTGTACTCTTTGGCGAAAAAAACGGCAGCTCTTTCAGGTCCATTTCCGATATTTTCCCAACCATAGATACAATGGCCAAAGGCGCAACAAGGCCCAACAGTACCGATTTCCGAACATCTCCCATAACATGACCCATTTCCAAAGCCCTCCTTTGCGGTCTGCCCCTATGGTAACACAAGGGGCGGAAGAAGCCTGTCAAAAAAGTATTTGCAATTGCGGGATGACTCTGGTAAAATAAAGAATCGTGTGATACTTTGCGCCCTGGAGGAATGACAGTGGAGACTAAAAAGAAAAAATGGGGAGACCGGCCGGATGCCGTCTGGCTGAAAGACCTACCCTCTATGAACCGGATTATGCCGGGAATCATGCCCAACAGGGCAGATAACGAGGCATTTGTCAGCGTGGATATTGACTTTGCCCCGCTAAAAGCCTATGTGGACAAAAAGAACGAGAATATTACGGAGGACAAGGTGACCTTTTTCCAGGTCATTGCGGCGGCCATCGGCAAGGCTTTTGTTCTCCGGCCTAAAATGAACCGCTTTGTGTGCAACTATAAGGTCTACCAGCGGGATGACATCAGCATTGCTTTTACGGTAAAGAAAAAGTTCTCAGACCGGGCGGAGGAAGCCCTGGCTTTTATCCACTATGACGAGAATGACACCATGGATACTTTCCACGAAAAAATAATGAAAGTCATCCATGTGACCAAAAGTGACGTGGAGAAAGATACCTCCACTGGGGCCATGGATGTGGTGTCCAAGCTTCCCCAGTGGGTGATCAATACGATCATCAAGGTCGTCCTGTGGCTGGACAAGCACGGCTGGGCACCCCAGGCACTGATCGCCTCTGACCCCAACCATGCCTCTATTTTCCTATCCAACCTTGGCTCCATTGGTCTGGAGGTGGGATACCACCATTTGGTGAATTGGGGTACCAACTCCTGCTTCATTGTCATCGGCAAAAAGCACCTTAAAATGTTCCACTATCCCGATGGGAGCCAGGAACTCAAGGAGGTCGTTCCTCTGGGTATCACCCTGGATGAGCGCATTGCGGACGGTTATTATTATTCCGGTACGGTGGCCCTGGTCAAAAAACTTCTGGAAAACCCGGAACTTCTGGACTTGCCTGCCAATACCCCGGTAGAATATGCCATCCAGCGGTAAAATAATAAGGAGTGTAAGTATATGTTTGTACCTGTTCTTCTGTTTGCGTTAGGCCTGGTGCTGCTGATCAAAGGCGGTGACTGGTTTGTAGACGGTGCCACCGGCATTGCGGAGCGATTTCACGTGCCGGAGATCATCATCGGTGCTACAGTTGTTTCCATTGGCACCACACTGCCGGAAGTCATGGTCTCTGCAACTTCGGCCCTGACCGGCCACGGAGAAATCGCCTACGGAAACGCTGTCGGCTCTATTATCTGCAATACAGCCCTAATCGCCGCCATTACCGTGGCACTTCGCCCCGGCCCTGTGGATACCAAGGCCCTGAAAACCCCGGTGTGCTTCTTCTTCGGCTCTGCCGCCATTTATTGTTTGAATGTCTACATGACAGGCTATTTTGGCCGTCCTTTGGGACTGCTGCTGCTGGCAATTTTCGTTGCTTACATGGTCATCACCATCCGTCAGGGTTTCCGGAATCCTGCGGTTGCTGCTGAGGAAGCAGAGGAAGCCCAGGCGGAGGAGAAGAAAACCCAGTCCAATTCCATGGGAAAAGACATTCTCCTGCTCATCATCGGTGCGGCATTGGTGGCCGTGGGCGCGGATCTTTTGGTGGACAACGGCACATTGATTGCCAAGGCCCTGGGCGTTCCCGAATCCGTCATTGCCCTGACCTTTGTGGCCTTGGGTACCAGCCTGCCGGAGTTGGTTACCGCCATCACCTCCCTTGCAAAGGGCCACGGTGCCCTGTCGCTGGGCAATGTGATCGGTGCCAACATCTTCAACTTGGTCCTGGTCTGCGGTGCCTCCATGACGTTGGCCCCTTTCCACATTCCTCAGTCCAGCACCCTCTTTGGCTGCAATGCCTCTCTTGTTCTGGATATCCCCTTGATGCTCTTTGTCATGGCATTCCTGACCCTCCCCGCACTGAAAACGAAGAAGCTGTCCCGCTATCAGGGCATTGTCCTGCTGCTGCTCTACGCCGGCTTCTGTGCCATTCAGTTTACAATGTAAGACATGATGCCTATCATAATTGGCACAAGCAGAAAGCAGGAAAAATAACTGCTTTCTGCTTGACTTTTTTCAGAAAGAGAGGTATAATACCCAAGCAGATAAACACATGGGCTTGTAGCGCAGTTGGGAGCGCACCACATTCGCATTGTGGGGGTCGAGGGTTCGAATCCCTTCAAGTCCACCAGAAAATGGCCCGGTAAACGTGATGTTTACCGGGTTTTTCTTGTAGAAAGACAACCACCCGCTATGCGGGTGAGCCGGAAAAAGTTCTACTTATGGGTAGAAAATAAAAGCCTCCAGTGATAGAGTGGTAGCAGGTTCGCCAACCGCTACAAACAAGAATCAAAGGAGGCTATCCAAATGGACAACAATAGTTTAGCACATACGAAATGGAATTGCAAATACCACATTGTATTTACACCGAAATATAGAAGACAAATAATATACAAGCAAATATCAGCAGACATAGGACAAATAATACGAGCGTTATGTGCCAGAAAAGGAGTCGAGATAATAGAAGCGGCAGCAATGCCAGATCATATCCACTTATACGTATCGATACCACCAAAATACAGCGTATCGGAATTTGTAGAATACCTAAAAGAGAAAAGCAGCTTAATGATATTCGACCGCCATGCAAATTTGAAGTACAAGTATGGCAACCGACATTTTTGGTGCAGAGAGTATTACGTAGATACAGTGGGGCGTAACGAAAAAACTATAAAAGAATATGTACGCAACCAACTTCAAGAAGATATAGCAAGCAATCAAATATGTATGAAGGAATTCACAGACCCGTTTACGGGTGAGCCGGTAGGAAAAGGCAAATAATTAGCCGCCCCCGGGAGGGGGCAGCCAGAAATAATTTTGCGGTTGGCGAACTATTCATGTGTCTTAAGACACGGCTGTATCAGGCCCTTATAAGGCCAGTGCAAGCCACCGGCTTCGCCGGTGGTCCTGACTGTTTATGCCAGAATATCGCTTATATCGGTCTGCTGTCCGCCTGCGGTAAAAGCTGCCGTCTTGCCGTCATGGGTGAGCTTGTAGGTTTCGCCCGCCGTGCCCTTTTCCAGCAAATCAGCGAGCCGGAATGCGGAGGTCGCATCCTTGGTGACAAAGACGATTTTCTCCACGCCCTGTGCCTTGAGGGTACCAATGCCGCTGAGCTTTCCCGTCAGCACGGCAAAGTCGGCATCCACGGTGACGGTCAGCACGCCGTCCTTCTGCTCGGCCGTGTAGGCAATGTCCTTGCCATCCTTATCAGTCACGCGGTAGAGGGGGTTTTGCAGAGTATCCGCATCGTCGGATTTCCCTTCCGGCACCACAAGCGTGCCGATCTGGAATTCGATCGTCTCGCCGCCCAGCCGCAGGACGCAGGTGACGGGGTAGGTACCCGGCGTGGTGGGAACGGTCTCACTGCCACCGTAGAGAATTTTTTCTACAGTACCCTCGCCGTCCACTGTCACGGTGAACTTGCCGTTTTCGCTGCGGATGTCCAGAGCGGTCAGGTTTTCCGGATCGCCGTCGTGATTTTCGCCGCTCAGGCGCATGTTGATATAGTCCTTCAGCTCCTCAATATCGCTGCCGTTCAAGCCGTTGATCGTCACATCCGAGCCGATCACATAGTGACCGTAGCTGCTTTCATGGTAGGCATTCTTCCCGTCGCCGATGCGGCCGATGGCATTTTCATCCAGCGTGTATTCGATTTTCTTTGTCTTATAATCAAAGTGGATATCGTCGTCCCAAAGCCTACCCGTGGTAATGCGGGCGTTGCCAAGGATAAGAATGGTTCCGCGCATATCATCTGTGTCGTCGCTGCCGATGGCAGCGGCTTGGTCTCCCGCTATGGCGGTGACCTGCGCGTTGTCCTGGATGATGATCAGTCCGGCCATGAGTTCATCCTCACCAGTACCGATGCCCGCACCTTCATCCTCACCAATCGCCGTCACCTTTGCACTGTCCCGGATGATGATTCTGCCGGTGGATGTAATGGAGCCTTCCTCTCCCGCGCCGATGCCCGCACCATCGTCATCGCTTCCTGCGGTTACCTGCGCGCTGCCGCCGATGGTGATGGTGCCGGATACGTCCCCATCCTCTCCAGAGCCGATACCGGCGCCGCCGTCTTCACTCCACGCAGTTACCTTCGCGTTGCCGTCAATCGTAATCGTGCCGGACATATTGCCGTCGTCGCCGGAGCCGATACCCGCACCGTCCCAGCCGCTTCCGGCAGTCACCTGCGCATTGCCGCCGATGGTGATGCTGCCGCCGGACATATTGCCGTCTTCGCCGGAGCCGATACCCGCACCGTTCTCCTGGCTGAAGGCGTTGACCTTTGCGTTTTCGTCAATGGTGATGCTGCCGGACATATTGCCGTCTTTGCCGGAACCGATGCCTGCACCGTCACCATAGAAATCATCTTCCCCGTCATCTTCCATGGTGACGGTGGCGCTGCCGGTAATATGGATTTTACCGGACATGTCTTCATCCTTGTGGCTGCCGATCTTGGCGTTATGGTTGTTATTATCTTCATTATCACCGATCTCGGCCTTCAGAGAGCCGCTGCCGGTGATGGTCACATCGCCGTCGGAGACATGCAGGGCAGAGCCGGTTTCGGAGTAGATTTTGTTATCGCCCTCCAGCGTGATGTTCGCGCTGGAGCTGCCCACGTCGATGGCGTCGCCTGTGCTGCTGATGTTTATATCCTGAATGGTGACGTTTGCCGTCGCGTTGCCGGAGGTGTTAATGGTGATGGTGCTGCCGGCAGCGGCTGTGCTGTCGCGCTGCTTGATGACAGGCGCGTCATCCGCAACATCTGTGCTGCTTCCCTGGGACACCGTCTGGCCGCTGTCTCCGGCGCTGACGGTAATGTTGCCGTCTTCAAGATGCCATTCCGCCGCAAACGCGGTCACAGACAGGTTCATGACCAGCAGCAGCGCAATGATCGCGGAAATCAGTCTTCTCATTTTCATTGGATGTACGTTCTCCTTCCTCGTCCTGACCCGTACCCGTCGGGCAGACAGCCGGGGGATTGCATCGGGAGATATCCCGATGCAATGGGGTACCCCATTGCGAATTTTTCGGAGGCTATTACTGTTTGGTACATGTGCCAATGATAGCAGATTATGTCCTTGCTGTCAAATTTTTTTCCGGCGGATATTTTTTTCTTTGCCATGTCTATGCCGTTGAATAAACCGCCGGACTATGCTAAAATACTACTTTTTCATAAAATGATTTCATCACTTTACTTAAGCTGTTTCGCGGCAGGCCGCCTGGGCGGATATCCCCGCACGGTTTGGACCACATCATACCGTTTACAGCCGATTCTGCAAGTGGCGTGACGACGGAACCCTTTTGCGCATTTTTCAGGAATTGAATGCGGATGCAGACTATGAGAACCTGTGTATCGACAGCACGAGCATCAAAGCACATCCGCAGAGTGCGGGTGCAAAAAGGGGGCTGTAAATTCGGAAAACAACCAGTTTATCGGTGTAAGTCATGGTGGAAAGACTACAAAAATCCACGCTGCTGTGGATGCTTTGGGAAATCCTGTCCATTTTCTGCTTACCGGCGGAAACATCTTTGATGCCAGTGCCGCCATTGATTTGCTTTCGGAAGTGAAAATTTCCGGAAGCAACATTCTGGGTGATAAAGCATACGGAACAAAGTCCATTCGCGCCTACATCGCAGAGCAGGGAGCATCGTATACGATCCCACCCAAAAGCAATGTGATCGAGCCTTGGTTCTGTGATTTCCACACTTATAAGGAACACCACCTGGTTGAGTGTTTTCTTCAATAAACTCAAAGTTTTTCGCAGGGTCGCTACACGCTATGATAAGCTTGCTGTGTCTTTTCTTGCTTTTGTCCATCTTGCTTCCATTTGGATTTTGTTGAAATAGCACAAGAATACTATGTTTTCAGATAGGCTCTAAGTCAAAGGGACCGGCGATACATTCTTCCAGTTCGTCTAAGGCCACCTTGATTTCACCGCCGCCCCGCCTTTGGGCGGACAGGCTGCGCCAACGGCTGACGGATAAATTGCGGGTGATCCGGCCCAGAAAGGCAGACAAGCTCTTGGGGCTTGTGGGTGGAATTTGATTCCACGCAGCAAAATAAGTATCGCTGACGCACTCCTCCGCATCCTGGATGTTATTCAAAATACGGTGGGAAATAGAAAAGCAAAACCTCCCATATTTTTGATCGATATTTTCAATTGCCCGTTCAGAACGCTGCCACAGAAGCTCAATGATTTTTTCGTCTTCCAAGTAAATCCCTCCTTACAATTTGAGGCCCTCTACCCATCCAGTCGCAAACGGGAGACAAAATTTTATCATGGAACCGGAAGCCTGGCAACAAGCGAATGGCAAATAGGGCGATTTTGCCTTGCAATCGTCCTTTTGGAATGGTAGAATACAAACGACCGAACTAGAGAAGCTCTGATTAAGAACGGTCCTGAGCAGCCTGGTTCAGAAAGGGTATCTGACCGTTGATACCGCAAAGGCTCCCTATCTTTACCGCCTGCACCAGCATTTTCCCTATTCATAGGCCATCAAAAAGAGCGAACTGCCAAAACACAGACAGTTCGCTCTAAATCACATCGGATTTCCAATCCGAAACTGGGGAGAAAGAAGATGAATATTGACTGGGATAGGGAATAATAAAAACAGAACGTATTGATAAGCTGGAATACAGGTCAGCAGAAAAAGGTGGCAGAGCCAAAATAAGAGGTCCATTTGGAAATAATTTCATGGCTTCGAGCTTCTATGATCATCATAATATTCCGCAGGGTTTTTGGAGGAATACGGGAATTGTTATTGCAGAGGTAGCTGCGCCCGGCAGCTGTGATCCAAATTTTGGTGGCATTGGCAGATGGTGCACCCTCGGCAACATGGACATGGACTGGTTCTAAAGGGTCGTTTTCATTTGACCAGAAGTAGACCCAATAAGAGCCGATTTTAAAAACCTGCGGCACTGTCGAAGCCTCCTTCTTTGGAAAACTGAAGAATCAAATGTGCGGTGGAATGAATGACTTCATCGTATCGCTCCATTTCTTTTTGGCTGAAACCGGATATATCCTGCCAATGATACCCTGGCAAAATGCAGACGGCACTATGGAATCCGTCTTTGGCATCCGGTTTTTCTACATAGACTTTTACGGTGCCGTCAGACCGCATCTCAGAGTGAACGATTTCCGCAGAGTCATCCAAGGTCAAAAATGGGTACATCATAACGATACCTCCTAAATACAGGGTCAAAACTGTATTTGTAGTCTAGCAGTTTCAAAGTTTTTTGTCAAGTCGATTGTAGAGAACAAGCTTCCAGGGAAAGCAATTTCTATTTATTGTCTGACAAAAGAATTTATTGTGACCAATCAATGTTTGTGAGGTGCATACAATGACATTTACACAGCATTATACGTCCCCTCTGGGCATTATGCTTTTGTCGGCAGATGAATTAGGTCTCACCGGGGTGTGGTTTGAGGGGGCGAAGTATTACGCCGCAAATCTTCCGGCTGAACACACGGAGCGGGAGTCCCCTGTTCTTCGGGAAACAAAGGAATGGCTGGATATTTACTTTACCGGGAAAGACCCCGGTTTTCTGCCGCCGCTGCATCTGAAAGGGTCCGCGTTCCGGAAAAACGTCTGGGAGCTTCTTCTGGAAATTCCTTATGGGCAGACCGGGACCTATGGCTCGGTTGCACAAAAGCTTTGCCAGAAGCTGGGGGCAAACAACATGTCCCCCCAGGCCGTTGGCGGGGCGGTGGGACACAACCCGATTTCTCTATTGATCCCCTGTCATCGGGTGGTGGGGGCTGATGGCAGCCTGACCGGATACGCAGGTGGTATGGAGCGAAAACAGAAGCTTCTGGAATTGGAACAGGCAGATGTGAGCTGTTTCCGCCGACCATAGTCGGTGGCAAAAGCAAAGGCGCGGCGATTCTATATTCCGTGGCGGTATGGTCATTTTTGAATGCCCGTACCGCCAAACTGTTTTTGCAAAAAATAGGGCCTATCTGAAAACCGTCAACACGCCCAAACAGCGGATCTTTTCCGCCTGCTGTGCGCCATTTTTCCTTGCAATACACAAAGTATTCCTGCGAAAAAATGGCTTCATCAGGCGAAAAATCCCTCGCTGTTGGTCATATTTCCGGTTTTCAGATAGGCCCTAGGTAAAATAAGTAAACACAAATGGGCAAAAGTATGCTATAATCTATAATATGCACAAAAGCGGCAAGGTGTTGCCACAGGGCGGGCGTTTGTCGCTTATGGAAAAGCAGAATAACAAAGAGGAGAAAATGATCATGTCTAAAATCGTCAACGAGGCAAAAATCAAGAATCCATTCATCGCCAAAATCAGGGAGCTTCTGGAGCATCGTGCTTTCTGGCTGTATCTTCTGGTGGATGAGGCCGAAAAGAGAGGCCTGGACCCCACGGACTTTGCCTCTGCTGCCATTAGCCGGTGCGGCATCTCTCAGGGCAACGACCTGGTGAAAAAGGGCGGCACCAAAAGCCTGAAGGGCCTTAAAAAGACCCTCTTTACCAAGGCGGCCCGGTGGGTCTTTGAAATGGATGTGGTGGAAAGCACCGATGACACCCTCTACCTGGATTTCCACTACTGCCCTCTGGTCAAGGCCTGGCAGAAAGCCGGCTGCACCGACGAGGAGATCGCCAGACTTTGCGATATTGCCATGTGCGGCGACCACGGCATCGGCAAGTGCTTTGATGCCCGGCTGGAGCTGCCCAAGGCCATTGCCAAGGGTGACGATATCTGCGCCCTGCGCTACATCAAGTCAGGCTCTCAGCAGGTGGAGAAATGAAAAAAGCGGATACTTCCCTGATCGTAAGACTGTGCCTGCCGCAATTTGCGGTGGGCCTGTTTACGACCATGCTGAATAACTACCTGATTTATTTTTACCAGCCCTCCCTAGGCTCGGGGATTCACAATCTGATTCCCCAGGGGCGAATCGTGCTGGGTTTCCTCACTATCATCGGCACCATCAAGGCCATTGGTCATATCATTGATGCAGTTACCGATCCGCTGATTGCAGCCAGTTCGGACAAAAGCAAGCACCCGGAGGGACGGCGGATCCCCATGATGAAAAAAGCGGCGATTCCCTTTGGTCTGTGTGCGCTGCTGATTTTCGTGGTGCCGCTGAATTATGTCAGCGGCTGGAATGCCGCCTGGATCGCCGCCTTTATGTGGGGCTACTACTTCTTCTTCACCCTTTATATGATTCCCCACAACGCCCTGATCCCTGAAATCATTCAGGATGGACCGGTGCGGGTGAATGCTTATACCGTCAGCTCCTTTTTCTTTGTGACTGGCAGTGCTTTGGGCTATGTGACGCCCTTGATCGTCAGCGGATTTAAGGGTGCGGGCATGGCGACACTTTCCGCCTGGCGGACGACCTTCGGTATTTATACGGTCATCGGCATCATTCTGCTGCTGATCCCGGCCTTTACCATTCGGGAAAAGGACTATGTTTGTTCCACCATCCCCAATGTGACCCTGGGAGAATCTCTGAAACACGCCTTTTCCAATAAGTATTTCCGGGTCGTGACCCTGGGCCAGCTGCTGGAAGGCACCGGGATGGCATTTTTCCAAGCCTGTATCATGTACTATGTGACCTCTCTTATGGGCCTTGCGGAGACCTATTCCGTGCTGATTCTGGCCATTTCTATTGCGGGGTCTCTGATGATGTATCCCCTTGTAAACCGGTTCGCCAAGAAAAAGGGCAAGAAGCTGCCCATTATTCTGGGGTGCGTTGTATTTTCCGCTGCCGAGATCGTGATTTGCTTCAGCGATATGCTGCCAGGGAACCGGCTGGTTCTGGCCTGCGTCTTTGCTCTGTTTGTGTCTTTCCCCTTTGCGGTACTCAATGTGCTGCCGGGGGCCATGATGGCAGACATCATCCAGTACGATACGGTGACCACCGGTATTAACCAGGAGGGTATTTTCGGGGCGGCCAGAAGCTTTATTGTAAAAATGGGCAACTCCCTTGCCATTATGATCGTCCCCTCCCTGGTCGTCACCGGGGCAGCTGCCGGAGAGAATGTGGGTGTTCTGGGCCTGAAACTGACGGCTGTGGCGGGAAGCATTTTTAGTCTCCTTGCAATTTTTGTACTCCTGCGCTACAAAGAACAGGAGGTTCTGAATGTGATCACGGAAAGCGAAAAAAAGGGAGGCACGCAGTAATGGAAGATCTTTCTTTGGAAGAACGGGACCTTCGCTACGGTTCCCGTCTGGCAGAAATGATCCGGTGCAGAACGGTATCTAAAAAAGACGGATTTGAACCGGAGGAGTTTTTAAAGCTCCGAAAGGTCATTGAAACCCTCTTTCCCCTGGTAACGGCACAGGCGGAGTTGACCATTTTCGGGGATGATGCCTATTTGTACAAGCTCAAAGGCCTGGATGAGAGCCGGAATGTGATGGTCATGTCCCACCATGATGTGGTGGAGGCCACAGGAGATTGGCAGGAGGAGCCTTTTGGGGGCGTGATCAAGGACGGCAAACTCTGGGGCCGGGGAACGGTGGACACCAAGACCCCGCTGTTTGCGGAGTTTACAGCCCTGGAAGAACTGCTGGAAGAAGGCTTTCGGTTTCCGGTGAACGTCTATCTCTTTTCCTCTCACAACGAGGAAACAGGGGGAGACGGGGCGTTGCTGGCCCTGCGCTACTTCCAGGAGAACAACCTGCGCTTTGACTGGATCATAGACGAGGGCGGTGCCGTCATCGACCCGCCTATGGCGGGTATCGACAGAAAATGCGCCATGATGGCGGTCCATGAAAAGGGAAGATGCACGGCCCAGCTGGTTGCCGGGAAGCAGCAAGGTCATGCCGGACTGGAGGGGGGACACAAAACCCCGGTGATGCGCATGGTCTCCTTTATGGCCGAGGTGGACGAACAGAAGCCTTTTATCCGAAAACTGCACCCGGAGGTTCGGGGCATGTTTGAAGCCATGGCACCCCATATGTCCTTCCCCATGGGATTTGTGTTCTCCCACCTGGGGCTGTTCTCCGGTCTATTGATCAGAATCATCCCCAAGCTCAACGCCGCCGCGGGGGAAATGCTGGGAACCGGCTGTACGTTCCGGAAAATCTCTACGGACGAGGACGGCACCTGCCGGGCAGAAGCTTTTCTGCGGTGTATCAATGATGAAGACTTCGCTAAGGACCTGGATACATTGCGGCATTTGGCGGCCAAGCAGGATGTGGAGATCTTTCTGCGGGATGAGGACAATGAGTATTATAAGCCCACCTCTTTGGACAGTGCCGGTTATCGGTATATCAAAAAGACCGTGGAGCAGGCATTCCCCTATGCGGCAGCGGTTCCCTTTATTCTCCCGGCGGGAACGGATGCAAGACGGTTTACCGGCCTTTCCGATGCGGTGATCCGCTTTGCGCCCATTGATATTGACAAGCAGCAGTACGCCTCTGTTCATGGAGAAAATGAGAATATCAGCGTTGAAAAACTCCATCTGGCGGTGGACTTCTATAAGTCGCTGCTTCGGAATTTCCGTTAAAACATCAATATCCCCCGCTTCGGCGGGGGATATTTGCGCAAAGAAGTAGTCCATAATCCAAAGTAGAGGCTTTCTGCATATTTCTTTTTGCGTTTGAATGTGGTAGAATAAAAGCAAAAAGGGGAGAGACGGATATATGGCAATCGTAACGTTTTACTGCGGGGACCCGAAAAACGCCCCCAAAACCACCCAGGGGGCGCATTTGGGGGCCAACGCGATTTTACTTTGGCAGGACAAGCTGTTGTTGGAACGCCGGGTGGACGCGCCTGTCTGGGGCCTGATTGGCGGCGGGGCCAAAAAACAGGAAACCGGGCGTCAGGCCATTGTCCGGGAGGTTTATGAGGAACTGGGGCTGCGGCTCCCACCCCAAGCCTTTCGGAAGCTCCAGGTTTATGGCGACCCGGGCCGCATTGCCGCCTATCAGGATGGCAGCGTGTGGCGGATGGTCATCGTTCTCTACGGCTATGAATTTGCCCAGGAGCCGGTGTTACATAAAAGCAAGGAGTCACGGGAACTGCGCTTTTTTACCCGGGAGGAGGTAAGGGAGCTGCCTCTTGCGGTGACGCATCGGGATATTATTGAGGATTGGTTCCTGACGAGAGAGAATTTTGACTGAAAAAATCAGGCACCAACCCTGTTTTTACACGAATAATCTGTTAATAATATACAGAAATACAAATTATACTTGTATATTCTATTCATTTGTGATAGAATGTACCCTGACGGCGCAGTATCCTAGTCAGAGTGACCGTTTTCCAGGAAGGGCCTAAAAATCCTTTGAAGGGCACATCGGTGAAGTCCCTGGTGTCTGCTTTTTACGCCCAGTTTAGGGTGGATGCTGGGGGTTAAGGATTCCGGGCGCGCTCCAATGGCATGGGGCATACGACCCGTTTTCCGTGGAGACCTGGTATTGTGCGACGACGGACAGTTCCTCTAGCGAGGCCCGCTCGCGTACGAGCCAGGAATAGAACCTGCAAGGCAGTGCACAGAATCGTGTTGCTGCGTGCAGCGTAGCCTGCCTTGAGTGAATATGTGGGGAAAGAAGATCAGGCGGCCGGTTGCCGTGGCCATGGCAACAGCCGATATCGCTTCTGGAAACCATATTTGCAAAAGAGGCTAAGACCTCGGTTTTCTCTGCCGTGGAAAACACCTAGGCTGTCGTAACTGGGCAGACAGGAGATTGCGGTACGGACTAAGTGGCAATCGGGTACGTCCGCTGGCGACACGGACGCGATGGAATGAAACGGAAACGGCCTGCGCGGCAACGGCAGGTTTCCATTGGGGAAAACAAACCCGACCTAAGCCGTAAGATTTATCCTGCCTGCTGCCGTCAATTTATTTCTAAACATAATAGGGGAGAATTCCTGTGTCAAAAACCGATGGGGACAGTAGCAAACGGCAGCAAAAACAAGCACTTCGATGGGCACTTACAATTTTCTTGGTGACCATTGGCGTCTCCGCTACCATCAGCTTTGTGTCCGGTGAAGTAATGGACCGCAGTTCTATGGCAGTGGCTTTTTTGATTCTGCTGTTCATTGTAGCTGTGGGTATTGTATTTGATATTATAGGTGTGGCGGTGACCTCCGCCGATGAAAAACCCTTTCATTCCATGGCCTCCCGGCGTGTTTCCGGAGCCAGGGAAGCCATTCGACTTTTGCGCAATGCCGAGAAGGTCAGCTCCATCTGCAACGATGTGGTGGGCGACATCTGCGGCGTTGTTTCCGGCGCGGCCTCGGCAACCATTGCGGCCAGAGCCATTATGTATCTGGATTTTTCCTGGCCCCAACTGGTGAGCCTGGGGATGTCTGCCCTGGTTGCCGGGCTTACCGTCGGCGGAAAGGCCATCGGAAAAACCGTTGCCTTGAACTCCTGCACGGAAATTGTATTTCTGGTGGGGCAGATTTTGGCAACCTTTGACCGTTGGAAAAGCTGGCCGGGAAAAAAGATAACAAAGAAAAAAGGATGAAGTGTGCTGTGGGGATCTTACAGGATATTCATTGCCAGCAGGATCTGCTGAACCTTACCGAGCCGCAGAAGGCTTGCTTGTGCCGGGAGATCCGGGAATTTTTGATTGAGAATGTGGCAAAGACCGGCGGCCATCTGGCCGGAAACCTGGGCGTTGTAGAGCTTTCTGTTGCCATTGAAACCGTATATAATACACAGAAGGACCGCCTGGTTTTTGATGTCGGCCATCAGTCTTATGTCCATAAGCTGCTGACGGGACGCCAGGCGGATTTTCCCAGTCTGCGGCAGTATGGGGGGCTTTCCGGATTTCCGAAACCCTCGGAAAGCGTGACGGATGCCTTTGTGGCAGGTCATGCTTCCAGTTCTGTGTCCATTGCCCTGGGTATGGCCCGGGCGCGGACCCTTTTGAACCAGGACTACGATGTTGTGGCTGTGGTAGGTGACGGCGCTGCCACCGGCGGCATGATTTATGAGGCCCTGAATGATTTGGCCGTCAGTAAGGAGCCAATGGTGGTCATCCTCAATGACAATGAAATGTCCATCAGCAAGTCCATTGGAGGGCTGTCCCGGCATCTTTCCAGGGTTCGCAGCAGCCGGAATTACCTCCACGCCAAACGGTATTATCGAACCGTCCTGAAAAAAATCCCCGGGGGAAATGCCGTTTATAAGGCGACTTCTCACATGAAAAACCGCCTGAAACGGTTGCTCATGCCCGGAACCATGTTTGAAAATATGGGCATTACCTATTTGGGTCCGGCGGATGGCCATGATTTGCCCGGAATCACGGCACTGATCAATTCCGCTAGGGAAATGCGGGAGCCTGTGCTGGTCCATGTGATCACCAAAAAGGGTTGCGGTTATCCCCCTGCCCAGGAGGACCCCACCCGTTTCCATGGCATCGGCAAATTTGACCCGGTAACCGGGAAAAGCTTGGGAGGGAATGTCCCCACTTATTCCGGCTCTTTCGGCCAGACCATGGTGGATCTGGCTTCCAGAGACAGCCGTATCTGTGCCATTACCGCGGCCATGTCCTCCGGTACCGGCTTGACAGAGTTTATGCGCCGATTCCCGGAGCGGACCTTTGACGTGGGCATTGCGGAGGAACACGCCGTATCCATGGCAGGAGGTCTGGCCAAGCAGGGAATGATCCCGGTCGTGGCCCTTTACTCCACGTTCCTGCAGCGGTCTTACGACCAGCTGATGCAGGATATTGTCATGCTGCATTTACATGTGGTGCTGGCCATTGACCGGGCCGGACTGGTGGGAGATGACGGCCCCACCCACCATGGCGTGTTTGACGTGGGCTTCTTGGGTCAGATGCCTGGAATGCTGATTCTAGCTCCTGCAAGCCTTTCGGAGCAGCGGGATATGCTGCGTTGGGCTATTGAAGTTTATGACGGCCCTGTGGCCGTGCGCTATCCCCGGGGCGGTCAAGGAGAGTATACCGGTTCCGCATGGCAGGATGGTATGGATGTATCGCAAGGGAATCTGTGCTGCCATCGGTCGGGCAGTGATGTGACGCTGGTGACTTATGGGGGGCTTATCAATAATGTGCTGGAAAGCGCGCAGATTTTGGAGCGGCAGGGAATCCAAGCCTCCGTTTTGCGGCTGATGAATCTCAGCGTTTTCCCTGGGGAGCAGATTCTAAAGGCAGGAGCAGGGCCAATCGTGGTGATCGAGGAGACCTGCACCGGCAGCGGCATCCGGGAGCGTCTGGCCTGGCAGCTTCGTACCTTGGAGCCTGAGAGAATGGTCAGCGGCATTGACCTGGGTCCAGATTTTGTACCCCACGGTGCCCAGGAGAAACTATATTCGCTTTGCGGCCTGGATGCGGCGTCAATTGCGGAATTTGTAAGAGGGGTGACCCGAGATGAAGATTAAAAAACGGCTGGATGTGCTTTTAACGGAGCAGGGATATGCGGAAAACCGGACCAAGGCTCAGGCCATTATTATGAGCGGAATCGTTTACGTAGACGGCCAGAAAGCGGACAAACCCGGCACCTCCTATGAGGAGTCGGTCTCCATTGAGGTTCGGGGGGCGGTGTGTCCCTATGTAAGCCGGGGCGGCCTGAAGCTGGAAAAAGCCCTGCGGGATTTTGGTGTCAAACCGGAAGGCTTCGTATGCTCGGATTCCGGTGCCTCCACCGGCGGCTTTACAGACTGTCTTTTGCAGCAGGGGGCCAGCAAGGTTTTTGCCATTGATGTGGGCTACGGCCAGCTGGACTGGAAAATCCGTTCCGACCCCCGGGTGGTGGTTATGGAAAAGACCAACATCCGCTATGTGACCCCGGAGCAGTTGGGAGAGCCTTTGGACCTGTCTGTTGTGGATGTCAGCTTTATTTCTCTGAAAATCGTTCTGCCAGCCATTGAGAAGCTTTTGAAACCCACAGGCCAGGTGCTGTGCCTGATCAAGCCTCAGTTTGAGGCGGGGCGGGAAAAAGTCGGCAAAAAAGGGGTCGTCCGGGAAAAAAGCACCCATAAAGAGGTGCTGGATGATTTTGTTTCTCTGGCGGACAGTCTGGGCTTTCAGATTCTGGGCCTGACCTTTTCTCCCGTGAAAGGCCCGGAGGGGAACATTGAGTTTCTGGGACATCTGAGTCTTAACCCCGATGCCCAGGGCATTCGCCCGGATACCGGGGACGTAGTGGAGCAGGCCCATGCCGCTCTTGACAAAGGAGCGGATGTATGAAGAATGTGATTCTGACCCCCAATCCTTACCGGGATCGGAATTTCCAAACGGTGCGTGCCGCCATGCAGATTTTAAAGGATGCGGGTCTGCGGGTCAGCCTGTGCTTGCCTTTTGATGTAGACCGGAGCTATGAGCTTCCCAAGGATCTGCGCTTTTCCAGGTTGGAGCGGGAACTGAATACCGCCGATGCGGTGATTTGCTTCGGCGGTGACGGAACGATTCTGCATACGGCCAAGGCGGCTACCAAGCGGGGGATCCCCATTCTCGGTGTGAATATTGGCACCATGGGCTTTTTGGCGGAGCTGGAAAGCTCTGAACTGAACCAGCTGCCCAAGCTTGCCACGGGAGATTACCGCCTGGACCCCAGAATGATGATGGATGTAACGGTTCAGCGGGACCGGGATATTATATTTCACGATATTTGCCTAAATGATGTAGTGGTCACCAAAGGTGCCGTGGCTCGGATCGTCTACTTAAGCGTAGAATGTGACGGCGTTCAGGCCCTGACCTGCGGCGGGGACGGTGTGATCATCTCCACACCCAGCGGCTCCACGGCCTATAACCTCTCCGCCGGAGGCCCGATTGTAGAGCCGGATGCCCGGAACATGATCATCACCCCCATCTGCGCCCATGACATTTGCAGCCGCTGTATTGTGACTTCTGACCGGCGGGTCCTTACCGTCCGCATGATTCAGAATGCCCGGCGTAACGCTTTCCTTTCCGTAGACGGAGGAAAGGCGGTGCGCCTCAATATGGGAGATGTGGTGACCATCCGCAAATCCAAATATGAAACGAAGCTGCTGAAACTCAATGACCGCAGCTTTTATGATGTGGTGAATGCCAAATTTCAAAGGAAGTAAGAGGAACTTGCAATGAAATCCAAAAGACAGGCCAAGATCATCGAGATCATCTCCAACGCAAATGTGGAGACCCAAGAGCAGCTGCTGAAGGCCTTGGAGGAAGAAGGCTTCACCAGCACCCAGGCGACCATTTCCCGGGACATTAAAGAGCTGCGCATTGTCAAGGAGCTGACAAGCCTTGGCTCCTACCGCTACAGTGTGCCGGAAAAGGATGTGCCGCCGGCCCTTTCGGACAGGCTCAATACCATTTTCCGGGAGTGCGTCATCAGCATTGACTATGCGGAAAACCTCATCGTCATTCACACCCTGCCGGGCCTTGCCAGTGCCGCCGGGTCTGCCTTGGACGCTATGAAAATCAGTGTGGTTCTGGGTACCCTGGCCGGTGACGATACGGTGGTCATCGTTATGCGGGATGCCGCCGCTGCGGCTGCTTTCTGTGGAGAGATCAAAGCGGTGATCCGCTAAAAGGAGAGAGAACCTTGCTGAGCCTATTGCACATTGAGAATATTGCGGTAATTGAGCAGGCGGATATCTCCTTTGACCCGGGCTTTAACGTTCTCACCGGTGAGACCGGTGCCGGTAAATCCATAGTGATCGATGCCATCTCTGCCATTCTGGGCAAGCGGGCCTACCGGGACATGATCCGTACCGGAACCAACAAAGCTTCCGTCCGGGCGGTGTTTACCAATGTTCCGAACTTTCCCTGGTTTGGGGAGAACGGCGTGGAGTACGATGAAGAAACCGTGATCCAGCGGGATATATTCATGGACGGGAAAAATGTCTGCCGGGTAAACGGCAGCCTGGTTACCGTGTCCATTTTGCAGAAGCTGGGGCTTGAGCTTATCAACATTCACGGTCAGCATGATTCTGCCACGCTGTTTGATGAAGAAAACCACTTGCGCTTTCTGGATGCCTTTGCGGATAACGAGCCGCTTTTGCAGGACTACCGGGAAAAATTCTCCGCCGTCAGCACCCTCCGCCGGGAAATCGACCGGATGACCATGGACGAGGGGGAGAAGCTTCGCCGGATGGAGACCCTCAAGTATCAGATAGAGGAAATCGAAAAGGCGGATTTAAAGGCCGGGGAGGACGAGGAACTGGAGCAGCGCAGAAAATTGCTGCAAAATTCCGAAAAGCTTTCTCAAGGGCTGGAAGAAGCCGCGGAATCCCTTTTGGGGGGCGATGACTCTGACGGCGCGGCGGCCCTGCTTGCCCAGGCGGCCTATGCCCTGGGCCGCATTGCCCGATACAGTGATGACTATACGGCGTTTCAGGAGCGGCTTACAGACCTAAAATACCAGGTTCAGGACATTGCCGATGAGGTTCGAGACGCACTGGAAGAACTGAGCTATTCCGCTGACGAGTTAGAGCAGATCGAGTCCCGGCTGGACATCATTCACAGACTTCGCCGGAAATACGGCAGCACCTGCCAGGAAATCCTGGAATACCTGGAAAACGCCCGAAAGGAACTGGACGAAATCGAGTTTGCGGACGACCGGGTGGAGCAGCTGAAAAAGAAGCTTTCCGCTAAGGAAAAAGCCGCCTGGGAGGCGGCCATGCTCCTGCGAAAGGACCGGCAGGAAAAAGGGAAACTTCTGGCAGAAAAAATCCTTTCGGAGCTGCGGCAGCTGGATATGCCCCGGGTGCAGTTTCAGTGCCGGTTCCGGGAAACGGAACTGGGGGCTGACGGTGCGGATTTGGTGGCCTTTTATCTGTCTGCCAATGCCGGTGAGGATTTAAAGCCTCTGAGCAAGGTGGCCTCCGGCGGCGAGTTGGCCCGGATCATGCTCTCTATGAAAAACGTTCTGGCAGAAAAGGATGCGGTGGACACCTTGATTTTTGACGAGGTGGATACCGGCGTATCCGGCAGAGCCGCCCAGCGCATTGCGGAAAAGCTGCGCGCTCTGGCAAAACATAAGCAGGTGCTGTGCGTGACCCATCTGCCCCAGTTGGCCGCCCTGGCGGATACCCATATGCTCATTGCCAAGTCTGAGCACGACGGCAGAACCTTTACAACGGTGACACCTTTGGACCGAGAGGGCCGGAAGCAAGAGCTGGCCAGAATCATTGGAGGAACCAATATTACAGAAATTACGTTAAAAAGTGCAGAAGAAATGCTGTTGCAGCCCTGAAAACTTCGGCATTTTGCTGCTTGACAAAGGGCTGGGCTTCTGCTACAATACGTCACAACGCAGAGATGGGAAAAAGTATGCTTAGTGAATCCCTTTCAGAGAGCCGCCGGAGGGTGCGAGGCGGCAGGAACCTATGCAGAACATACCTCCCGGAGCGGCTTTCCTGAAGCAACAGTAGGGAAAGACGGGTGCGCCCGATACAGCGTCGCCGCCTGCGGGGCGGCATGAGGGGTGGGTCGTGAGGCTCTCCCAAACTGAGGTGGTACCGTGCTTTATGCACCCTCTGTCTTATTATGGACAGAGGGTGCTTATTTTTTATCAGGCCGGATCCGAAAACTGCTGGTTGGTATGCTGCCAGTTTCCGGACAGAACCTGAGAAAGGATGAGAAAAATGAAAATTTATGATGAATTGGTGGCCCGTGGCCTGATTGCCCAGGTGACCAACGAGGAAGAAATTCGGGAAATGGTGGATAACGGCAAGGCAACGTTCTATATCGGCTTTGACCCCACGGCCGATTCCCTCCATGTAGGCCATTTTATGGCTCTGTGCCTCATGAAGCGGCTGCAGATGGCGGGAAACAAGCCCATTGCCCTGATTGGCGGCGGCACCGCCATGATCGGTGACCCCTCCGGCCGGACCGACATGCGTTCCATGATGACCCGGGAAACCATTGACCACAACTGCGCTTGTTTCAAAAAGCAGATGGAGCGGTTTATCGAGTTCGGAGAGGGCAAGGCACAGATGGTGAATAATGCCGACTGGCTGCTGAACCTCAACTACATTGACTTCATCCGGGATGTGGGTGCCTGCTTCTCCGTGAACAACATGCTCCGGGCCGAGTGCTTCAAGCAGCGGATGGAAAAGGGTCTGAGCTTCCTGGAATTCAACTACATGCCCATGCAGTCCTACGACTTCTACTACCTGTTCCAGCACTACGGCTGCAACATGCAGTTTGGCGGCAATGACCAGTGGAGCAACATGCTGGGCGGTACGGAGCTGATTCGCAGAAAACTGGGCAAGGATGCCCACGCCATGACCATCACCCTGCTGCTGAACTCCGAGGGCAAGAAGATGGGCAAGACCGCCAGAGGTGCCGTGTGGCTGGACCCCAATAAGACCAGCCCCTACGAGTTCTACCAGTACTGGCGGAACGTGGACGATGCCGATGTTATGAAGTGCATCCGGATGCTGACTTTTCTGCCTCTGGAACAGATTGATGAAATGGACGGCTGGAAGGATTCTAAAATCAACGATGCCAAGGAAATCCTGGCCTTTGAGCTGACCAAGCTGGTTCACGGCGAGGAGGAGGCCCTGAAAGCCCAGGCTTCCGCCAAGGCCCTGTTCTCCGGTGACGGCAACGACGCAAACCTCCCCACCACCGAACTGACGGAGGAGCAGCTGACCGATGGCAAAATCGGCCTTCTGAGCCTGATGGTGGCCTGTGGTCTGGCAAGCTCCAACGGCGATGCCCGGAAGAACGTGGCAGGCGGCGGCGTGTCCGTCAACGATGAGAAGGTAACGGACATCAAGTTTGAAGTGACCCGGGAAATGCTTCAGCAGGGCGTGAAGCTCCGCAAGGGCAAGAAGGTATTCCACAAAGCAATCCTGAAATAAGACGTTCTACGCCGGAGGCAACCCCTCCGGCGTAGCTTTTTACAGCAGGGAAGCCAAGGCTTCCTTTGTTTCCGGACTGGCGTTGCCCAGAGGCAGACGGCAGCTGCCGCAGTCCAACCCGATTTGCTTCAACGCTTCTTTCACAGGCACCGGATTGACTTCCCGAAACAGGGCTTGCATCAAGGGCAGCAGCTTGCATTGCAGGTCCGAGGCCGTGTCAAAGTCGCCGTCCAGCGCCGCTTTCACCATGGCCCGGGTCAGTTCCGGCTCTACGTTGGAAACAACGGAAATAAGCCCCGATGCCCCCAGAGAAAGGGCGGGGACGGCCAGATCGTCATTACCGCACCAAACAGAAAAATTCCGGGGGCATTGGTGCCGGGTCCAGGCGATTTTTCGGATGTCAGAGCTGGCTTCCTTTACACCCACAATATTGGGAATTTCCGCCAGTTTTTGATAGACGGAAACAGGAATGTCCAGCCCTGTCCGGCTGGGAACATTGTAAAGGATCACCGGTATGGAAACGGCTTCGGCAATGTGGCGGTAGTGCCGGTACAGCCCCTCTTCTGTTGCCTTATTATAGTAGGGGCTGACCACCAGCAGGGCATCCGCCCCCAATTCTTGGGCGGCCTGGCTTAGGGCCACAGCGTGGGCTGTGTTATTGGAGCCGGTTCCGGCAATAAAGGGAACGCTTTCCGGAATGGCTTCCCGGGAAACCTTAAAAAGCTCCAGCTTTTCCGTGTCCGTTAAAGCCGCGGATTCTCCTGTGGTGCCGCAGAGGAGCAGGGCATCTACCCCCGCCAGCTCCTGCCGCCGGATTAGCTGCCGGAGCATGGGGGTATTGAGCCGGTTTTCCAGAAACGGGGTCACCAGAGCGGTGCAGACCCCTGTAAAAATTGGCTTTGTCATAAAATCCCTCCCATGCAGTCTATGCTTTTCCGGCCCATTTTGTCTGTTGCAAAAACAGGGAAAATGCACTATACTATAAAGAACTACGATTCGGAGGAAACAGTATTGAAGACCCATGATTTTTATTATGATCTGCCGGAGGAACTGATTGCCCAGACCCCGCTGCAGAAGCGGGATGCCTCCCGGCTTATGACCCTGGACCGGGTCACGGGCGCGGTGGAGCATAAGCATTTTTACGATATTATCGATTACTTGAACCCCGGGGACTGCCTAGTGATGAATGATTCCCGGGTGCTGCCTGCAAGACTCCTGGGCCACCGTCCCACCGGCGGCGCAGTGGAGGTGCTGCTGCTGCGGGACCTGGGGAATAAGTGCTGGGAGTGCCTGTGCAAGCCCGGAAGAAAGATGCAGCCCGAAAGCGAAGTGATTTTCGGAAACGGTGAGTTGACGGCCGTCGTAAAAGAAGTCCGGGAGGATGGCAACCGGGTGGTGGAGTTCCATTACGATGGCATCTTCCTGGAAGTGTTGGAGCGTTTGGGAAAAATGCCCCTGCCGCCCTATATCAAAGAGGAGCTGCAGGACCAGGAGCGCTACCAAACCGTTTACTCCCGGGAAGTCGGCTCTGCCGCGGCCCCCACAGCCGGACTGCATTTTACCCAGGAGCTATTGGATAAAATACGGGAAAAGGGTGTCAAAACCGCCTTTGTGACCCTTCACGTGGGCTTGGGAACGTTCCGCCCCGTAAAGGCCAATGACATCTTGGAGCATCACATGCACAGCGAGCTTTGCATGATGAATGAGGAGACCGCCCAAATCCTGAACGACACGAAAGCTTCCGGTGGCCGGATCATCTGTGTTGGCACCACCTCCTGCCGGACCCTGGAATCCCTGGTCAAAGAGGACGGAACCTTTGAGGCCGCCTCCCGCTGGACGGAAATTTTCATCTATCCGGGCTACACCTTTAAGGCCATGGATGCCCTCATCACCAATTTCCATCTGCCGGAAAGCACCCTGGTGATGCTGGTCTCCGCCTTTGCCGGTCGGGAACACGTTTTGAACGCCTACCGGATCGCCGTAGAAAACCGCTATCGGTTCTTTAGCTTTGGGGATGCCATGTATATTGGCAATATTTCAAAATAAAAGAGGGAAGCTATGTTTCAGTTATTAAAAACCGAGGGAAAAGCCCGCCGGGGCGTGTTTACCTGCGCCCATGGAACGGTGCAGACACCTGTATTTATGAATGTAGGCACCCAGGGGGCCATTAAAGGGGCCCTCAGTGCGGCGGACCTGAAGAATATCGGCTGCCAGGTGGAGCTCAGCAATACCTATCACCTGCATCTGCGGCCCACGGACCAGGTGGTGCGGCAGATGGGGGGACTGCATAAATTCATGACCTGGGACGGCCCTATCCTGACGGATTCCGGCGGATTCCAGGTGTTCAGCCTGTCCTCTCTGCGGAAAATCAAGGAGGAGGGCGTGTATTTTGCCTCCCATATTGACGGACACAAGATTTTCATGGGACCGGAGGAGAGTATGCAGATCCAGTCCAACCTGGGCAGCGACATCTGCATGGCCTTTGACGAGTGCATTGAAAATCCCTCTCCCCGGGATTATGTGCAAAAAAGCGTGGACAGAACCTACCGCTGGCTGGTACGCTGCAAGGCGGAGAATGCCCGGCTGAACAGCTTGCCGGATACCGTCAATCCTCAGCAGATGCTCTGGGGCATCAACCAGGGCGGCACCTATGCCGATATTCGTGTGGAGCATATGAAGCGCATTGCGGAGCTGGACCTGCCGGGCTATGCCATCGGCGGCTTGGCAGTGGGGGAGACGGCCCAGGAGATGTATGACATCATCGATGCCGTAGAACCCTTTATGCCGGCAGACCGGACCCGGTATCTCATGGGGGTGGGTACCCCCACCAATATTATTGAGGCCGTGGCCCGGGGTGTGGACTTCTTTGACTGCGTGATGCCCGCCCGGAATGCCCGCCATGCCAGGCTTTTTACCTGGGAGGGGGCCATCAACCTGAAAAACGCCAAATATCAGCTGGATGATAGCCCCATCGACCCCAAGTGTGACTGCCCGGTATGCCGCCGCTACTCCAAGGCATATATTCGGCATCTGTTTATCGCCGATGAAATGCTGGCCATGCGGCTGTCTGTCATGCACAATTTGTATTTTTATAACAAGCTTATGGAACGCATCCGGGATGCTTTGGACAATGGGACATTCGCCCAATTCCGGCAGGAATACTCGGAAAAACTGGCGAGAAGAATTTGAAAAGTATTGAAATCTAAAGCTAATCTTAAGCTTTCCAATTCTTAATTTTTTCTAATTCCGGTTGAAATGATACTGCCTGCGTGGTATAATTCTGTCAGTTTCGTATGAGCTTGCGGAAGCTCTGAAAGGAAGTTCGGAAAGCAATATGGGCATCTATTCCAAAGTCAATACCAGAATGCGGATGCCAAAGCTGCTTTCTGTTTTCGTAGCACTGCTGCTGCTTGTTCAAACAGTCCCGTTCCTCACTTTGGCGGAGGAGACAGAGAACTCTGGCTCTGAGGAAGAAACAATTCAGGAAGAAACTTTTCCCAATGCAGAGGATACCCAGGAGGAAGAACCTACGGAAGAACCGTCTCAGCCGGAACATTTTTTCCCGGATTATACCCTGGATGATTATGCCGATGTGATGTACGGCTCCGGCACCATTAAAGATAACGGCTGTAGTGTATGCTGTATGGCCAGCGTGGCAACGTTTTTAACAGGCCACCAGTATTATCCGGACGAACTGGCAAAGTGGTTCGGGGCCAAGGCAGAAAACAATGTTGACAGAATTCGCTATATGGCCAAAGCCTTGCAGCTTCCTATGACAGAGGCGGAGAACTATATCTTTGTGAAGGAAGCTCTGATGGAGGGAAAGGTCGTTATTCAGCTGATGAACGGCAGATCCCTTTTTACAAAGGCCCAGCATTTTATTCTGCTGAAAGGCTTTAATGAAGAGGGAAAAATTATGGTCTATGACCCCTCTGTATCCAACCGCATCAGTTGGCGGCTGAAAGACGGATTTGAAAACGGTTTTACCACAGATGAAATCTGCTGGGGCTATGACGGAGCCTTTATTTTTGACCCGGCAAAAATGCCCGAGGAGCCTTTTATCTATGAACCGCCCGTTCGGCCCTATGTAGAACCCCGCTACGATGGATTGAAGCTGACGGACGAGGAGACGAAGCTTCTGGCAAAGCTCGTCTGGGTGGAAGCCCGGGGAGAAAGCGAGGACGGTCAGCAGGCCATTGCGGAAGTGGTACTCAACCGCCTGACCTCCGGAAATTTTGGCACGTCCATTACGGCAATGATCAACGATGAAAGCCAGTTTGTTCCCCACAAACTGATCGTTGCGGCAAAACCCGGTCAGGCCCAGTATGAGGCCATCGACCGCGCCCTGTATGGGCCATACGTGCTTCCCAAGGACGTACAGTTTTATGGCCGTGTCCGCACCACCGACAGCGTCTGGGGGGAGATCGGCGGACATATCTTCTGCTACCCCTGGCATTATCTTGATAAATAATTCCTGAAAGCACCGCTTCGGCGGTGCTTTTTGTCTGTCTAAAAACCCCTAAAGGGCTTTTTAGACAAACTTTTGCAGTCTGCTGCGTGCATAAATTGTCCGCCAAAGGCGGACAATTTCCACACTTGCAGCCTGAGATGAATTTTCTGCCAGGTACAGAAGGTGAATTGTCCCAAAGGGACAAGAGAGGCCACCCTGGGGTGCGCCCCGGCAGAAAATGATTGGACTTTATTCGCAGACAAAAGTCTGCGAACTCTGCGAGGCTTTTTTATAAGCTTAAAACACCGCCTCAGCAATATTTTTAATAGGGAAGGATATTGCGAAAGGGGGAATGGCCCGGTGTGCTGCATATGTTTCGTAGGCACACGGAAGTTCGCCTACTCTCTGTTTTTGAAAAAGCAAAGAGTTAGGATACGCTAATTTTTTGTGAGAAAAATACTGGTATAAAATAGGCAGTTTGCATAAAAAAGGATCTATTCTGACAAAATGCACAAAACGGATGTTGCGAAAGACCGTAAAATTTGCTATAATGAGTCCGCCTATATCAAAGGAGGAATATGATATGCTGGATGAATCCTACTACCGGAAGACGGATGAGATCATTGCCCACTACGGCAGAGAGGCCAAGGCATTGATCCCCATCATGCAGGATATTCAGGCGGAATATCGCTACCTGCCCGGTGAACTCCTCGCCTACATTGCAAAGCAGATCGGAATTACCGAGACAAAAGCTTACAGTGTTGCAACTTTCTACGAAAACTTTTCTTTTGAAGCCAAGGGTAAATATGTCATCAAGGTATGTGACGGCACGGCTTGCCACGTGCGCCACTCCACCCCGGTTCTGGAGGCCCTCTGGAAAGAACTGGGTCTGAGCAAAAAGAAACACACCACCGATGACATGATGTTCACGGTGGAAACGGTTTCCTGCCTGGGTGCCTGCGGTTTGGCACCGACGATGATGGTCAACGAGCAGGTCTATCCGGCCATGACACCGGAAAAGGCCCTGGCACTGATTGCGGAATTGAGAGGTAAAGGCTGATGATCCAGAATATTGAAGATCTGTCCCGTGAAAGGGAAAAAGCCGTTGCGGAATTGAACGGCTATGATTGCCGCGTGCTGGTTTGCTCCGGTACCGGCTGTATTGCCACCGGCTCTGATAAAATCCACAAGTTGCTGGAAGAACTGATTGCGGATAACCCTGAAATCGATCTGGTCTTTGCGCCCCATGATGACCATGACCGGCCCAATATCGGCGTGAAAAAGACCGGCTGCCAGGGCTTCTGTGAGCTTGGCCCTCTGGTGCGCATCCAGAAAGGCGACAAGATGGTCCAGTACGTGAAAGTCCAGCCGGAGGACTGCAAGGAAATCTATGAAAAGACCATCCTGGGCGGCGATGTGATTGAGCGGCTGCTGTACCACAAGGGTGAAAAGAAGTATGTCGGCCCTGAGGAAATCCCCTTTATTGCCAAGCAGACCCGCATCGTTCTGGAAAACTGCGGCAAGCTGGACGCCGAGTCCCTGGATGAATATCTGGCATCCGGCGGCTTTAAGGCCCTGGAAAAGGCCATGTTCCAGATGGACCGGGATCAGGTCATTGAGGAAATAGACAAGTCCGGACTCCGTGGCCGTGGCGGCGGCGGATTCCCCGCCGGCAAGAAGTGGAAACAGGTGGCCCGGCAGAAAGACCCCATCCGCTATGTGGTCTGCAACGGTGACGAGGGTGACCCCGGTGCCTTTATGGACGGCTCCGTTATGGAGGGCGACCCCTTTAAGCTGATCGAGGGCATGATGATCGCCGGTTACGCGGTCCGCTCCTCTGACGGTTACATCTATGTCCGTGCCGAATATCCCATGTCCGTTGCCCGTCTGCGCCATGCCATCGCCCTGCTGGAAGAGCGGGGACTGCTGGGTGACAACATCCTTGGCTCTGACTTCTCTTTCCATCTGCACATCAACCGGGGTGCCGGTGCCTTTGTCTGCGGTGAAGGCTCCGCGCTGACCGCATCCATCGAGGGCAACCGTGGTATGCCCCGTGTGAAGCCGCCCAGAACCGTTGAAAAGGGCCTGTGGGAGCGGCCTACGGTGCTGAACAACGTAGAAACCTATGCCAACGTACCCAAGATCATCCTCCAGGGTGCGGACTGGTATCGCTCCATCGGTACTGCCGGAAGCCCCGGCACCAAGACGTTCTCCCTGACCGGTGCCATTGAGAATACGGGCCTGATCGAAGTACCTATGGGTTCTACCCTCCGGGAAATCATTTTTGACATTGGCGGTGGCCTGAAAAACGGCGCAACCTTTAAGGCGGTCCAGATCGGCGGCCCCTCCGGCGGCTGCCTGACCGAGCAGCACCTGGACGAGCCTCTGGACTTTGACTCCGTGAAGAAGTTTAACGCCATTGTCGGCTCCGGCGGCATGGTGGTCATGGATGAGCATACCTGTATGGTGGAAGTGGCCCGTTTCTTTATGTCCTTTACCCAGCGGGAAAGCTGCGGCAAGTGCGTTCCCTGCCGGGAGGGTACCAAGCGGATGCTGGAGATTCTGGAGAAGATCGTCAACGGCCAGGGTGAACTGGAAGACCTGGACAAGCTGGAAGAACTGGCAACCATGGTCAAGACCATGGCTCTGTGTGGCCTTGGAAAGTCCGCGCCTCTTCCCGTTATTTCTACCCTCAGCACTTTCCGGGATGAGTATATTGAGCATATCGTGGATAAGAAGTGCCGGGCCAAGGTCTGTACCGCTCTGCGCAAATATGTCATCAATCCTGATTTCTGTAAGGGCTGTGGCAAGTGCGCCCGGAACTGTCCTGTGAACGCCATCTCCGGCAAGGTCAAGAATCCTTATCATATCGATCCCACCGTCTGCATCAAGTGCGGCGCCTGTAAGGAAAACTGCGCCTTTGATGCCATTTATGTAGAAGCGTAAGGAGGGGCAGTCATGGGAACCATTACGATTAACGGAAAAAAAGTTGAATTTACCGATGAGAAAAACGTTCTGACCATTATCCGTAAGGCCGGCATTGATATGCCGACACTGTGCTATCATTCGGAGCTGAGTACCTTTGGCGCGTGCCGCCTGTGTACCGTGGAGAATGACCGGGGCCAGTGCTTCGCCTCCTGTTCCGAGGAGCCGAGAGACGGTATGGTCATCTATACCCATACGGAGCGTCTGCGCCGCCACCGGAAGCTGATCGTGGAGCTGCTGCTGGCTGCCCACTGCCGGGACTGCACCACCTGTGTCAAGTCCGGCGAGTGCGTCTTGCAGGACCTGGCCCACAAAATGGGCATCCGGGAGGTCCGATTCCAGGACTACAAGGAACTGAAGCCCGTGGACTACAGTTCTCCCTCCATTGTCCGGGACCCCAATAAGTGTATCCTCTGCGGCAACTGTGTCCGGGTCTGCTCGGAAGTCCAGGGTGTCGGCGTTCTGGGCTTTGCCCACCGTGGCACCGAAGCGGAGGTAACGCCTGCTTTCAATAAGAAGCTGTCCCAGACCCAGTGTGTCAGCTGCGGCCAGTGCCGTGTATTCTGCCCCACCGGCGCGCTGACCATCCGCACCCATATGGACGAGGTTTACGCTGCCCTGGGTGACCCCAATACCCGGGTCGTTGCCCAGATCGCCCCTGCCGTTCGGGTGGCGGTGGGTGATGCCTTTGGCCTGCCCAACGGCGAAAACGCCATGGGGAAAGTTGTGGCGGCCCTCCACGCCATGGGCTTTGACGAGGTATTTGATACCAGCTATTCCGCGGACCTGACGGTCATGGAAGAATCCGCGGAGTTCCTGGACCGGGTGAAAAACGGCGGAAAGCTGCCGCTTTTGACCTCCTGCTGTCCCGCCTGGGTGAAATTCGTGGACAACGAATTCCCGGAAATGAAAGAAAATGTATCGACCTGCCGGTCTCCCCAGGGAATGTTCTCCGCGGTCATCAAGGATTACTACCGTGACCCCGCCAATTCCGGCGGCAAAAAGACCTTTGTCGTGTCCATTATGCCCTGTACCGCCAAGAAGATGGAGGCCATTCGGCCCAACTCCTTCACCAAGGGCGAGCAGGACACGGACGTGGTTCTGACCACTACGGAACTGACCCGGATGATCAAGAACTTTGGCATTGCCTTTGACAAGATCGAGCCGGAGGCTTGCGATATGCCCTTCGGTCTGAGTTCCGGCGGCGGTGTGATTTTTGGTGTCACCGGTGGTGTTACCGAAGCTGTTCTGCGCCGTCTGGCAGATGACCACAATGCGGCGACCCTGAACGCCATTGCAGCCAGCGGCATCCGTGGCGATGAGGGCATCAAGGAAGCAACCATTCCCTATAACGGCATGGACGTCAAGATTTGCGTGGTCTCGGGCCTTGCCAACGCCCGAAAGGTCATGGAGCAAGTGGAGTCCGGAGAGAAAGAGTACCACCTGATCGAGGTCATGGCTTGCCGCCGGGGCTGCATCATGGGCGGTGGACAGCCCATCCCTGCCGGTCCCAGACACAAGGCTGCCCGGGCCAAGGGCCTGTACAAGGCAGACAAAGACCGTATCCTGCGGAAGTCCGACGAGAACCCCCTGATGGATGTGTTCTACAACGGTTATTTCAAGGGCAAGGCCCACGAACTGCTGCACAATCCCGAATAAACTTCAAGGGCGTGACCATAACGGTCACGCCCAAAACTATTGGGTTGCAGAAACATCACCAGTCCGGCGTGAGCCGGGGGCGTAGCGAACAGCTGCGGAATATTTCGTGGGTGAGGGCCCGGTATTCGTTTACATCGGTGGTTTTCTTTAGCCTTTTGCCCAATTTTTCCGCCCCATCAAACCGGCATAGCAGATAACGCCAGTTTTCTTTCAGCCGGAACATGGCATTCCGGGAGCCTCCGAACAGGGAGGTGTATTGTTCCAACAGATCATCGTAAAACCCTTCCAGGGCGGCAGCGGTGGTTCCCGCCGGACAGAGCATTCCTGGGTCGCCTACAAGCCCCCGACCCAGCATAACTTTTTCCACGGTAGGAAACTGCCGGGAAAAGTCTTTAAGCTCCTGGAGAGCGTTGAGATTTCCGTTGTAGCACACCGGATTTTTGCTGTTTTCCAGTGCGGTCTTAAAGACTTGCAAATGCACAGGGCCGTTATAAAAGTCAGTCCGTACCCGGGGGTGAATGATCAGCAGGGAAACCGGGTAGCGATTGAAGATTTCCAGAAGCGTTTCAAACTCTTCCGGCCTTTCGACGCCCAGACGGGTTTTCAGGGAAATAGGCAGGGGTGCAGAGGTGTAGATCTGTTCCAGAAACCGGTCCAGACTCTCCGGGTCCCGGAGCATTCCGGAACCTTTTCCTTTGGAAAAGACCGTGCCGGAGGGGCAACCCAGATTCAGGTTTACCTCCCGGTATCCCCGGTCCTTGCATTGCTCTGCCGCCCATAAAAACTCCTCCGGATTTTTGCATAGGATCTGGGGTACAGCCTGAAAGGATTCTTGGTGCGCAAAGGGCAGCTCCCGGGACTCTCTGGGGGTTAGGCTTCTATGAACGGTGGGGGAGAAGAAGGGCATATAGTATTTGTCCACACCGGGAAAATAGGTGTGGTGCAGATGGCGGTATACGCTGTCAGTCAAGCCCTCCATGGGGGCAAAATAGTATTCCATAAAGCATTCCTCAAAAAAGGGGCGGCCCGAAAGCCGCCTCTTTAGCTTGTTTAGATTTCCATGATCACGGGCAGGATCATAGGATTGCGCTTGGTGGTCTTAAACAGGTAGCCGCTGATGTCATTTTTAATGGCAGACTTAATGGCAGACCAGTCTCTTACCCGCTTGCGCTGGCAGCGTTCAATGGCTTCAATAGCCACTTGCCGCAGCTCCTCCATCAGCTCCTCAGACTCTTTCACGTAGATAAAGCCTCGGGTGATGATGTCCGGGCCGGAGACCACGCTGCCGTCCTGGCTGCTGAGGTTGACACAAACAACGATCATGCCGTCCTGGGCCAGATGCTTCCGGTCCCGCAGCACCACACTGCCCACGTCACCCACACCGGTGCCGTCTACAAAGACCTTTCCGGCGGGAACCGAGCCGTTTACCTTGCAGGATTTTCCGGTAAACTCAAAGACGGTGCCGATTTCCCCAATGTGGATGTTCCGAGGACTCATCCCCATGGACTGGGCCAGCTTGGCGTGGATTTGCAAATGCCGCTGTTCCCCGTGGAGGGGCAGGAAGAACCGGGGCTTTACCAGACCGTGGACGATTTTCAGTTCCTCCTGGCAAGCGTGGCCGGATACATGGAGACCCTCGCTCTTTTCGTAAACCACATCGGCACCTTTCCGATAAAGCTCGTTGATAATGCGGGAAATGGCCTTTTCGTTTCCGGGAATGGCAGAAGCGGAAATAATGATCCGGTCCCCGGAGGTAACGTCTACCTGCTTGTGGGTGGAGAAAGCCATGCGGTAAAGGGCGGACATGTTTTCGCCCTGAGAGCCGGTGGAAACAATGACCAACTTATTCTTGGGAATGCTCTTGATGGTATTCAAGTCCACAATGGTGCCGGGCTTTACCTTCAGGTATCCCAGTTCCTGGGCAACTTTCAGCATGTTTTCCATACTGCGCCCGGT
>CAKTQE010000014.1 GCA_934593275.1 uncultured Oscillospiraceae bacterium | reverse complement strand
TTGCAAGGCATGACATCGCCATACGGGTCGATGAAGAAGGTATCGAAGCTCATGTCGCAAGGCAGCAGACGCTTCTGACCGTAGATGTAATTGATCAGGCCGTGGTTAAAGTAAGCACGGAACCACTTCTTCGGGCTGTTGCTACGGAGCAACTCGTTGACCAGATTCTCAAAGTTCTTTGCAACCATCGGGCGGTCGTGGATGATGTTCTTTGCTTCAACGAAGTAGAAGCTGTTGTGTAGAGATGCTGTTGCGAACTCCATGCCCATCTCGTTGGAGATCTTGTACAGCGGAACCAGGTCAGGAGCATTCTTATCCTGGACGGTCATGCCAAAGCCGACATCCTTCATGCCCATCTCACGCAGCTTCTTCAGCGTGCCATACCCACGCTGGTAGCCGTTCTGCAGACCACGGATCTCGTTGTTGGTCTGCTCCAGGCCCTCGATAGAGATACGAATACCGATCTGCGGGAACTTCTTACACAGATCTACGATACGATCGGTAAAGAAACCGTTCGTGGAAATAACGATACGGTCGGACTTCTTGTACAGTTCACGCACAATATCTTTCAGGTCGGTACGGATGAACGGCTCGCCGCCGGTGATGTTCGTAAAGTACATCTTCGGCAGCTTCTTGATGGTCTCAATGCTGATTTCCTCTTCCGGCTTGGAAGGTGCTTTATAGCGGTTGCACATGGAGCAACGCGCGTTGCAGCGATAAGTGACGATGACCGTACCATTTAACTTCTTTTCTTCAGACATGATTAACTCTCCTAACTCTCTCTCTTAAGAATGCTTCGATTTTATTTAAGAACCACTTTGCACATACTGAGAACACGATTGAATCACAGATGACTGAGACTATCGTAAAAATGTATAGAATCAAACCATTATCAAACAGATGAGCAAAGAGCATTATTTCAAGTGCACAGTAAAATTAACACGCAGAACAAGTAAAGTGAGAACCTGATTTCTTTAGTGTTTTTTCTGTATAGATTTCAAATCAAAATACTCTCCTAATTTGTAATCCCACTCATCTGGTTCAAATTTTGTAAATCCACCAAAATGATAAAATGTTAGTTCTCCAAAAAATACTTTATTCTCCTCTTCATAAAGATCTACTCTTACATGCGGAAATGGTTTTGAAAGTTTTCTTGCTATTTCAAGCATTTCATTGAAGTATTGGGGTTTGTTTAGAGTCATATTATGTTCATGTGCATTAGTAATGGGGAGCCTATTCCATTTCTTATCGAAAAAATCGAACTTAAGATGCTCTGTTCCTCTATCACTTGCTACAAATAAGAATTCCGGTTCACCATTAAAACAGAAATATTTATAGTCTTTTATCTGATTTTCATCTGAACTTTTTATTAATCTCTCTCCAATAATTCTGAAAGGCACATCATAATAAGCCCATTCTTTTGTCTTTGTTGCAAAACTACGCTTACTATATTTTGTCAGTGTTCTTTTAGCTTCCTCCCAATTAAAATGTGACTTGTTTTTACAAATAACAATATCTCCACTCCCATTTGTAGGTTTCAACACAAACTGATTAGGCAAAGCATTATAGTCGATTTCTTCTATGCTGTTCCATACCCCAAAACATTCGTTTAAATACGCATCACCTATAGATTCTCTTACATATTGACGAACTTCATATTTATCCACACATTTACGCATAAGTGGATCTCTATAATATAATTTATACCAATTAATTTTTTCTGTAAGTGCCTTTGGATCATCTAGGTTCAATTTTCGTCCAAACGCCAATCTGTATGTGATTTTTATATATTCTTTTTCTGAAAGCCAGTCCAACAATCCTTTTCGTTCAAGGCCGTAAACTATTTTTTCAGGATGTTTAACTACTTTTTTTAAAACACTATCCATTTCATTTTCTCCTTACAGAATCAAAAATACGCATCAAGGTATTATAATGAGTCTGCGGTGCAAACCGATCTTCTAATCTAGCCCGGCTTGCAGCTCCCATTTTCTTTACAACAGCATCATCATCCAGCAAAGCAATCTTTTCGCACAGTTCTCGAGCATCGGCAGGCTTAAACAGATAACCATTAACGCCATCCAAAACAAGCTCTGGTAGGCTTCCAATATTGCTTGCAATAACCGGCTTTGAATACTGAAAAGACTCCAATGCAGTATTCGGAAGGTTATCATACCAAATAGACGGAATCAGTGTGAATCGTGCGCCCTTGATGATCTCTTCCAATTCCTCTCCGGCTTTAAAGCCCAAGAACTCAACATTCTTAATTTTCTTTTCTTTGATATACGCCTTTAATCTTTTTGCCTCATCTGTTGTATCATCGCCCATTATTTTAACATGGCGGTCTGGCATCATCTCATATGCTTTGACGACAGTATCAACACCTTTTTCCTCTCTCACACGTCCAAAATACAAACCATATGTTCCAACCTGTGGTTTGCCGACTTCTGATTTACTTGCCGTAAATGTCGGAATACAGGTGATTTTATTTTCATCGAAGCCATTCTCAATCAGTTTCTTTTTTAAGAACTCAGATGGTGTAATAAATGCATCCACACCTTTATATACATTCATTGCCTTATGTACTTTCATAGAAAAAACTCGAACGACTGATGCAAACAGCGACCCCTTTACACATCTTTTCTTGATGCAGGTCCTATACCCCTTCGTAAGGCACTCTTCGCATGGTTTCTTGTTGTACATGAAATCAAATCTCGGGCACAGTAAAAAGTAGTCTGACAGTCGCAGCACTACCGGAACCCCCATCTTCTTTGCGCCACAGATCACACTCGGCGAAAGCTTATTTACGAAATGGATAATATATACCAAATCCGGTTTTACATCTTTGATTTCTTTCTTAATAGCTTTCTCAACCTCAGTAGAATAAATACTGCGAGTCAGCATTTGCCAGATAACCTTTGGAGTCTTTTTGCATTCTTCAAAATAAGTCGCATCGCGGCTTCCAATCGGCTCTACAAAATATTTGGAATACTCTGTTTCAACATTTTTGTTAGAATGGATGGAAAACGGAACAACTTCATGACCATTATCTTCCAACATCTTTTTAATGTTGAACATATATTTTTCCGGTCCACCCGAAATAAAATATCTATAATTAACCAGTAAAATTTTCATATCCTTAATTCCTCTGGAAAGTATCTCTTGCTATCATAGTTTGTCGGTGCAGCGATAACTACAAAATCAGCATCACTGTATGCTTCTTTCGCATCCAGAGTTGCAGTCAAATCCAACTCTTTTTCTGCCAGATACTTTTCGATACATTCGTCCTGAATAGGCGACTTCCTGTTATTGATCAGCTCTACTTTCTCGGGAATGATACCTACCGCAGTCACCTTGTGGTGCTGAGATAACAGTGTGGCAATAGACAAACCAACATAACCAGTACCAGCAACAGCAATCTTTAAATCCTTAAACGCTCTCAATTTTCTGACCCTTTAGTTTTCCTTTATTTATAAAACCCAGCATACCACTCAGCAAAGTTTCTCAGACCAGTCCGCAGACTTGTACTCGGTTTGTACCCGAAATCACGCTCCAGCGCGCTGGTATCTGCATAGGTCACAGGTACATCACCCGGCTGCATCGGAACCAGTTCCTTGTGTGCCTCGAAGTCATAATCTTCCGGCAGAACCTTTGCTCTAACCAGCTCCTCGCTCAAGATTTGCACGAAGTCCAGCAAGTTCTCCGGGTTCTGATTGCCGATATTGTAAACGGCATACGGTGGAATCGGCAACCCGTCCTCACCATTCTTTTTGTCAGGAGCCTTCTTCATCACACGGACAACACCCTCAACAATATCGTCCACATAAGTAAAGTCACGCTTGCAGTTGCCATAGTTGAAAATCTTGATGGTTTCGCCTTTTACCAGCTTGTTGGTAAAGCCGAAGTAGGCCATATCCGGGCGGCCAGCAGGACCATATACAGTGAAGAAACGCAGGCCAGTGGAAGGAATGTTGTAGAGCTTGGAGTAGGCGTGTGCCATCAACTCGTTAGATTTCTTAGTAGCTGCATAAAGGGAAACCGGATTGTCAACTTTATCATCCGTACTGTACGGAACCTTTTTGTTGGTACCGTAGACGGAGGAGGAAGAAGCATAAACCAGATGCTCCAGATTCTCACAGTAGCGACAGGCCTCGAGAATGTTAAAAAAGCCGACCAAGTTCGATTCCACATAAGCATCCGGGTTGGTAATGGAGTAACGCACACCAGCCTGTGCCGCAAGGTTAACGACCACAGATGGCTTATACTTCTCGAACAGCTCAGTGATCAGTTCCTTATCAGCGATGTTGCCTTTTACAAAAGTAAATGTGGGATACTTGGCCAGCTCGTTCAGGCGAAATTCTTTCAGTGCCACATCGTAGTAGGCATTCATATTGTCAATGCCGATGACCGTAGTGGAAGGAGCCTCCTGGTAGATTCGTTTTACAAGGTTAGAACCGATGAAACCTGCCGCGCCTGTGACTAAAATCGTTTTATGATCTAAAGTAACTGTACTCATTGCATTTGTCTCCTTATTTTCTGAAGCCTATATTTTAAGTGTCACTACCTCTGTTCAGATGAAGCACTTCCAATGTATTGTTCATAAACCAGAGTGCTCCATACAAACGCAGGTAGTGATACTGAAAGTCCTTATGATAATTTCATATGCTGTTGCTGAACCGAGGTAGCGAGATTAAAACTGCTCTTGCAGCTCTAAGCCCTTCTTGAAAAATACCGTAAATACGCTATTTTTCCGGCGTTTTCACTATGTATATCTCACTGCCTGCGTTCGGTTAGAGGAGATTGTTGATCATTAGAATTTTCATAGATTCTCCTTAATACAGGGCCAGTGTTTGCTGAACCACATCGTCCCAATTGTATTTTCCTAGAATGTATTCGCAGGCATCCTCCCGGAATCGGGCAACGGTTTCTGGGGAGTCACATAGCATTTGCAGCTTTTCCCGCAAATCGTCTCTGTCTCCCTTTCGGAATGTCACGGCATGGTCTTTGACCACTTCGGTGCATTCCGGAATATCAGAAACCAGGCAGGCATTACCATAACTCATTGCTTCCAAAAGGCTCAGAGGCATTCCCTCCAAATCTGATGGGAGGGTGTAAAAATAGGCGTTGCTGTAAAGTTCTTCCAGCGTCCGTCCCTGGACAAAATCTGTAAACAGTATCCGGTCGTCCCCATTGGCCAAGGATATCAATTCCCGCTTAAATGCACCGGAGTCAGAGCTTCCTCCGGCAATAACTAATTTTTTGTCTGTTTTTACCTGCCGGAATGCCAGGACCAGATTGGCAAGTCCTTTTTCCGGCACCAGACGGCCTAAAAAAAGGATGTAGTCATCCTTTTTCAATCCGTAAAGGGCAGTGATTTCCTGCGGCTCGCAGTACACAGGGCGGCTGATGCCGTTGGGAATAAAAACGGTCTTCCGGCCATAGGTTTCCAGAAAGTAATTCTGTACATTCTGAGACAGAACGATGATCTCATCGGCACAATGGACGGCCACCCATTCGCCAAATTTAATATAGCGTCTGGCCAGGCCGCCCCACTTTGCTCGCTGCCAGTCAATGCCGTGGATGGTGGCAACACAGCGTTTTCCAAAAAGTTTGGGCAGCCACAGCATGGCGCAGGGACCTTCTGCGTGGAAATGAACAACGTCATAAGCGGAAAAGGCACAGAACAGCGCACCGAACACCGAAGAAGTCATGGCAGCAAAGCCTTTTCGATTAACAGTCGGTACGGTTTTCAGTCGGATTCCCTTATAGGTTTTCAACGTCTCCGTGTCAAACTCTTTGCCGCTGATATGATGACCAGCGCGATTATAACAAGTGACACGATGGCCCATGGCCACCATTCTGGTGGAAAGTTCCTCCACCACCACCTCTACGCCACCCTCCCTGGAGGGAATGCGTTTCTGCCCCAGCATGGCAATATTCAGTTTTTCTTTTCCATGTCCGTCCATGTGCAACGGCTCCTTTACTTGCCGGAGAGAAGATGACCCCGAAACCAGCATAATAAGACATACTAATGTAGCTTATTATACTATGGTTTCGGGGAAATTACAAGACCTGTTATAGAAAACTGATTTTAGAAGCATCCGAAAAGGTTCTTGGTGTTACAATGGTATCAAACTGGATGATCAGCCCCTGGCCATCCCGGGGAATGCCGATCACATTTCCGGTGCCAAACACCGGATGAGCGACCCGGCGGCCAATCAGGTCAGAGGGTACCGACTGCTGCGGCCCTAGGTCCTCGGTGTTGCGGATTTGCTCCATGGTTTTTTCTTCCAATCCCGGCTCCAAAGGAACGGCATAATCTACATTTTCTTTCTCGGCATTAAAGAGAAAACGGCTGGGATACCTGAAAGAACCGTCATAGCCCTGTCCTGCCGCATCAGATAAAAACAGCCGGTCCCGGGAGCGGGTAAAGGCTACATAGCAAAGTCGCCGCTCTTCCTCTAATTTTTCCCGGGTATTGGCCCGCTTTCCTGGGAAAATACCTTCGGACAAACCGCAGAGAAACACCACCGGAAACTCCAGGCCCTTGGCGGAATGGATGGTCATCAGCTTTACCGCCTGAGTCCGCTCACCGGTATCCATGTTGGTAAACAGTGCCGCATGGTCTAAATAATTGCCCAAGGTAACTGTTTCTCCCGCTTTTCGTGTGAACTCAAAGATGGCCTGCTTTAATTCTGCCAGGTTGTCCAGACGTTCCTCCTCCCCTGCTGTGCGCAGGGCGTTTTCATAGCCGCTGTCCTGAAGCACCCCGGCCAGCAGATCGGTCAGATCCATGGTCTCAAAAATAGCCCGATACTTTTCAATCAGTCGGGCGTATTCTCCGGCACGGCTTCTGCGGAAGGAATCCGTATGGAGATTGGCGAGCAGCGCATCGTAAAGCGTACCCCCATGCTGGGCGGCATAGGCTTTCAGGGTTGCAATGCGTGTGCGGCCCACGCCTCTGCGGGGTTCATTGACGGTTCGCAGAAAGCTGATGTCATCCGGGTGATACACCATGCGCAGATAGCTGATCACGTCTTTGATTTCTTTGCGTTTGTAAAACTCCACGCCGGAGTATAGGACATAAGGGATTTTATTCTTAAAAAGGGATTCTTCCAAAGCCCGGGACACGTAATGGGCACGGTAAAGCACGGCCATATCCGAATAGGACAGGGCTTCCTCACCTTCGTGGAGTGCCCGCATATTGGCCGTGACCCAATCCGCTTCCAGAGCACTGGTCTTGGCGTGAAAATACAGGGGCTTGCGGTCATCTTTCCGCACTGCGGTAAGCTGCTTTTCCAGTCGGTCCCGATTTTTCCCGATCAAGGCATTGGAAGCCGCCAAAATCTGAGGAGTAGAGCGGTAGTTTTCGTTGAGGTAAATGGTGGTGGCTCCGGGATGGCGGCTGGGGAATTCCAGGATGAAATTCACGTTCGCACCCCGCCAGGTATAGATGGTTTGATCCGGGTCCCCAACAACAAAGAGGTTTTTGTGATAGCCGGAAAGAAGTTCTGCCAGGGCGTACTGGTCCTTGTCAATGTCCTGGAATTCGTCTACCATGATGTATTCCAGCCGCTTCTGCCACTTTTCCAGCACTTCCCTGCTGCTGTTTAGAATATGCAGCGCAAAATAAACCAGATCATCAAAATCCAGGGCAAAGCACTTGCGCTGCTCATAAAAATAGCGATAGAGAATTTTATCCTTTAAGGTGGAGGCATTTTGGGTCAGCTCCAAAAGGTGGTCAAGATCAGGGTCAACCAGGGTTTTGACGTACCCTCTGCCGCCTTTCCGCCAGCCAATATGGTCAATGGCTTCCTGAATGGTAATGTTTCGGCCGGTAATGCCCAGGTCTTCAAAAACCGTTGCCAGCATGGCCTTTTTGTCTTCCTCATCCATAATGAGAAAGGCTTTCGGATACCCTACCACATGGCTGTCTTCTTTCAATAGACTGACACAAAAGCCGTGAAAGGTGGTGATCCGGGCCAGGTCCTGATCCGGAAGCTGTTTGCGAATTCGCTTTTTCATTTCCGCCGCAGCCTTGTTGGTAAAGGTAACACAAAGAATATTGGCGGTGGATATGCCCAGAACATCTACCAGGTACAAATACCGGGCGGTCAGCGTTTTGGTCTTGCCGGAACCGGCACCGGCCACCACACGGATATACCCCTCCGTTGTCGTAGCGGCCTGCCGCTGGGCGGGATTCAACTGAGAAAGATACTCCATGGGAAACCTCCTTGCACCATTCCTAAGGAAACTTCTCTAATTATAAAACATACTATCGGAAATGTCCACTGTCTTTTCTGCAAAAACAAAAATTCATTTCCTAAAAACATTTTTGGGGATACCTCTTGCAATTTGCGCATTCCGGTGGTATACTCTAAGTATCCCATTTTGGAGGACAACCCAAATGCAGAACCTGTTCGCAGCCAACTTCTATTACTACTATTACTTTTTTACCCGAAAAAAGTAATAGAAATTTGTGCTGCGATTCTTTTGGGATCGAAATAGGAAGCGTTACGCCGCACGAATTTCCGTGCGGCGTTTATTTTTTACAAGGAGATGGAGAAAATGATTGCGATTCTAAAAAACAATACCACTCAGGAGCAGAAAGAACGGCTGATTTCCTGGCTGAAAAATCAGGATTTGGATGTGCATGTATCCGAAGGAAAGCAAGTGACCATTCTTGGCCTGGTGGGTGACACCAGCCGGGTGGACATCGAGCTTCTGGCATCCCTGGAAATGGTCGAGTCCGTCAAGCGGGTCTCGGAACCCTTCAAGCAGGCAAATCGGAAATTTCACCCGAAGGACACCATTGTGGAGGTTGGCAATACCCGCATTGGCGGCGGCTATTTCAGCATCATTGCCGGGCCTTGCTCGGTGGAATCCGAGGAACAGCTGGTGGGCATCGCCAAAGCGGTAAAGGAAAGCGGTGCAACTATGCTCCGGGGTGGGGCCTTTAAGCCCAGAACTTCCCCCTACGCCTTTCAGGGCCTGGGCGCAGAAGGTCTGCGGCTTCTGGAAATTGCCAAGCAGGAAACGGGGCTGCCCATTGTAACGGAAATCATGAATATTAACACCCTGGATCTGTTTCAAAATGTAGACCTGATCCAGGTCGGCGCCCGGAATATGCAGAATTTTGACCTTCTGAAAGAATTGGGCAAGACGAAGAAGCCCATCCTTTTGAAGCGAGGCTTGGCCAACACCTTGCAGGAATTGCTGATGAGTGCGGAATACATTATGAGCGAGGGAAATGATAACGTCATTCTCTGTGAGCGGGGTATCCGAACCTTTGAAACCTACACCCGCAATACCATGGATATTTCCGCCATTCCTGTGCTCCACGAACTGAGTCATCTTCCCGTGATTGCGGACCCCAGCCACGCCACAGGCAAAGCCCGGCTGGTATCCAGCATGTCCTGCGCCGCTGTAGCCGCCGGTGCCGACGGGCTGATGATCGAGGTGCACAACGCACCGGAAAAAGCCCTGTGTGATGGAGCACAGTCTTTGACTCCTGCTCAATTCAGGGAGGTCAGCCGCCAGGTTCAGAGCCTCCGGGAGGTGCTGGCATGACCGTAGGTGTTCTGGGTCTGGGCCTGATTGGAGGCTCTCTGGCCAGAGCCTATGCCCTGGCCGGTCATACGGTCTATGCAAAGGACAGCGATGAAAAGACCTTATCCTTTGCCATTCTCTCCGGTGCGGTTCAGGGAAAGTTGGATAAAACCACCGCTTGCAAGTGTGACCTGATTTTCCTTGCCGTGTATCCCGGGGACTGCGCCTGTTGGCTGGAAGAAAATGGCCGGTACCTTCGGAAAGAAACCTTGGTGCTGGATTGCTGCGGCATTAAAAAAGAAGTCTGTGCCCGGTGCTTCCCAGTGGCCAGGGAATACGGATTTACCTTTGTAGGGGGCCATCCCATGGCAGGCTCCCAGTTTTCCGGCTTTAAGTACAGCCGGGGCGACCTGTTTCAGGGGGCACCCATGGTGCTGGTTCCTCCCCGGTATGACGACATTGGTCTGCTGCAACGGGTGAAAGATGCCCTGGAGCCTTGTGGGTTTGGCATGTTCTCCGTGACCAGTGCCCAGGAGCATGACAAAATGATTGCCTTTACCTCTCAGATGCCCCATGTACTGAGCAATGCCTTTATCAAGTCCCCTACTGCCCAAAAGCACAAGGGCTTCTCGGCGGGAAGCTATAAAGATTTGACCAGGGTGGCCTGGCTCAACGCCCCCATGTGGAGTGAGCTGTTCTTGGAGAACCGGGAGAATCTTCTTTTTGAATTGGACACCTACATGAATGCCCTACAGGCTTATCGGGATGCCCTGGCAAACCGGGATTCGGATACCCTGACTGCATTGCTGGAAGCAGGGAAAAAAGCAAAGGAGGAAGTGGACGGATGAAAACGGTAACAGTAGCGGCCTCCCGCCAATATGATATTCTGATTGGGCCGGGACTGCTGGGCCAATTGGGCAGCTGTGTTCGCTCTCTGGGCAACATCCAAACGGTATGTCTTGTCAGTGACAGCACCGTAGACCCCCTTTACGGAAATCAGGCGGAGGAAAGTCTGCGCTCGGCAGGGATCCGGGTTTTGCGTTTTGTATTTCCAGCGGGAGAGTCCAGTAAAAGCAGCGAAACCTATTGGAAATTGCAAACCTTTCTGGTAGAAAACCACCTGACCCGGACAGATGCGCTGGTGGCCTTAGGCGGTGGCGTGGTAGGAGATCTGACCGGGTTCGCGGCAGCGACCTTCCAGCGTGGCATTCGCTTTATTCAGGTGCCTACCACCCTTTTGGCGGCGGTGGATTCCTCCGTAGGGGGGAAAACAGCCATTGACGTTCCTGGCGGTAAAAATATGGTCGGGGCGTTTTGGCAGCCCAGCCTGGTGCTGTGCGATACGGACACGCTGGATAGCCTTCCCCAAGACATTTTCCGGGATGGCTGTGCGGAGGTTATAAAATACGGGATTATTTTTGACCGGGCATTTTTTGAGTATCTGGCCAAAACCGGCCCTGACTTTGACCGGGAGACGGTTATTGAGCGATGTGTCACCCTAAAGCGGGATGTAGTCGCCATGGACGAATACGACAACGGCGCACGGAAGCTTTTGAACTTGGGGCATACCTTTGGCCACGGTGTGGAAGCCCAGAGCAATTACACCCTGTCCCACGGAAAAGCTGTAGCCATTGGCCTTGCCATGATTTCCAGAGCCGCGGAACACAAGGGCATTCTGGGGGAAGAAGACTGTCTAGACATTCTCAAGGCCCTGGTGCTTTACGGTTTACCCACCGCCACGGACATTTCTCCGGAACGTATTGCCCAAACGGCTCTATCGGATAAAAAGCGGGCCGGTGCAAACGTGAGTCTCATTGTTCCTGAGTCCATTGGCAGCTGTGTCATCACGCCTGTACCCGTGGAAGAGGTTCTTGGCTGGATCGAGGCGGGGATGTGACTATGGATTTGACCATCAGGCCTAGAACGCTTCAAGGAAACGTGCGCGCCATTCCCTCCAAATCCCAGGCCCACAGAATGCTGATTTGCGCCGCTTTTGCGGATGCACCCACGTTTTTAGACTGCCCGGAAACCAACCGGGACATTGACGCAACAGCCCAATGTCTGATTGCTCTGGGTGCGCAAATTAGCCGCAGCCCACAGGGCTTTGCGGTAACGCCTATACAGGACGTTCCCAAAAGTGCTATCCTCCCCTGTCAGGACAGCGGCTCTACCCTCCGTTTTCTCCTGCCGGTGGCCGGTGCCTTGGGATGTGACACCACTTTCCTTTTGACCGGTCGCCTCCCTCAACGGCCTCTCAGTCCTTTATGGGAGGAAATGGAACGAATGGGTTGTCACCTATCCCGCCCAGCAGAAAACACGGTGCGCTGTCAAGGAAGACTGCAAGCGGGTATTTACGAAATTGATGGCGGTGTTTCCAGCCAGTTTATTACGGGGCTTTTGCTGGCACTGGCACTGGTGCCGGGAGAAAGCCGCCTGACGGTACTGGGGCAGTTGGAATCCGCTCCCTATGTGACCATGACACAGCGGGTCATGGCTCTATTCGGCAAAACTACAGAGGGGCTGGCTGTTTCCGGCGAGTGCTTCCATTCCCCGGGAAAACAGTCTGTAGAGGGTGACTGGAGCAATGCAGCCTTCTTTCTGGCGGCCAAGGCTCTTGGAAGTGCCATTCAGGTGGAAAACCTGAATTTGGATTCCGCCCAAGGAGACCGGGTTTGCTTTACACTGCTGCCGGAGCTTGTAAAAGAACAACGTGCCATTTGCGCCGCCGACATTCCGGACCTTGTACCTATTTTATCCGTTGTGGCGGCAGCTGCTCATGGTGCTGTGTTTACAAACATTCATCGGTTGCGGCTGAAAGAATCGGACCGGGTTGAATCGGTGATTCAAATGCTAAATGACCTGGGGGGTAAAGCGGAGGCGGTGGGTGATACCCTGCGGGTCTATGGCACCGGCCTTACCGGTGGGACGGTAGACAGCCGCAATGACCACCGCATTGCCATGTCCGCAGCCATCGCCTCTACGGTATGCAGTAAGTGCGTTACCATCCTGGGGGCAGAGTGTACCGAGAAATCCTACCCCAGCTTCTTTGGGGAATTTAAACGATTGGGAGGCAGCTATGAGCAGCACTTACGGTGAACATTTAAAACTATCGATTTTTGGCCAATCCCACGGCCCGGCCATTGGGATGGTGCTGGACGGCATTCCTGGGGGCTTGCCCGTGGATATGGATGCCCTGGCTGATTTTCTCCGCCGCCGCGCCCCGGGGCAAAATGCCTATTCTACTCCCAGGAATGAAAAGGATATTCCGGAATTTTTAGGAGGGCTGGTGAATGGTATTACTTGCGGTGCGCCCATTGCCGCCCAAATCCGGAATACCAATACCCGCTCCGGGGACTATGAAGACCTAAAGGATTGTCCCCGGCCGGGACATGGGGATTACACCGCCCAAATCAAATACGGCGGCTTCCAGGACAGTGCCGGAGGAGGCCACTTTTCCGGGCGGCTGACGGCCCCCCTGTGCATTGCAGGAGGCCTTTGCAAGCAATGGCTGGAACAGAAGTCCATCCGTATCGCCGCCCACATTGCTGCCATCGGCGGCATATGGGATACGCCTTTTGATCCCATAGCACCACAGCTGGATGGGGTAAACCGGAATTTTCCAACTTTGGATGCCCAAAAAGGCGATGACATGCAGGAACGGATTCAAAATGTCAAAGCCGCGGGAAACAGTGTGGGCGGAATCGTGGAGTGTGCCGTTACCGGGCTTCCGGCGGGACTGGGAGAACCCATGTTTGGCGGTATGGAAGGGCGGCTGGCCCAAATGCTTTATGGGATCCCCGCGGTAAAAGGTGTGGAATTTGGAGCAGGCTTTGGCGTTGCGAAAATGCTTGGCAGCGAGAATAACGACCCTTTCCGGGTCGTAAACGGAAAAGTTCTGACGGAAACAAACAACTGCGGCGGTATTCTGGGCGGTATCACCGATGGAATGCCCCTGATTTTCCGCATTGCTCTAAAACCCACCCCCTCCATTTCCCTGCCCCAAAAAAGCGTCAGTTTCTCTAATATGGAGAATCAGGAACTTACCGTCAAGGGCCGCCACGACCCTTGCATTGTACCCCGGGCCGTACCTGTGGTGGAAGCGGCGGCGGCCATTGTTTTGATGGATGTATTACTGGGTGAGGGAAACTTTCGCCCCTGAGGAGAAAAAGTATGGATTTAAAAGAACTAAGGGCACAAATTGATGAAATCGATGATGAACTCGTCAGGCTATTCTGCAAAAGAATGGACATTGCGGCCCAGGTGGCAGACTATAAAAAAGAAAACGGGCTTCCTATTTTTGTACCGGCCCGGGAGCGGGAGAAGCTTCAGGACGTTTCCCAAAAAGCAGGGCCGGAAATGGCCGCCTACACACGGACGCTGTATTCCATGCTCTTTGAGCTAAGCCGCAGTTACCAGAAAAAGCGCAACGGCGGAGACCCGGAGTTGTATGAAAAAATATCCCAGGCCATCCGGGAAACGCCGGTGCTGTTCCCCCAGGAGGCCATGGTGGCCTGCCAGGGGGTCGAGGGAGCCTATTCCCAGCTGGCCTGCGAAAAGGTATTCAAAAGCCCCATGATTCGGTATTTCAGAACCTTTGACGAGGTTTTTCAGGCGATTGATGATGGCCTTTGCAAATACGGTGTACTTCCTATTGAAAACTCCACCGCCGGGTCTGTAACCAAGGTGTATGATCTGATGCTGCAGCATGATTTTTACATTGTCAGAAGCTTCCGGCTGAAAATTGACCACAATCTGCTGGCTGCACCTGGGGCAAAGATGGAAGATATTCGGGTGATTTATTCCCATGAACAAGCCATCAATCAGTGCAGCGGCTTTCTGCGCAACCTGAAAAATGTCAATGTAGTGGCGGTGGCCAATACGGCGGTGGCATCAGAAATGGTGGCATCCTCCGGGCGGCGGGATGTGGCGGCCATCAGCAGCCGTGCCTGCATGGAATTGTATGGTCTGGAAAGCCTGGCTTCTTCTATCCAGGATAAAGGAAACAACCGCACACGGTTCATCTGTATCAGCAAGAATCTGGAAATTTTTCCCGGAGCGGACAAGACCAGCATTATGATGGTCTTAAATCACAAGCCCGGTGCGCTCTATAAAGTTCTTGCCCGAATCTACGCCCTGGGAATCAATGTTACGAAGCTGGAATCCCGGCCAATACCGGAACGGGACTTTGAGTTTATGTTCTATTTTGATTTGGAAACCTCCATCTATTCCCAGGAGTTCCGGGAACTGATGGGAGAATTGAAGGATTTCTGCGAGGAATTTAAGTACCTGGGAAGCTTTTCGGAGGTGGTCTGAATGAAATGCGGTTTGCTTGGTAAAACCCTGGGGCATAGCTACTCCCCTCAAATCCACAAGAAACTGGCCTCCTATAGCTATTGTCTGTTTGAAAAGGAGCCTCAGGAGCTGGAACAGTTTCTTCGGTTTGGAGACTTTCAAGGACTCAATGTCACCATCCCCTATAAAAAAGAGGTCATTCCCTTTTTGGATGCCCTTTCCCCCACTGCCCGGAAGCTTGGTGCCGTCAATACCATTGTTCGGCAGCCGGACGGAACGCTTATAGGTCACAATACGGATTTTTTCGGCTTTCAAACGATGTTAAAAGCAAGCGGTATCTCTGTCTCTGGAAAAAAAGCTTTGGTCTGCGGCAGCGGCGGTGCTTCCAACACGGCCCAGGCGGTTCTGCGGGAGATAGGAGCCAATGTAGTAGTCCTGTCCCGCTCCGGCCCGGACAACTACCGGAATCTGGAAAAACACCGGGATGCCGCCTTGATCGTCAATACAACACCCTTGGGGATGTATCCTCATGTGGGTGAAGCGGCCATTGAAGATTTGAGTCAATTTCCAAAGCTGGAAGGAGTACTGGATGTGATTTATAATCCCGCCAGAACCAAACTTCTTCTGGAAGCGGAAAAACGGGGCCTGCCCGCCGTCAACGGACTGCTGATGCTGGTGGCCCAGGCAAAGGAAAGTGCGGAATGGTTTACAGGAACGCCTATTGATGACCGCTGCATCCAGAGCATTTATGAGGACCTGGGACGGGAAATGGAAAATATCATCCTCATCGGTATGCCAGGCTCCGGGAAAACCACCATCGGTAAATTGCTAGCCCAGCACCTGGGGCGGGAATTTGTTGACGCGGATGCGGTTTTGGAGCAGCGGGCAGGACGGCCCATCACCCAGATCATCCCTTTGGAGGGCGAAGCCGTGTTCAGAGCGATGGAAACAGAGGTGCTGCAAGACCTGGGAAAGCGTTCCGGTCTGGTTCTTGCCACCGGGGGCGGATGTGTCACAAGACCTGAAAACTACAGTGCGCTGCACCAAAACGGCAGGATCATTTGGCTGCAACGTTCAACTGCTCTTCTGCCCACAGAAGGCAGGCCCCTGTCCGTTGCCGGACACCTGGAGGAACTGTATCAAAAACGTGCGCCGTTATATGGAGCCTTTAAGGATTTTACCGTAGAAAACTGCGGCTCTCCCCAGGAAACGGTAGCGGAGATTCTGGAAAAGCTGGGAATGGGAGGAATTCAATGAAACTGCTTGTTTTAAATGGACCCAATATCAATATGCTGGGTATTCGGGAGCCTGGAATTTACGGAAAGCAAACCTTTTCTGATTTGCTGCAATTGCTGGAAGATACCGGCAAGGAATTGGGCGTGGAGGTAGAGCAATACCAATCCAACCATGAGGGCTGTCTGGTGGATAAGATTCAGCAGGCTTTCGGCTGCACAGACGGCATTGTCATCAATCCCGCTGCCTATACCCATACCAGCGTGGCCATTCTGGATGCCTTGAAAGCGGTTTCCATCCCGGCGGTAGAGGTCCATATCTCCGATGTGGACAGCCGGGAAGCTTTCCGGCAAATCTCCTACGCCGGTATGTACTGCGAAAAGACCATCAAAGGCCATGGGTTAGAGGGCTATGCAATGGCCATGCGATACCTCTGGGAGAAGTACGGACAAATCCATTGACATTGTTTTCGGTTTTTGGTATTCTTGAGATAAATCTCACGCAAGGGGTGTGACTATGAAAGAAACCATTTGTCTGCTGAACGATTCCTTTCCCCCGGTAATCGACGGCGTTGCCAATGCGGTGGTGAATTACGCAAAAAATCTATCTGGTGCCGGTGAAAATCCGGTGGTCATCACGCCGGAGTATCCCGGTGCGGATGATTCCTCTTTCCCCTACCCGGTCTTTCGGTACCCAGCTCTGGATTTGCGGAATCGCACTGCCGGATATATGGCAGGTATCCCTTTCGCCCCGGACTTGCTGCGCCGATTGGATGGCAAACAGGTGGGGCTTCTGCACAGCCACTGCCCCATTGTTTCCAATATGCTGGGCAGAGAACTACGGCAGGTGCTGGATGTTCCCCTTGTAATGACCTACCATACCAAATTTGATGTGGATATTGCCAACCTGATTCGAAGCAAAGCCTTGCAGGAGGGCAGCAAACGGGCACTTCTGGAAAACATCAACGCCTGTGATGAGGTCTGGGCCGTCAGTCAGGGGGCTGCGGAAAATCTGCGGGCATTGGGCTACGAGGGCGAGAGTGTGATCATGCGCAACGGCGTGGATTTACCCCGGGGCAGAGTCCGCCAGGAACTGATTGCAGAAGTGACTGCCGGGTTTGACCTGCCAGAGGACGTTCCTCTGTATCTCTTTGTAGGCCGCATTATGTGGTATAAGGGCTTGCGTATTACCCTGGATGCCCTGGCCATGCTCAATGCCAGCGGAAAAGATTTTCGCATGGTGTTTGTAGGCGGCGGCGGGGATTATGACGCTGTAAAAGCCTACGCCCAGGAATTGGGGCTTACGGACAAGTGCTTTTTCGCCGGACCCCAGTCGGACCGGGAAAAGCTGCGGGCCTGGTACTGCCGTGCAGATCTGTTTTTGTTCCCCTCTACTTTTGATACCAACGGTCTGGTAGTACGGGAGGCAGCTGCTTGCGGCTTGGGGGCTGTATTGATCAAAGGCGGCTGTGCGGCTGAGGGCATCACAGATGGCCGCAACGGACTTTTGATTGAAGAGAATGCCCAGAGTATGGCTGCCTGTTTAAAGGGCCTCCAGAAAGCTTCCATGTCCTCCATCGGCCAAAAGGCCCAGCAGGAGCTTTATATCAGCTGGGAAGAGGCAGTGTCCACTGCCCGGGAGCGGTATCAAATCGTCATAGAGCAATACAAAAGCGGTAAATATGTCCGCCATCGGAAGGCTCTTGAACCCATGTTCAAAGTCAACGGCGAGCTGATGGAGGGGCTGGCACGGCTGGAAGAACGCCGGGAAGCCCTGCAAAAACGGCTATCCGATGCGGTAGAAGAATCCAAAGAGCATTTGAAAGATATGTTCTAAAAAATACCTTTCCCTGAAAACAAGGGAAAAATCAGAAAGAAAGCGGCGAATACTATGCGCACCATCACGATTCCGGAACACTACTCCCCCGCCCTGGATGCCTACGACACCCAGCGGGCCATTGCCTACATCAAGCAAACCTTTCAGCAAGAGTTTTCCAGTGCCTTAAACCTCAAACGGGTCTCCGCACCTCTGTTTGTTACAGAGGATTCCGGCCTGAATGACAACCTGAACGGTTTCGAGCGGCCTGTCAGCTTTGACATTCCCGCCGTTCAGAAAGATGCCCAGGTGGTCCATTCCCTGGCCAAGTGGAAACGGCTTGCCCTCAAACGGTATCATTTCACCGTGGGCAACGGACTCTACACGGATATGAACGCCATTCGTCGGGATGAGGAACTGGACAATATCCACTCCATTTATGTAGACCAATGGGACTGGGAAAAGGTCATTACCCGGGAAAACCGAAATCTGGACTACTTAAAGCTTATTGTTGAGGCCATTGTGCGCTCTATTTGTGACACCAATGACCGGCTTCATGTCCGTTATCCGCAGCTGCGGATTTCCTTGAGCCGGGATGTAAGCTTTATTACCACCCAGGAATTGGAAGACTTGTATCCGGATTTGACCTCCTCACAGCGGGAGAATGCCTACGTCAAAGAGCATCCAACCGCCTGCATTATGCAGATCGGTGGGGCCTTGCATTCCGGAAAGCCCCATGATGGCCGTGCGCCGGACTATGATGATTGGGAGCTGAACTGCGATATTTTCTTCTGGGATGAAGTGTTGAACCGTGCTTTGGAGATTTCCTCCATGGGTATCCGCGTGGATGCGGCATCCCTTGACCGGCAGCTGCGCTTGGCAAACTGCGATGACCGCAGAGGCCTTCCATTCCACCAAATGCTCTTAAATGACGAGTTGCCTTTGACCATTGGCGGCGGCATCGGCCAGTCCAGACTTTCCATGCTGCTTATGGGCTGCGCCCACATCGGTGAAGTTCAGTCCAGCATTTGGGACAAGGAGACCTTGGAGGTCTGCGAAAAAGCCGGAATCCCTCTGCTGTAAAAACACCCTTGAAAAAACGGGGCGGCAATTTTGCCGCCCCTCAGCTTGCAGAAAAAGCCTCGCAGAGTTCGCAGACCTTTGTCTGCGAATAAAGTTCAATCATTTTCTGCCGGGGCGTGTACCTGGCAGAAAATACCTATCAGGCTGCAAGTGTGAAAATTGTCCGCCAAAGGCGGACAATTTATGCACGCAGCAGACTGCAAAAGTTTGTCTAAAAAGCCCTTAAGGGGTTTTTAGACAGTCTGCGGGGCGGCAGAATTGCCGCCCCAGATTTGTGAAAGGATGTGCATTATGAAGCGATTTCGAAAGGTTTATTTAGAAATCTCCAATAAATGTAACCTTTCTTGTACCTTTTGCCCAGGCACCAAACGAGAAAAGGGTGCTTTAACAGAAGACCGTTTTCTTTTGGCACTGGAACGGTTACACCCCTATACAGACTTTTTGTATTTCCACCTGATGGGAGAGCCGCTGTGCCATCCAAAGCTGGAACAGTACCTGGCACTGGCCGGGGAAAATGGCTTTCGGGTCATTCTGACCACCAACGGTACCTTGCTGCGCACCTGGCAGGAGGTGCTGATGAATGCCCCGGCTCTCCACAAAATCAACATTTCACTCCATGCTTTTGAAGCAAATGATTTGTCCGTTCCCTTTGAAAGCTATTTACAGGACTGCCTTGCTTTCGGTCAAGCAGCCCAGGGAAAGAAAATCGTGGTTTACAGACTTTGGAACAGCGGCGGCGCAGACAAAAGAAACGAGGAAGTTTTAAACGCCCTACACCAGGCTTTTCCGGCACCCTGGATCCCCGGCCGCAGAGGTACCGCCATCGGAGAGCGGATTTTCCTGGAACCGGGGGACAAATTCGACTGGCCGGACCTATCTGCCCAGGAGTACCCGCCCCCCTATTTCTGCTACGGCCTACGGGATCAGCTGGGTGTTCTTTGGGACGGCACGGTGGTACCCTGCTGTCTGGATCATGAGGGCGACATTGCTTTGGGAAATCTGTTTGAGCAGGACTTGCCCTCCATTTTGGATACCCCCAGAGCAAAAGCCCTCTTCGATGGTTTTTCCCAGGGTATGGCCTCCGAGCCACTGTGCCGCCGGTGTGGCTACGCATCCAGATTTCGGTAAGTAAAGACCGCCGCTGTGACTTGACAGCGGCGGTTACGTGTTTTTGTTTTAGCGGCCCAGAAGCCTTTTTAAGCCCTGAACAAGTCCTTGAGGCAGAGCCAGTCGCAGTGCTTCCTTGGTGGGGAGTTTTCGCAGATACCGTTTGCCTACCTCCTGTAGGGGCAGTGTATCCAAGGAAGCCAGAACCTCCTGACGGTTTTCAGGCTGACCGGGAGAGCGGATCAACGCCTTGTTTGCGATCAGTGCCTGTTCCAGCGTTACTTCTCTGGTCTTTAACGGGAGTTCTTCAAAGGCCTGTTGGCCCTTTTCGGAGTGGATCAGCACCAGAGACAGCCCCATATCATCGTCCATATCCGGGCAGACGACATCACAGCCCCAGAAATCCCCCAAGGTAAGGTCGCTGCACCGATGGGCTTTCCGGCTGGTACAGGCATAGCAGGAGGGCCTCAGGCAGAAATCCTGCAAGAACAGCTGTAAGAACAAATCAAAATAGAGCTTTTTGGCGTATTGCTTTCCGTTTTCAAAGGTCAGCACCATGGAAAAGCTCTTCCAGCCCTGGCGTTTGTCCCGGAAGCGCACCTCTTTTACCCGAGAACCGTAACGTTTTTGCTGATATTCCAGATATTTTTTCCAAAGTTTCTCCGATGGGACACCGTGGCAAACCACATCCGCTGTCAGGAGATTCTGATAGTCCCGTCCCAAATAGTTCATCAGCCCCTCGATCTGGCAGGGTGTTCCTGTAAACAACACCGGGCGACCTGCGTTGAGGGCCTCCCGGGCTTGCTGGTAGCAGCTGCCCATACGGCTTTGCAGATATTTGCTGCCACGAAGCTCCGGAAGCTGAGAAAGGCTGTCTATAGCCACATGCTGCGCAAAGTCCATGCCCTCTGCCATGGCGGCACCAAAGACAAGTCCGCCCTGCTCCAGGGTTTTCCTGGCCAGCCTGGGGAACACACCGCCGGAGGAGCTGTCCTGCCGGTCTTCCGCTTCCCCGAAAGCGGCATAGACCCGGGGATTTCCTGCCGGAATTGCCGGAGAGTGCGTTACAGGGCAGACCTTTTCACACAGACCGCAGGAAACACATCCGGCGGTATCTACGCTGGGGTAGAAAAAGCCCTCGGGGTCCCGCTCCATGGAAATGCAGCTCTTGGGGCAGATGTTGACACAGGCCCCGCAGCCGCAGCAAGTTTGTGGGTTTGTAATGTTAACCACGGCGTATCCTCCCCATGATTTTTTGCAGTGGCCGAATGACCAGCTGCTTTTCCTCCCGGTTCATGCCGATCAGCCACATACTGGCGCAGTAAACCAGGGTATACAGTACGATTCCGGTCAAAAATTGGCCGATACCTGTAAAATGCCAGAACCGAAGAATACAAAATCCAAGAATTGCCGGTACGCCCATTCCTAGGGATAATTTTCCGATGCTCTTCCAGAATCCCCGAATATCCAGGGACAGACGATGGGCGTAAAACACATTCATAATCAGGCCGTTGCCCACCACCAGACTGATGGTGGTACCCAGGGCGGCCCCCGGCGGGCCATAGCGTTGGGCCAACGGAATGCTGACCAGCACATTCAAAAGGGCCATAACGGAATAAATCACCGAGCGGAACCGGTGCTGATCCATGGCCCGCTGAATTTCGATACCCAGGTTCTGGACCAGAGGCACCAGGGCCGGTAAAATCAGCAGCAGTGCCACGGGATAGGCCTGGGCGTAACTGGGCGATGCGTAGATTTCCGTAATGAAATACTTACCAAAAAACACAAAACCGGAGGCAATCAACATCAAAATAAGATACTGCACCCGCCCCACCCGAAGAAACAGCTCTGAAAAACGCTGGGCCTTCCGGTCACAACCGTCCGCGGCGATCCGGTGGACCCGAGGGGCAAAGACAGCGGAAATGGCTGTTGAGAAGCTGATAAACAGGGCGTTGATCTGGGAGCCAACGCCATAAACAGCCACAGCATCGGTTCCGGAGACCCGGCCCAGAATATACTTGTCTACAGACCAGTTGATCTGGTTGATGAGCATGTTCAAAAACAGGAAGAAGCTGAAACCCGCGATCTCCCTCAGAACGCCAAAATCAAAGCCGTCAAACCGGAAACGGACGCCCAGTTTTTTTACGCAATAGAACGCACTTACACCAAGCTTCGCCAGAGTCAGAACTGTTGTAACACTGACCACCGCCACAGAGCCGAAACCCATCAGCAGCAGCGGCAGGCACAGCAGTGGATTAAAAACAACTCCTGCCAGAGTAACCAGCTGCTGGAATAAGAATTTTTCCCGGGCAGTGACCATGGCCTCCAGCAGTCCCGCCGGAAAACTAAGGGCAATGTTCCCCACCAGAATGGCCATCAGGATTTTCGCCGTTCCGATTTCTCCTGCCGTCAGCTTGCTGCCAAACAAGGCTCTTGGGAATTGCAGCAGTACCATACCGCAGACAAACGCCGCCAGTGACATCAGGCAGAAAACTGTCAGAAACATGCCATTGAGTCGGGCAATGGCCGGTTCATCGTTGTTGGCCTTACGCTGGGAGTAAAAACGAAGGTAGGCCCCTGTAAAGCCCAGGCTAAACAGGCTCAGGTAGCTGACAACACTGCCTACCAGGGTATAAAGGCCGTATTCGCTCTGCCCCAGCAGACGGATCATCAAAGGGGTATACAACAGCTGTACGACCATATTCAGTCCCGTAGACACATAGGACAACATGGCCCCCAGCTTTAACTGATTGGATGGCTGGTTCAAAAAGGGTTCCTCATTTCTTTCGAAGGTTTGCTTTCAGATAGTTCAAAGATTCCTCCCGCCGCCGGGCCAGTGTTCGGTCTGCTTGGGAGAAATCCATTTCCGGAAGCTCCCGGAGAAGACGCAGGGACTGGTGGGTAAATTGCTGGCTTTGAAGAGAATACTCCGTAAGAAAGTCCGTCAGACGGCTGCCCATGATGGGCGTTCCCTGGGAATCAAACCGGGGCAGCACGGCGCAGGGGCGGTGGTAGATGAGGCTGAACACCGCTGCGTGAAAAGAATCCGTAATGACCAGTTGGGCATTGCGGATCAGGCCTACAAATTCGGCAGGGCCGCAAGTGAGCATTTGATGATCTCCGAAATCCAGGTCCTCCTGCCGGACTCCTGCCAGATGGGGCAGTGTCACAAGGGGCAGGCCCAGGTTTTGGGCAGCTGCCTGGGCCGCATGTCGGGTATCCCGTCCCGCTCCCAGTAAATAGCAAAGGACATACCGGTCCTGCCTGGGTGCGCACATTTCCCTGTCCCACTGCTGATCTGTTAACAGCAGCACCGGGTCCGCAACCACCTGGGCTTGTCTGCCGCTGACCTTTTGCAAATCCGCTACGCTGCTTCGCTCCCGCAGAGACAGTCCATCCAAGCGGGCGGCATTGGCCCCCAGTTTTTTCAGGAACTTCGGGTTCAGGGCATGGTCGGGCATACTGGGGGCGTAGGAGAATTTCTGAATGGTTTCCGGCACAAACCCCAGGGACATGGCATCCAGCGCGCAATAATAGTATCCTGTGCCGAATTCGTTCCAAATCTGATCGCCACCGCAGATAAAACAGTCATATTCCGAAAGACTTTCTTCCAGCGTCTCCGGTGTAAAAACCCTGGAATCGTGGGGCGTTTCGGCGGCAAAGGCATCATACGCCTGTCGCCGCAGGTCCATAGAATGCTTCAAGGTTTCCGGTATCTCCGGTGCTTGGGGAGTATTCCCGCCCCGGAGCTTTTTTGTGCCGGAATAAGCCAGATTTTTGATCACCCGTTCCGGGAACGGTTTTTTCATCCAGCTGCCGCTGTAGGCAAAGGGCAGCTGCCGGGCCGTCCACCCGGGTATCGTTTCCACGGCACGCACCAAGGCCCGCGCCTGGAGTTGACCGCCTGGATTGCGGTTTTCATGGTAAAGGGTCAGGATACCGGCTTGCATGGCTCATCCTCTTTTCCGGAAGCGACACTTCCTTTTGGGTGATTGTATCACAAACAAAGAATTTAAGCAACCCCGGAACCGGACTTGAAGAATGGGTTCAAATATGCTATGATACGGGAAACAAGAGAACAGCGAGGAGTTATACTTGAAAAAAGCGATTTTATTTGATTTGGACGGAACTTTAACGGATTCCGGCGAAGGAATCATCAACTGCGCCCAATACGCATTCCGGCAGATGGGCTATCCGGTGCCGCCCAGAGAGGAGATGGGTGTTTTCGTTGGTCCCCCTCTGTGGGACAGCTTTGAACGTTTTGGTATTCCAAAGGAGCGAACAGAGGAAGCTGTTCAGGTTTTTCGCAGCCGGTACATTCCCATTGGAAAGTTTGAAAATAAGCCTTATCCCGGAATTGAGGAACTTTTGGCCACTTTAAAGCAGCGAGGATATCTGCTTTATGTTGCTACCTCCAAGCCGGAAGAAACCGCTATTGAGGTACTGGAACACTTTGATTTGGCCAAATATTTTGACAAAATCTGCGGTGCCGCCATGGAGGGTGGCCGGAACAGCAAAGAAGCGGTGATTGAATACCTCCTGGAGCAGGTTGGACGGGACGCGGAAAAAACCATGGTCGGAGATACAAAGTACGATGTGATCGGTGCCAAGGCCCATGGTATCCCCACCATCGCCGTCAGCTGGGGCTATGGGGACATTGAGGAAATCCGTCAGGCAGGCCCCGCTGCCATTGTAGATACGCCGGAGGAACTTCTGCAGCTTTTGAAATAAAGCTCAACTTTTCCTTACACACAAAACGCCAAAAAACAGGGACAGCGATTTGAGCCGTCCCTGCTTTTTATGCACCTAAACTTCTGCGAAGATAATGCAGTGCCTCCGGGCTGCTAAGCCCCAGAACCACCTCTATCTCTCCGGAAAGCATTTTTTCAGCATCACGCAAAAAGTTTTCGTCACACATGTGCAGTCGCTTTCCCTGGGCTTTCTGGTTGGCCCGGTGGGTGTAGAGCGTGCATACCGTCTGGAAAAGGCACTCTCGGCTGGTACCGCTGAGGGTTCTGTAGAACTGCTTCCGCTTGTTTTCATCCGGTATCCAGTTGCTGACCCGAATCTCCGGGGCAGAAAGCAGCCGCTCCAACTCCTCCCGACAGGCCAGAGGACACAGCTTTGACATGGCCGCCTCATTTCCCACCGGCACCAGATACTGGCTTCCGCTATGCCCAACCGGTTTCAGCACCAAATATCGCCGGGGTGCTTTATCAACGACCCGTTCCTGAATGTCCGTTACCTGGCATACCCCGTGGTTTCCGTACACAGCCATCTCGCCCACCTGAAACATGGAATAATCCTCCTCTTGACAAAATATATCTATGGTGATATAATATCATAATTTTTGGATTATTTCAAATGGTGCTTTTCACGAATTTTAGGGCTTTCTTTTTGGCATCTTTCACAACATCTCCGGCTCTTTTGAAATTATTTCCCTGAAAAGCCGCGGTAAAAACATAGCCCGTGGGCGTTGTTTTCAAATCCCACGGGCATTATTTTTTAATTTCTGCGTTCAGTCAGGCTGATGGCCAACTGGCGCATGTATTCTGTATCGGAAAATCCATCCAGGCAGTCCAAAGCTTCCTGAGTGTACTTCTTGACCAGTTCTTCGCACTTATTGACTCCATAGAGTCTGACAAAGGTGTTTTTACCCGTATCCACGCCGGTAGCCTTGCCAAGCTCTGCAACGTCACCGATCACGTCCAGAATGTCATCCCGGATTTGGAATGCCAGGCCCAGTAGGGCCGCAAAACTGACGGCACTTTGCAGCTGCTCCTCGCTGCCGTTCCCGGCGATGACACCCAGTGCGCAAGCGCAGCGAATGAGGGCACCGGTTTTTCTGGACTGAATATCCAGCACCTCCTGCTCAGAACATTTCCGTTCTTCACTGAGAATATCCAGCACCTGTCCGCCGATCATGCCCAGAGAACCGGTGCACTCGCTGAGGACTCCAATGGCCATGGCAAGCTGCTTCCGGTCTTGCAGATTTGCCCGGGTCGCCACCGCAAAGGCATCTGTCAGCAGCGCATCTCCTGCCAGAACGGCCATGCCCTCTCCGTAGACCTTATGATTGGTCAGGCGGCCCCGGCGGTAATCATCGTTATCCATGCAGGGAAGATCATCGTGGATCAGGCTGTAGGTGTGGATCATTTCCGTTGCCGCCGCCAAAGGCAAGGCATCCTTGGGATCTCCACCGCACATTTTGCAGAAATCCAAGGTAAAAATTGGACGAAGCCGCTTTCCTCCTGCCAGGAGGCTATAATTGGCGGCCTCAAAAATCAGTTTCTGAGGTTCCTGGCTGTAGGGTGCGTAGATGGATTCCAGATAGGATTCGATTTGCTTCCGATAGTTCAGGGATACTTCTTCAAGATTCTTCATCAAAAGGCACCTCCATCGGCTCTCCCTCTGCTCCGGCAGTGATTTGCTGCACCTGGAGCTTTGCGTCCTCCAATAGCTTTTCGCAGCTGCGAACCAGCACTGTCCCCTCCTGGAACAGTTTGAGGGATTCATCCAATGCTACATCGCCCCGTTCCATGGCCCGCACGATTTGCTCCAAGCGTTCCATGTTCTGCTCAAACGTTTGGTTCTTTTGATTCATCGCCAGTCTCCTTTGCTCTTAAAACCGAGGCAGCAACGGTACCGTCGCTGACCATGATTGATATTTCCGTACCTTTTGTCACCTGCTTCACAGACCGCAGTACCGCCCCATTGGGGGTCAGTGCCATGGCATAGCCCCGGCTTAAAACTTTCAAAGGACTCATGGCATCCAACTTTGAAACGGAGGCAACAAATTGGGCATTCCGGGCAGAGAGGATCCGCTCCTGGGCCGCTGTCATCCTGTTTTTCAGTAACAACAGCTCTTTTCCCTTGCTTTCCATGTAAACCAAGGGACTTCGCAGGGCCGGATTGGAAGCCAGGGCATGAAGCCTGGTGGTTTCCAGCTTTAGCTGACGGTTCAACGCCCCTGCCATGGCGGCATACAAAGCATCCAGATTCTGCGCCAAAGCATCCCGGTCCGGAACCGCCAATTCCGCACCGTTGGAGGGTGTGGCCGCCCGAAGGTCTGCCACATAGTCCGCGATTGTCACATCCGGTTCGTGGCCCACGGCGGAAATCACCGGGATTTCTGACTCATAAATGGCGTAGGCCACCCGCTCATCATTAAAGGCCCACAGATCCTCCAAAGAGCCGCCACCCCGGCCAACGATCAGCAGGTCTGCAAGTTTCCAAGCGTTGGCGTAACGGATCGCCGCCGCGATTTCCTCCGGTGCTGCCGTTCCCTGTACCCGCACCGGAAAAAGCTTAACCTGGGTCAAGGGGTAACGTTTTCGAAGGATCCGCAAAATGTCATGAACCGCCGCCCCGGCGGAGCTGGTCACAACGCCAATGGTTCCGGGATATTTGGGAAGTTTCTTCTTTTTTTCCGGGTCAAAGAGTCCCTGCTGCGCCAGCTTCTTTTTGGTTTGCTCAAAGGCCGCGTACAAATCGCCCACGCCGTCCACGGTCATTGCGGAACAGTAGAGTTGGTACTGCCCGTCTCTGGGGTACACCGTGATCCGCCCCAAGGCGATGACCTTCATACCGTTGGCGGGACGAAACCGCAGCCCCATGGCGTTTCCCTTAAACATGACACATTTTAAAGCGGAGGACTCATCCTTTAGCGTAAAATAGTGGTGACCGGAGGGATAGCACTTATAGTTGCTGATCTCTCCACGGACAGCCACCTGGCTCAGGCGGGGGTCTGCATTCATCATGCCCTGAATGTATTCGTTGACCTGTGTAATGGAATAAATCTGTGGCATGTTATCCCTCCGTCAGACGTTTTGCAAGGACTGCAACGCCCATGGCGTTGTCGGTAGAATACTGCGGTTCCGCAAAAATGGGCTTTAGCGGTGCCATCCATTGCCGCAGAAGCTTGTTGGATGCCACACCGCCGGAGAAAACCACAGGAAGCCCCGGGTAAGCATCCAGTGCTTGCTGTGTAGCCTGAAATACGGCCCCGGCTACACACCGCAAGGCAAAAGCCGCCGTCTCCGGGGGTGTCTGTCCCTGCTCGTAATACTGCTGCACCTTGTTTTGAATTCCCGAAAAAGAGAAACACCGCTCTGTGCATTTTACACGGAACCGGTCTTTCCCAGTTGCTTCGTTGCTCAGTTCATCCAGGTGTTTTCCGGCGGGGAACGGCAAGCCCAACAGCTGGCCCGTTCGGTCAATCAGCTGACCGGCGGAAATATCCGTGGTGCCGCCGATTTTTTCACACTTTACATTCCTGCCATCCGGCGAAACCAGCAGCAGCTCTGTGGTGCCGCCGGAAAGGTGCCAGGATAGGAAAGGGCTGTCCATCAAATCCATTCGTCCGGCACTCCACAGGGCCGCTGCAATATGGCCCTGCTGATGGGAAACCTCTACCAACGGAACCCCAAGGGCCTGGGAAAGGAGGGTCCCATGGGATACGCCCACCAAAAAACAAGGCATATAGCTGCCTTCCACCGCTCTTGGCCGGGTACTGACACCAATTGCCGTTATATTTTTCTCAGGAATATGGGAAAACAGCCTGCCAGACAGCTCCGGCAGGCTTTTCGTATGTGCGAAAACGGCATCGGATTGGCGCAGTCCCAGTGCCCCCTGTTTTACAGGAAGCAGCTTTCCGCAATTCTCCCCCCACCGATCATCCAGATAGGCAATGGAGGTAGTATAATTGCTGGTATCAATGCCAACCACGCCCATATCAGTTTTCCTCTTTCTGCTCGGTGAGGCTTCTGGCGAAAGCACCCAGAATGCCGTTTGCGAAAGCACCGGTATCATCACCATCGTAACGTTTGGCCAGGCGCACAGCCTCAGCAATGGCGGCACCGGTGGGAACGTCATCCACATAAAGGATCTCGAAAATCGCCAGCTGCATAACGCACCGGGTCAGCCGGGAAATCCGGCTGATGTCCCAGCCGATGGAATACTGCTGAATCACGGCGTTCAGCTCTTCACTGCGGTTGGCAACACCGGAAACCACGGTATCAATATAGCGCAGCTGGGCATTGCTGGGACGGTCTGTATAGACGGCATTCTCCTGGGACAGGGTGGAATAGTACTCCTTGTTAAACCGGGTGGCGACCACACTTTCCGGCTCTTCACCGGTAAACTCCCGGGCGTAAATCAAATGGACGGCCAGTTCTCTTGCATCAGATCTTGTCATGACAGCTCCTCTTACTTACGGGAGATTCCGCAGACATTGACATTGACCGCATGGACTTTCACACCGGTCATGGATTCCACAGCGGAAGCCACCGCAGTCTGCACACTGTCGGCCACATCCACAACGCTGTAGCCATAGCAAATCAGAATATCCGCATCAATGGTCACGGAATTGTCCTCCGCAATCATGATTTTCAGGCCCTTGCCCCAGTTCTTAACGCCAACAAACTCCGCAACCTCGTTGCCGGGCTTTGCATAAATACCGGCTGCGCCCTCCACCTCGGAAACCGCATGCTCCGCGATCACTTCTACAACATCTTCAGAAATCAAAACATTCCCGTTTTCTTCAGCCTGGGTAATGTACTGCTTATATTCAGCCATAATAATTCCCTCCTAAACATCTGCATGCTTTGGCACTGCATACTTTCGTTCATTGTATCACAAATCCAGAAAAATACAATGTTTTTTTCTCAATAATATCCCCCTGCCAGAAAACTTGCGGCAGGGGGATATGCGGATTACTTTTCATGCTTTCGCTTTTCAATCATGCGGTGCAGACAGCTCAGAGCGTCATTCAGGCCTCCAAGGTGGTCAATGAGGCCAGATGACACCGCTTCCTTGCCATAGAGGATGGTACCCACATCCGTGGCCATTTCCCCTGTGGCCATCATATAACGCTCAAATTCTTTTTTGGAAATTTTGGAATTGGCGGTGACAAATTCCGTGATCTGCTCCTGTATTCTCTGGAAATACCGGAATGTCTGGGGTGCGCCTACCACAAGGCCTGTCATACGAACGGGATGGACGGTCATACTGGCCGTTGGCGTAATAAAAGACCGTTTGGTGCAGACAGCCAGGGGAATTCCAATGGAGTGACCGCCTCCCAACACCAGAGATACAGTGGGCTTTTTCATACCGGAGATCATTTCCGCAATGGCAAGTCCAGCCTCAATATCTCCGCCCACGGTATTGAGGAGCAGCAGAAGTCCGTCCACATCATCGCTTTCCTCGATTCCAGCCAAAAGCGGGAGAATATGCTCGTATTTGGTTGTTTTCACCGTTTCCGGTGCGACTTGGTGGCCTTCGATTTGGCCGATAATGGTCAAGGTATAAATATTACCCTGCTGGGAGCGGGTCATGTCAGAGCCAAGCTCCAGGATTTGGTTTCGTTCTTCCTTTTTAAAATCCGCGTCCTTTTCCATTTTTCACCCTCCTTTGTTTTCTAGCATAACCCCATTGGACAATTTCATTCTTGCCAAAATGAAAAAAACGGGTTATAATACGGGCGGTGATAAATATGTCAGCAAAAACAAATGCCATTCGCCTTGTGGAGCGGGCAGGGATCCCCTGCTCTGAAAAGTTGTACGATTACGATGAAAACGACTTAAGCGGAATCCATGCCGCCCAGGCTATAGGGATGCCGGAAGAACAGGTTTTCAAAACCCTGGTTGCCCGTGGAGAGCGGACCGGTATCAACGTATTCTGTATTCCCGTTTGCCAGGAACTGGACCTTAAAAAAGCAGCCAAGGCAGCAGGCGACAAGAACATGGAGCTTGTACATGTAAAGGAACTGCTGAATCTCACAGGCTACATTCGCGGCGGGTGCAGTCCCATCGGCATGAAGAAGAAATACCCTACGTTCTTTGATGAACTGTGTCTGCTGTCAGAGGAAATCGCCCTGTCCGCCGGAGAACGGGGGCATCAAATCATCGTACCGCCGGAACCCATCATCCAGCTCATAGGGGCGGGTGTTGCGGATTTAACCAAATAAAAATAGAGAGGATATTGATCATGCACTACGAGTATACCACCAAAGGTACCTGTTCCCGGACGATTTTCTTCGATTTGGAGGACGGAAAGGTTCACAACGTCCAGTTCATTGGCGGCTGCAATGGCAATCTGAAAGGAATTGGCGCACTGGTTGAGGGCATGAACGCCCAGGATGTGATTGAAAAGGTTGCAGGCATCCAGTGCGGCTCCAAGTCCACCTCCTGCCCCGATCAGCTGGCGGCCGCTCTGAAGCAGGCTGTTGCGGGAGGAAAGTAAAAAGCAAAAAGAAGCAGCACTCTGTTTTCCCTTGAACAGTCAGAAAGACTGTCTGGGAAACAGAGTGCTGTTTTGTTTTGATTGGAACGGTTGGAAGCCAAAACCCCGGCGATCACATTTTAACGGCCCGAAGAATTTGCTTGACCAATTCTTCCCGACCGTCTCCCTTTTCCGCGGAGAAAGGGATCACAGGGCAATCCTCCGGCAGCTCCAAATCCTGACGAATGACGGCAAGATTTGGCTCTAACTCGCTTTTTTTCAGCTTATCCTTTTTGTTGGCCAGAACCACAAAGGGGCAGCCGGAATCCAGGAACCATTTTGCCATGGTGATGTCATTGTTTGTTGGGGGATGCCGGTAGTCCACGATCAGCACCCCCAGGGTAATGCGGTTGGCGGCAAAATAATCCTCCATCAGTTTGGCCCAGCGGTCTTTTTCCGCCTGGGGGACTTTGGCAAAGCCGTAGCCGGGCAAATCCACCAGATAGCACTGTTTGTCCAGAAGAAAATAATTCACGTGGACCGTCTTTCCCGGCTTATCCCCTACCTTGGCCATGCTTTTTCTTTGCAGCAGACGGTTAATGACAGAGGATTTGCCCACATTGGATTTTCCGGCAAAGGCAATCTCCGGCAGCCGCTTTCCCGGGAAATCCTTGGGGGAGGCAGCGGAAATCAAAAACTCTACATTTTGAAAATTCATTGCTGCCTCCTTACTGCCGCATTTCCGGTCTGCGGGCTTTCCCGGAAACCTCTTCGGGAATCGTACCCAGAATTGCCGGATTCATTTCCGTGGTCCGGTTCAGGGCAGCATCCAGTACAGTATCTACCATGGAAGCACTGATAAAATTCAGCTGCTTGCGGACCGTGGGGTCAATTTCTTCCAAATCCCGCTCGTTATCCTTTGGAATGATCACTGTACGGACGCCATGACGCAGGGCGGCCATGGTCTTTTCTTTCAACCCGCCGATGCGCATGACCCGACCACGGAGAGAAATCTCTCCGGTCATGGCGATATCCTGCCGCACCGTGATATTGGTCAAGGCGGAAACCATGGCAGTGCAAACCGTTACACCGGCAGAGGGTCCATCCTTTGGCACAGCACCTTCGGGAAAATGGACATGGATGTCCTTGGTCTTGTAAAAATCCCCGGGAACACCCAGCTTGGAAGCGTTTGCACGAATATAGCTCAGGGCCGCATGGGCAGACTCTTTCATCACGTCTCCCAAATTACCAGTCAGCTCCAATTTGCCGGAGCCATCCATCACATTGACTTCCACTTCCAGGGTCTCGCCGCCTACGCTGGTCCAGGCCAGGCCGGTCACCAGGCCTACCTGGTCCGCTCCGGGCAGCCGGTCCGGGAGGAATTTCCGTACACCCAGAAATTCTTCCAGATTTCCGCCGGTAACGGTGACTTTCTTGACATCCTCCTGGGACAGCAGCTGCATATCGGTCTTGCGGCAGATCTGGCCAATGTATCGTTCCAGATTCCGGACGCCGGACTCCCGGGTATAGCAGCAGATGATCTCCCGGATGGCGTCATCCGTGATTTTCAGCTGGGACTTTTTAAGGCCATGCTTCTTGAGCTGCTTGGGGAACAGATGGTTTTTGGCAATCATCAGCTTCTCTTCATCCGAATAAGAGCCGAGTTCAATGATCTCCATCCGGTCCAGCAGCGGTCTCGGCACCGTATCCAGGGTGTTGGCCGTGGTGATGAACATCACATCAGACAAATCAAAGGGAATTTCGATATAATGGTCCCGGTAGGTACTGTTCTGCTCTCCGTCCAGAACTTCCAGAAGTGCCGCACTGGGGTCACCACGGTAGTCAGAACCCATTTTGTCGATTTCGTCCAGGAGAATCACCGGATTGGAGGTGCCAGCCTGGGTCATGGCGGTCATGATCCGTCCGGGCATGGCACCGACATAGGTTTTCCGATGACCACGGATGTCCGCCTCGTCATGGACACCGCCCAGAGAAATACGGACCATCTTCCGGTTCATGCTCCGGGCGATGGAATAAGCAATGGAGGTTTTGCCCACACCAGGAGGGCCCACCAGGCACAGAATCTGGTGCTGGCTGTCCGGGGCCATTTCCTTGACAGCCATGGACTCCAAAATCCGCTCTTTCACCTTTTCCATACCAAAATGGTCTTTATCAAGGATTTTTCGGGCGGCAGCCACATCCACTCGGTCTTTGGTCTTCACATTCCAGGGAAGATCCAGCACGGTATCCAAGTAATTTCGCAGGACAGAGGCCTCGGAGGAGCCAAAGGGCTGCTTTTTAAGCTTCTCGGCATCCTTTACGAGTTTTTTCTCCTGCTCCTCCGGCAGATGCAGCGCCTTGATACGGGTAATATCTTCGTCCAGCTCCGCATCCTCGTCACCCTCGCCCAGTTCCTCCCGGATAGCTTTGATCTGCTCCCGCAGATAGTAATCCCGCTGGTTCTGGTCCATATTGGTCCGTGTCCGGTCATGGATCTCCGATTCCAGCTTCAATACCTCAATTTCCTGCCGCAGCATAGAAATGGCCATTTCCAGCCGTTTGTTGGGGTTCAGCTGGCAAAGGAGTGCTGCCTTGTCCTCGATGTCCAGCCCGGAGTTTTGTCCGATAGAATCGGCCAGAAAGCCGTTATCCTCGCTGGTGAACATCTTCATCTGAATCATCTGGCTGGGATGCTCTGTAATTTCCGTGTATGTGGCATACAGGGAATTGGCTTCCCGGCGCATGGCACGGCTTTTGAGGGAATCCGTGCTTTGTACTGTGGAAACAGACTCCACCATGCCCATCAGATAGGGCGTATTCTGCTTGACCTCTGTGATACGGCCACGGGTCAGACCGGTGACAAGCACACGCAGATTTTCATCCGGGGCCTTTAACACCTGCTTGACCTGTGCAACGGTGCCAATGGGGTAAAGGTCTGAAATACTGGGATCGTCCACCATGAAGTCCTTTTGGGGAACCAGAAAAATGGTCTGATTCTCCTTCATGGCCGCTTCCAGAGCATAGGCGGATTTGGGGCGTCCAACATCAAAGTGGACCGTTTGGTCCGGAAAAATCGCCAGGCCTCTCAGGGCCAGAATCGGAATATTCCCGGCATAAATTATTTCGCTCATTGATATATCCCTCCTTATTTGGAGTTATGAACACAAAAGGGGGTAGAACGCTCTACCCCCTAACACTTGGCGGAAACCCGCCCTATTATTTTTTCCCGTTCAGGGGTTTTCTGGGATGAGCGGCATCACGAATAATGGTCGGTTCTCCGCCCTCCACACACTCAGGTGTCAGAATGACCTTTTGGATGGACAGGTCCGACGGAATCTGGAACATGATACCGGTCATGATTTTTTCCATAATGGCCCGGAGACCTCTGGCACCGATTTGACGGTCAATGGCCTTTTTCGCAATGGCCTTGAGGGCATCATCAGTGATTTCCAGCGTCACGCCATCCATTTCCAGCAGCTTCTGATACTGCCGGGCAATGGCGTTCTTTGGCTCGACCATGATCCGAACCAAATCCTCCTGGGTCAGGCTTTCCAGGCAGGAAATCATAGGCATACGACCAATCAGTTCCGGGATAATGCCGAACTTCATCAAATCGTGAGGCTCCACCTGGGCCAGGAGCTTTCCAACATCCCGACTCTTGCGGCTCTCCACAGGAGCATCAAAACCGATGCTGCTGCGGTCCGTCCGGGCTTCGATGATCTTATCCAAGCCGTCAAAGGCACCGCCGCAAATAAAGAGGATGTTGGTGGTATCCACCTGAATCATTTCCTGCTGAGGGTGCTTCCGTCCACCCTGAGGGGGTACATTGGCAACGGTTCCTTCCAGAATCTTCAAAAGGGCCTGCTGAACACCCTCACCGGAGACATCCCGGGTAATGGAAGTATTCTCGCTCTTTCTGGCGATTTTGTCCATTTCATCAATGTAAATAATGCCACGCTGGGCCAATTCCACGTCAAAATCAGCAGCTTGCAGCAGACGCAGCAGAATGTTCTCCACGTCGTCACCTACATAGCCCGCCTCTGTCAGCGTGGTGGCATCCGCAATGGCAAAAGGCACATTCAGAATCTTTGCCAGGGTCTGGGCAAAGAGGGTCTTGCCGCAGCCCGTGGGTCCGATCAGAAGAATGTTGCTCTTTTGCAGATCGACATCGGAATAGTCCGGAAATGCGATCCGCTTGTAATGGTTATACACCGCAACAGCAAGGGCCGTCTTGGCCTCCTCCTGCCCGATGATATAATGGTCCATAAAGGCCTTCATTTCCATAGGCGTGGGCAATTTCTCCATTTGAGGGAGAGAACTGCTGCTGCCCATGTCCATTTCATCCCGCAGCAATTCACTGCAAGCCTGCACACAATCGCTGCAAATATAAACACCAGGGCCGGCGATCAGCCGCCCGGCCTGAGCTTCCCGCTTCCCGCAGAAACTGCACCGAACCGGCGGCTCATTTGTTCTTGCCATATACCCGGCACCTCGTTTCTTTCAAAAAATCAATGATGCTCCAGAATTCGGTCAATAAGGCCAAAATCCTTGGCTTCCTCGGCACTCATGAAGTTATCCCGCTCACAGGCAGCGGTCACTTCCTCCAAGGTTCTTCCTGTATTCTGGGACATGATCCGGTTCATCCGTGCCTTGATGGTTTCCAGCCGTTTCAGGTGAATGGCCATGTCCGTGATCTGGCCCTGGGTACCGGCAGAGGGCTGGTGGATCATAATTTCGGAATTGGGCAGTGCCATCCGCTTTCCCTTGGTGCCGGCACTCAGCAGGAACGCACCCATAGAAGCGGCCATGCCCACACAAATCGTTGCTACATCGCACTTGATGTACTGCATGGTGTCATAAATTGCCATACCGGCTGTTACGCTGCCACCGGGGGAATTGATATAGAACTGAATGTCCTTATCCGGGTCCTGGGCTTCCAGGTACAGCAGCTGGGCAACCACCAGACTGGCGGTGGTGTCGTTGACTTCCTCAGACAGGAAAATAATACGGTCGTTCAGCAGACGGGAAAAAATATCATAGCTGCGTTCGCCGCGGCTGGTCTGCTCAACAACATAGGGTACTAAACTCATGGTGATGTCTCCTTTCAGATAGCGGCCCAAGAACTCCACCGGACGGGAAGAAACCGAAGTTTCTCCCCATCCCGGTAAAATTTCTTAAATCGCTGTGTTGGTTATGCCGTGAAACATTCTAACCATTTGGGAAAAAGCTTATTCCTCGGTCTTTTCTTCTGCCTTGGGAGCGACAGCTACAGCACTGTCAACGATGATCTTCACAGCTTTCCGGGTCTTCAGGGACTCGGTCAGTTCCTCGGTGGGAACCAGCTCCTTGATCTTCTCCACGTCCATCTCGTACTGCTTGGCCATGTTCTCCAGTTCCTCGGCAATATCCTCCTCGGAGACGGAAATGTTCTCCACCTCGGCGATCTTCTCCAGGGTCACGGAAATCTTGGCCTGCTTCTCGGCAGTGGGACGGAAAGCATTGCGCATGGTGTTCACGTCGCCGCCCATCATCTTGGCGTACTGCTCCATGGAGTAGCCGCTCATCTGCAGCTGGTAGCCGAACCGCTCCATCTGGATGTCCAGCTCCTTCTCGACCAGAGCGTTGGGCATATCCACGGTGGTATTCTCAGCGGCTTTCTCAATGGCAGCGTTCTCAAAAGCGGAGTCCAGCTGCTTGGTGGCCTTTTCCAGAGCCTTGGCCTTGATGTCAGCCTTCAGTTCTTCCAGAGTGTCGAACTCGGAAACGTCCTTGGCAAACTCGTCATCCTGCTGGGGAACAATGGTCACAGTCAGCTTGTTCAGCTTGACATGGAACACAACAGCCTTACCGGCCAGCTCCTTGTGGTAGTCCTCGGGGAAAGTGATGTCAATGTCCTTTTCCTCGCCAACGTTCATGCCCACGATCTGCTCCTCAAAGCCGGGAACAAAAGAGTGGCTGCCCAGCTTCAGGTCAAAGTTATCGCCCTTGCCGCCCTCAAAGGGAACGCCGTTGTCGAAGCCCTCGAAGTCAATGTTGGCAGTGTCGCCCATTTCGGCGGCCCGCTCCACGTTCTCGGTGGAAGCAACGTTCTGCGCCATGTTATCCAGCTCGGCCTGAACCTGGGCATCGGTAACGGTGGCTTCAGCTTTCTCCACTTCCAGGCCCTTGTACTGGCCCAGAGTAACCTCGGGGTATACATCGGTGGTCAGGGTCAGGGTGACGGTGTTGTCGTCAGCGATCTGCATGTCGGTCAGGCTGGGACGGCCGATGGCCTTGAAGCCCTCCTGCTTGGCAACGGCGAAATCGTAGATTTCGGGGAAGATTTCTTCCAGACCGTCTTCATAAAAAACGTGGGCACCGTACATGGCCTCGATCATCTTCCGGGGAGCCTTGCCTTTCCGGAAGCCGGGGATCATGATGCTCTTGCGGGCCTTCATGTAAGCCTTGTTGATACCGGTCTCCATCAGTTCTTTGTCGATCTCTACAACGATGGTGGCCTGGTTGCCGTTTCTTTCTACGTTCTTTACGTTCATGTAAATATACCTCCTGATAGGTGCCGAAAACCGCACCCTTTATTTATATTTTTACATAGCCGATATATTCTATCAAATAAAGTAAGCGTTGTCCATACTTTTCTTAAAAACTTTTCAATTTTTTACTTTGTAGGGCCGAAAATTCAGGTAGTCCGCGGACAGAAGCCTGTATTCCACCCCATCCCACAGCCCTTCCATGGCAAGACGGTGGCTGGCACCATGAAGATGGCCGTAAAAGCATTGCCGAACCTCATATTTTTTCAGAAGTTCCAAAATTTCCGGACAGGTGTACCCCTTATATCTGGGAGGGTAATGGAGGAAAACCAGCTTTTGCCGCTCCCCTGCCGCTTTTAAGGAAGCTTCCAGGCGCATCAGTTCCCGGCGGAACACCTTTTCATCGTGGGTACCGGACCGTTCCTCCTCATAGAACCAGCCTCTGGTACCGCAAATTGCCACGTCTTCATAAAAGAAGCAGTTGTTATTTAAAAGGTGCATTTGGGTGAAGCCGTGTTGGGTGCAGAATTTTTCGAATTTCGCCTGGGTACTCCACCAGTAATCATGGTTTCCTTTTAAAATGATTTTTTCACCGGGAATTTCCTGCAACCAGGCAAAGTCCTCTCTGGCACCGGGCAGGTCCAAGGCCCAGCTCAGGTCCCCCAGCAGCACCGTTGTATCCTCCGGGCCGATCACCGACATGCCCTGCCGGAGTTTTTCCATATATCCGACCCAGGCCCCGCCGAATACATCCATGGGTTTTGGTGCGCCGAGACACAGATGCAAATCTCCAATGGCATACAGTGCCACAGCACTCACCTCCCCTTGTTTAAATAGTCCCGCACCGCATTCTGGGCAATGCCCAAAAGGGTTCCCAGATTCTGGGTGTCCAGGGCCGGATTTCGGTCTGACAGCATCAGACACAGACGGTTTTCTCCGCTTTTTGCCCGATAGTCCTGGGCCGCCGCATAGGCCATGGCCCCGTAGGGCGAGAGCAGACAGCCGTAGTTTTTGAGGACACCGGTAAGCGTCAATTCCAGGCGTTCCCGGCTTACCACGCCAACAAACAAAATGGTTTGCAGCTTCGCCAGCAGGTTTTCATCCGGTGCAAAGCTCAGCCCCATATAAGCACACCGGGCATATTCCAGTGCCGCCTGTTCACCGCCAAGACAGCACAGCAGATGTTCCAGCCCCTGAGGAAGCAGGGTATCCGCTGCCGGTGTCAGCGTTTGCTGACAGATACCGTCCGTCCGCAGCTGGCCCAGATGGACCAGCTCCCAAACGCTGTTGTTCTCATTGCAGCAGCAAACCAATTTGCCGATGGGAAACCCCATGGCTTTCAGATACATTCCGGCAAGAATCCCGGAGAAATCCCCGGAAATTGCGGCAAACTCCGCCGGTTCTTCCCAGCTGATCCGGTTTTCCGCCGTCATTCCCGCAATCATCGTTCCGGCAGCCGCCATGCGGACGACTGTTTTTGCCCAAAAGCCCAGAGGCTGATCCAACCGCTCCGAAAGAAAACGAAACAGGTAGGCGATTTCCCCCGCCGGGTTGTGCCAGCATTCCAAAAGAACATTCTTTCTGTCCAATTCGTTCCGGCGTACCCATCGGCGGCCCACGGAAAAATCCAGATCCCAAGAAGAAATCCGTTCACCCAGGTACAATGCCATCAGCTTTGCGGCGGCGGCGTTTTCCGTCATCCGCCCCAGTTTCAGAATTTCCTCTTTGGAAAATTTAGGGACCTGTTCCGGTACATAAAGTCCACCGTCCGGGCTTCGGTCCTCCCGAAAAGCCTGTAGTTCCTCAAAGCAGGCCTCGGGGTTTCTAGTTGTTCTGTACCGCAGCGTCCATCACTCCCAACGCATTATTCCAGTATAGATTCATAACCGCTTCTTCCGTCAGCCCACGTTCCAGCAGACGGTCTGCCAGAGCCTCGTAGCTCTCGATGCCCTCAAAGCCCTCTGCCAGGGCGGAACAGCCGTCCAAATCACCGCCCAAGGCAACATGCGTCCCCTCCGAATCCATTTCCAGAAAATGGAAGATGTGGTCACAGATGGTATCCAGGGTGGGGTTGTCTCCCAGGAAATTTGCAAACTGATTGATGCCCACAACGCCGCCGGTTTCCCGGATGGCCCGGAACATGTCATCCGTCAGATTCCGGCTGTGGCCGCAAAGGGTGCGGCTGTTAGAATGGGTGGCAATCACCGGGGCCTGGGTGATGTCCATGATGTCCCAGAAGCCTTTGTCACTGATGTGGCTCACATCCACCAGAATACCCAGCTCCTGGCATTTGCGGACATAGCTTCTTCCCAAATCTGTCAAGCCCTCGCCGGTCTGATGGGAGCCAGTCAGGACGTTTTGCTCATTCCAACCAAGGGTAGAAATCCGGAAGCCGATTTGGTAAAGGTTTTCCAGCAAATCCGGGTCAAATCCAAAGCCAGCCGGTCCCTCAATGGTCAAAAGTGCCGACATTTTTCCTTTTTCAAGATTCTCCCGAATCTCCTTGGGGCTGTAGACCAGGCTGATCACTCTTTTATTCTTATCGATTTCCCGCTGAATGGTTGCGATTTCCCGTTCAAACATGACCACGGGAGACACGCCGTACCAGTCCTTTTCGGACATGGAAGGCGTTGTAAAACAGGCAAAGCACTGGCAATATCCCGGCAGAGCCTTGGCCCGGGTCAAATCGATATGTCCTTGGTTGGTTTTGAGACTGCCCGCCTGATTCCCATCGTCACCCAGCAGCCGCAGGGCCGTGTCACAGTGCAGGTCAAATACTGGAAACTTCATTGAAACGCATCCTCCAAATGATTGATGACCGGCTTCGCCGTTTCCATCCCCTGGGGGGCATAAACCTCGATCACATCGAACCTTGGCTGTAATGCCGTGGGGCAACGGGATAAGTAAAGAGAAGCCGTTGTACGCAGACGCTGCTGCTTTTTGTAATCTACAAACTCCCGGGCCTGGGCGAAATTGGCATTTTTGCGCAGTTTCACTTCCACAAACACCAGGAATTTTCGGTTGCGGGCAATCAAATCTATTTCACCAAAGCGGCAGCGGAAATTGGTGGTCACAATGCTGTAGCCCTTTCGCCGCAGATATTCCGCCGCCTGGGCCTCTCCCCAGTTACCCAGCAGATTCGCCATAGAACTTTTTAAGGAAGGTTTTCCGGTGAATGGGGCAAGGTCCCAGCTCCCGCAGCGCGGCATAGTGGGCTTTGGTGCCATAACCCTTGTGGATTTCAAAGCCATAGCCCGGATAGGTTTCTGCCATTTTGATCATGTAGTCGTCCCGGGTGACCTTTGCCAGGACGGAGGCCGCCGCAATGTTGGCACTGAGGCTGTCCCCCTGGACTACAGTTCTGCAGGGAATGCCAAAGTCCGTCTGCCGGTTTCCGTCAATCAGGGCAAACTGCGCCTTTGGCTCCAATTGCTCCAAGGCTCTGCCCATGGCTAAAAAGGTGGCCTGCAAAATGTTCAGCTCATCGATTTCTTCCTGGCTGGCAAAGGCGATGCCATAGGCCAGTGCCTCCGCCTGGATCAGTGGAAACAGTTCCCGGCGGCGTTTGTCCGACAGTTTCTTGCTGTCATTGAGACCAGGAATCTCCAAGTGCTTTGGCAAAATCACCGCCGCGGCGCATACAGGCCCTGCCAAAGGCCCTCTACCCGCTTCGTCCACCCCGCAAATCAGCTGGATGTCCGGGTATTCCTCTTCAATGGCCCAAAGATCGATTTCAGACATGGTCTTCCTCCTTTGGCTGCTCCAGGGTAAATTTTCCCAGTTTTCCGCTGCGGAATTCGTCCAGCAGCACCTTTGCCATCCGTTCCGTGTGAATTTCTCCCCGGGAGAGCAGATACCCCCGGTTTTTGCCCGCCATTTCCAAAAGCTCATATCCAGGGGTACCCTGGGGGGCTTCTACCTTATAGCGTTCTTTCAGTGTTTGAGGATAATAGGCCAGCAGCAACTCCAGCAATCTGCAAGACAGCTCCTCCACATCAATAACGCCCTCCTTTACCGCGCCGGTAAAAGCAAGCATCATGCCGACCTCCGGGTCCTCAAACTTGGGCCAGAGGATGCCCGGGGTGTCCAGCAGCTGCAAACCGGCATCCACCGTGACCCATTGTTTTCCTCTGGTAACACCGGGACGGTTTTCTGCTTTGGCACCCTTTCTGCCGGAAATCTGGTTGATCAAAGTGGATTTTCCCACGTTGGGGATGCCCACGACCATGACCCGCAGAGGGCGATTCATCCCCTTTGCCGCATCTCTTGCCAGCTTTTCCGCACAGGCCGTCCGGGCCGCAGGGGTAAAACCGGAAATCCCCCGCTTTGTTTTGCAGTCCGTTGCAATAACGGCCATACCCTTTTTTTCAAAATAAGTTTTCCAACGACTGGTGGCCGCCGGGTCTGCCAGGTCCATACGGTTCAGGACGATCATTCTGGGCTTGTTGCCGCAAATGGCATCAATATCCGGATTCCGGCTGGACACAGGGATCCGGGCATCGACGATTTCGCAAACCGCATCCACCTGCTTTAGATCCGCCTCGATCTGCCGCCGGGTTTTGGTCATGTGTCCCGGGTACCACTGAATGTTCATATTCTCCATATTATCCCACCGTTCCAATTCTCTGCATATTTCTTTCCTGATTTCCCCCATCTGTTCCCGGGAACAGCAGCAGGGCCACTTTTCCCAAAACTTCCCGGGTATCTACCTGACCGATTTCCGGACTCCGGCTGTCCTTGGAATTGTTGCGGTTGTCCCCCATGACGAACACGCAGCCCTCTTCCACGATTTGGGGGAACACCGTTCCCTCGTCCAAATTGGTGGGGGTATTAACATAGTCCTCTTCCAGAGGAAGCCCATCTACATAGACAATGCCGTTTTCAAAGTCCATATCCACGATCTGCCCTTGGGTGGCGATGACCCGCTTGACGATGGGCTTACCGTCATCATAGCTCTGCTTGCTGACAACCACCACATCCCCTGCCTGGGGTTCCTTGTAAAAAAGGTTGCTGACCAGCAGCAAGTAGTCTCCATCCAGCAGGGTCTGCCGCATGGAGGGTCCGGAAACCACAATGATTCTGAAAAACACCAGAAAAACGATCAGGATCACCGCCAGCATCCACAGCAGGTCATGGAGGTACATGACAACACTTTGGCCCGGGGTCAGTTTCTTTTCTTCCTCTTTATGTCCTTGTTTCTTCATTCTGGCCAACTGTATTTCCTCCCAGCGTTTTGGCAATACCGGTATACGATTTTTCTATTGTACCACAGCTTTCCAGGCATTTCCAGAAATAAAAATAGAATTTCAAAAAAGTTCATCCAGCGTATAAAAAAAGAGGGCCAAGCCCTCTCTTTTTATGAAAAGCAAATTATACCTTCTCCTTGACCTTGGCAGCCTTGCCGAAGCGGTCACGCAGGTAGTACAGCTTCGCACGGCGAACCTGGCCCTTACGGACGGTCTCGATCATGGCAACGTTGGGAGAATGCAGGGGGAAGACCTTCTCGCAGCCTACGCCGTAGGACACACGGCGAACAGTGATGGTCTCACCGATGCCGCCATGCTTCCGGGCAATGATGGTGCCTTCGAAAACCTGGATACGCTCACGAGCGCCTTCCTTGATGCGAACGTGTACACGAACGGTGTCGCCCACCCGAACTTCGGGCAGCTCTTCTTTCATGTACTGGCTGTTCAATGCTTTTACCAAATCCATAACAATTGTCCTCCTTAAATATTAGGCGTTCATACCCACAGCTTTTGTGGCAGAGGACACACCTTGATTTCAGACCGACTTATTTTAGCACAGGCATTCAGAAAATGCAAGTCCTTTTTCACTATTTTTCCAACAAATAATTCCTGGCTTCGGTAACGGACCCGGCACTCAGGAAATCATTGTAAAAACCACCTAAACATAAAAAACACACCAGCTAAGACACGCTTTGTATCTAAACTGATGTACTATAATGGTGGGCGAGGCGGGACTTGAACCCGCACGTCCGTAATGGACACTAGAACCTGAATCTAGCGAGTCTACCAATTCCACCACTCGCCCATATGTATGAAAGAAAAGAAAAAGCTGGTGGGCGAGGCGGGACTTGAACCCGCACGTCCGCAATGAACACTAGAACCTGAATCTAGCGAGTCTACCAATTCCACCACTCGCCCGTATCAGCTTTTTCATTGAGGAAAGAAATTGGTGGGCGAGGCGGGACTTGAACCCGCACGTCCGCAATGAACACTAGAACCTGAATCTAGCGAGTCTACCAATTCCACCACTCGCCCATTTCTTCACTCAAACGCAAGCCTTCGCTCAACGCTTGGACATAATATCATGCCAGGAAGCATTTGTCAATAGTTTTTTCACAAAGCAGCGAAAAATTTTGTTTTATGCAAAATACTGTCCTACTGAACGTTGCTTGCTCTTCTTGTAATTTTGCGTGTTGTCATCCATTATGCCCTTATATATTCTTTTGTGGTATGTCAAATGTCCGATTTGCACATTCCCTCTCAAGCCAACGAGTTTGCTATTTATCTATCAAAAGCTATTTTGACTCTCAATAAATCAAAGGTGCATGGCTTCCAGCAGTGGCCCGGCCCCTTGGTGACACAAATGGGCCGGGCGATTGATTTAGCTTCTAACAAGTCCGTTATAACAGATAAATGTAATAGCACAACATAGCTATAGGACATACGTCTGTGTATACGTTATTGTTTTCCTCTTAAAAGCAAGGATTCTCTGTATTGTTCAGCCGGAGCAAATTCAACAAATTCTACAGTTTTGTCAAAGTTCTTTTTTACTACTTCCTTAATCTCAGCAAGACTTACATTAAAAAATTCTCGCCGTTGGTTTACAAAATTAAGTTTCCTTGTAGCAAATGCGTTGTGCAATGCCGCTTCAAGTTTTGGCGCATCTTCTGAAAAAATCATAGCATGAACGTCAAAGTCAAACGGAACAGAAGCGTCACCAAGTTCATCAACGCGATCCATCGGGTCTAACCGCCTGGTCATTCCAATTTTATACACGTTCTCACCGAATGCTCCGATATTTGATATCACATAAACGTAACCAGCCTTTTGGTTTGCCGCACGGTAATCCACATCTGCAAAAGCCTTTCCGATTGATGAAAGCTGTTCCTCAATTTGCTTTTTCTTTTCTTCAATGGCTGCCCGTTCACTGTCTTGCGCGTTGGCTAATTGCGCGTTGATATTCGCAAGAGCATTTTGATAGTGCGTCTGTTCTTTCTCTAATTTTGCTCTCTGAGCTTCTAGTTCCTTGGCAAGCTTCGCTTCCTCGCGCATCTGTGCCCTTGCTTCTTTTTGCGCTTCTTTTTCCTGCTGCTTTTTTTGCTGATATTCAAAAGCCAGATGCAATTCATCAATTTTTAGTCTATAGTATCCCGGCGTGATACTTATGCCCATCATGCTACCCAACTTTGAAATCGCATCTTTTGAACTGGTTATTTTCTTCTCACTTGCATCAATATTGTTGTATTTTACGTGTTCCACAGCGTCATCGCATTCTGAATTGAATGCACGGAGAAGCAGCTTTTGCGTATCAGCAACCATTTTTCTGCCTTTCGCCTCGCTGCCGTTTACTTCCCATCTTGTTACACCTGTTACCGCTGTTTTCTGTTTTATCATTTCCTTTTGAATAGCACGATTCTCCAAAAGGCGACTCTTGTATTCATCGGCGTTCATAAACTGGAAATGCGGTCTGTATAATCCAAATGATTGAAGCATAACTTCTTCTCTAGTCTCCACAAGCTCGGATTGAACTTTTTCAAGTTCCTGCTTCAACTCTAATATTTTTTGTTGATATGAAGATAGATCTTTCTTTGCAATAGCAACCTCTTGAAGAATATCAGCAGTTGCCTTTTCAACAGCAGATTTCTTCGCTCGCTCCTCAATATCTCTGTAAGTCGTTTCGGTATCCTGCATTTTGATTTGCAATTCATGAAAGGCGTTTTGATTGCATTCAAAGCACATTCCCTCAGAAAGCCGTAAAAACAGCCCAGATTTCCCGCATTTTTTACAAGTAGGCACTGGAATCACACCCAATTCTATATATTTTTGAAAAGAAAGAAAAATGTTACCATCTTTATCAACCTAATTATATCATAGCATAGTGGCCACAAGAACACAAGGATTTTGGCAACATTTTTTCAAGGATAGATGTATAGCAATGACCGAATACAAAAAATGAATACTGCAAACTACGTGACGCTTGCAAAACACTATTTCATTCTAACTAAAGTGTCAAATAGGAAACTAGTAGAGTGTTAACATAAAAACTTTACTTTTTTAAATTCATGTGCTATAATATAAATACAATCAAAAAAAGGAAGT
>CAKTQE010000013.1 GCA_934593275.1 uncultured Oscillospiraceae bacterium | reverse complement strand
TAGCGGCAATCTGATTCGAACAGATGACATACCGGGTATGAACCGGCTACTCTACCAACTGAGTTATGCCGCCATATGGTCAACGCAATTCCGGCACCGCCGAAACAGCTTCTGTATTATATCTGACAGATCCCATTTTGTCAATCCTTTTTTTGAATTTTTTCAAAAAATTTTGGCAATGCTTTCCATGAGGTGAGATCATGGCATTGCTCTTTGGACTTGGGGGCCTGGGTTATGTGCTTTTGGAGCTTCTTTACCGGGGCCGCAGTCACTACAGTATGTTTTTGGCCGGGGGCCTGTGCTTCCTGCTGTTGGGAAAATTGGAGGGAACAAGGCTTCCCTCTTGGTTCAGACCTTTGGTGGGGGCGGGGGTCATCACCCTGGTGGAACTGGCGGTGGGGCTGGTATTCAACCGGGACCACCGGGTCTGGGATTACCGGGCCGTTCCCCTGAATTTCCGGGGCCAGATCTGTCTGCGCTACTCTCTTCTGTGGGTGCCGGTAGCCGCCTTTGGAGGCTGGGTCTACCGCCGGGTGCGGGGCATTTTATAACCAAAACTGACAGTTGCCAATCGGGGTAAAACATTGTATACTAGGCTCCATCCATATAAAAAGGAACTGTATCACAATGACAGAAGTTTTGGTTATTCTTTTTGACCTGATCGGCACCATTGCCTTTGCCATTTCCGGGGCTTTGGTGGGGGTCAACCGGCGGATGGATTTGTTCGGCATCATCGTCCTGGCGGTCTGCACAGCCTGTGGCGGCGGCATGATCCGGGACATCACCGTGGGGAACATCCCGCCCAGTATGTTCCGGAATCCCCTTTACGTGGGCATTGCCGCCGGTGTGGCGGTGGTGGTGTTCATCCTGTTCTACAGCCACGCCAAAATGCCCCGGCGGATGGCCCCGGTGTATGACAAAATGCTCTTTTGGTTCGACACCCTGGGCCTGGCGGCTTTCACCGTAGACGGCATCATGGTAGGCATCGGCTGCGGCTATGGGGACAACGCCTTTCTGCTGGTGTTCCTGGGCTTCCTCACCGCCGTAGGCGGCGGCACCCTGCGGGACGTGCTGGCAGGCCGCATTCCGGATATTTTTCTGAAACACGTCTACGCCGTCGCCGCCATCGCCGGCGGCACCACAATGATTCTGACCCGAAGCCTTGGCGAACGCACCGCCATGATTTTGGGCTTCTCCCTGGTCATCGCCCTGCGGTGCCTGGCGGCGCATTATAGGTGGAATCTGCCAAGGATACGGGAGTGAGGGGGCGAGTTGACAGTTGACAGTGGACAGTTGACAGTTATTTTCGAATTGACAATGGACAATTGACAATTGAGAATTTTTTGCGGGATGCTGGGAACGTTTTCGGAATTTATTAGAGTGCAAAACGATGATAGATGCGTCAAAGCAAGCGGAAATCAACACAAATTTGATGTAGGGGCGGCTATTAGCCGCCCGCCACGTTGCAAATATAACCTGTGCTGTTGAATGGTATCACCCCACATGCGGCATGTAGCGGCGGCAATCTGCCGCCAACCGGCCGCAAGGCCGGAATCGTGGTACGTTTACATTTGTAACAGCCAAACCAGAAACGTCTGTCATTCCGACCGGAGCGTCAGCGGAGTGGAGGAATCCACCACGTTAGATAATGAACCACCGCAAGATAAAACTTGCTACTTGGGAAGATTCCTCGACTCACTGCGTTTCGCTCGGAATGACATGTCGGGGGGAGTACCAATCAACCTAACGGGTTGTATTCGTTACGGGGCCAGCCCCTCGCCGGGGCTGGATGGCGTTGGGTCAACGCCGCTACATTGTTCCGTGTATGGGGTGGTTCCGTTCAACCTAACGGGTTGTATTCGTTACGGGGCCAGCCCCTGGCGGGGCTGGATGGCGTTGGGTCAACGCCGCTACATTGTTCCGTGTATCGGGTGGTACCATTCAACCCAACAGGTTGTAATTGCTACGTGGCGGGCGGCAGGTTGCCGCCCCTACTCCTTGTATGGGGTGGTTTCGTTCAAACACACGGGTTATATATGCCACGGCAATGTATTTTTTTATATTTTTGGGTACGAAAAACCGCCCTGTTCCGTTGGGGATGGGGCGGTTTGTTTGGGTTAGAGGTCGTCTTCGGTGGATAGTTGGTTCAGGATGGCGGCGAGTTTGGCGTTTACGGTGTCGAAGTCGGCTACGGCGTCCATGATTTCGTCGTAGGCTACGTCTTTGCCGGCGGTGCGGAGTTCTCCTGCCAGGTCGGCTACTTCCTGGGCGTGGGCGTCGTTGTGGCTGACCAGGTATTTCATCAGGGTCAGCAGCTCTACCAAGGGGGTGGCACCGTTGGCGGGGGTGTGGGTGTGGGGCAGTTCTCCCTGGGTGTGGCTGTGGGTCAGGCCGCCGTGGGTGTGGGGGACGCCGCAGTGTTCGTGGGCCAGCAAATCCCGCTTGCGGCCTACCAGCTGGTACATTCGGTCATTGGAAATCATGACCTCCACATCGTAGTGGGCATCAAAAAGCCGGGTGAGCTTCCGGGCCTCCATCAGCTCTGTGGAAACGGCACTGGCCTGTTCTTCGTGGTGGGCGTTAATGGTCTCCCGGCTGGCACTGTGGGCCACGGTCAGGCGGCCTCCCTCTTTTAAAAACCCGGCCAGGACTTTCAGCAAGCGTTTGGGGTAGGGAAAATGGGGAAAGGCATTGTAGACCACAATGCGGTCAAACTGTTTTTCCGGCTTCCAGGTTTCCACATCGCCGCAGATCACAGTTATATTGGAGAATTCAGCCGCCTTTTCTTTGGCAATGGCCACCATGGCGGGAGAGAGGTCAATGGCCGTCAGGCTCTTGACGTTCCTTTTTAAATACCATGGGAACAGCACACCGGTGCCGCAGGCCACATCCAGCACGTCCTGGCCCGCCCCCACCTGGGCATTGTCCAGAATCGCCTCTACGGTAGCGGGGTCTACCGGATTGTCCTCGTCCCACTGGGGGGCGCAGCGGTCAAAAAACGCGATCATCTCGTTTTGATCCATGGGGGAAAACTCCTTCCGATTCCCGGCGGCCATGCCGCCGGGAACATTTTTATTCATCATAGCACAGTTTCTTCCTTTTTAAAAGCCCCCCGGGGGGATATGGCGAAGGATTCAAAAATTGTGCAATCTGCCAACTGGCTTTGGAGCATATTATGCGACATCTATCCGTAATATTGTTGGAATTGGAAATTCAGGTACAATAACACCCTCCCGGTCAGGACGCTTGCAAGGAGCGTGTTGTCAAATTGCATAAACTTTTTTGGACGTTATTGATAAATCCTTGCGTGTGTGCTAGTATAAACCTGTAAAAAATAGTGGACTTATACAGAAACCCTCAGGCCGGGCATTTGTGCCAGGGACCGGGCATCTGCTTTTGGCGGGGACGAAAGCGTGAAATTCTGTGACGAAAAAACAAACACGTCATGGAGGAATTTGCCGGGTGCATTCAGATAACGCCCAAGGGCGGTTTTCTTTTGCCCCGGTGGCGGTCATTCCGGAACAAAGCGTTTCAGCTGCTTTTTGGTACCGAAAACCCTTGGTGATTTTGCAATACGTTGTCGAACATCCTGCAAAATCAGGGCTGTTTTCCCTACCGGAAGCAAGAAAAAGGGCCAAAACCAAGGGGCAAACCGTTGAATTATTGCAGCAGGGAGAGAATGGAATTGTCAGAATTATCAGTAGTACGTACAGAGAAAAAATACAGCATCTCGCCGTGCCAATGCAGCAAACTCCTCTATCGGCTGGAGCCGATCATGGATCTGGACCAGCACAGCGGGCTGGATGGCTATATGGTGCGGTCATTGTACTTTGACAGCATTTATGACAACGATTACTTTGACAAGGTGAGCGGCCTGGAAATGCGGAAGAAAGTGCGGCTGCGCATCTATGCCCCGGGGCAACAAACCGTTAAATTGGAGTTAAAGCAAAAGCAAGGCAGCGCGCAGAAGAAAATCAGCCTTTCCATTTCAAGAGATTTGGCAGAGGAAATGATGAGCGGGCAGTACAGCGGCCTATTGGAGCTTGGCTCCGATACGGCCATGATGTTTTACCAGATTCTGGAAACAGGCCTGTACCGGCCCCAATGTATCATCGAGTACAACCGCATCGCCTTTGCGGAGGAAACCAACGACATCCGGATCACGGTGGATTCAGACATCGGCATGAGTCCTTTTTGCGAGCGGTTTTTTGACCGGGAGGTCAGCTATATTCCAGTCAGAAAAGAACCGGTATTAGAGGTGAAATACAACAGATTTTTATTGAGCAACATCAAGCAGGTCTTAGACTTTGCGGATTCCACAGAACTGGCCATCAGCAAATATGCCATGTCCCGGCAGGTTCTGGGGATGTAAAAAAATAGGAACGTGAATTTACGGAGGTATAGAACGTGAAAGAGTTTATTATGCAGTATTCCCAGGAAGTGGTTCAGGAGCTTACGGTAGAGCGCATTGTGCTGAACATGGTGGTGGCCCTGGTGTTGGGGCTGGTGATTTACCTGTCCTACCGGTTTTCCCACTCCGGCGCGGTATACAGTGCCAGATTCAATGTGTCCCTGCTGATGATGACCCTGATCACCACCATGATCATGAACGTCATCGGCAACAACATTTCCCTGTCCCTTGGCATGGTGGGCGCGCTTTCCATTGTAAGATTCCGCACTGCCATTAAAGACACCCGGGATACGGCCTATATTTTTTGGTGCATTGCGGTGGGCATCTGCTGCGGCGTATCCTACTATGCCCTGGCGGCCATCAGCACAGGCGTGATTTTCCTGGTCATGCTGGTAATGGGCAGCATCAAGGCCAATGACCGATATCTGCTGATCATCCACGCAAACCGGGAAGACTGCGCCAAAGAAATCGAAACCACCATTTTGCAGCAGTACAAAGGCCAGGCCGTTTTGCGGGTGGCAAACCGTACAACGGGCCAATTGGAGTACATCTATGAGCTGACATCCCGGATGCTCAAGGGAAAAGAGCAAGGAGCCACGGACCCTGTGGAGCTTTTAAGGGGCATTGACGGGGTATACCGGGTGAATCTGGTGTGTCAGAACGAGGAGATGAGCAGATGATGAAGTTGTCCTTCCGGATAACAGGTAGTTGTATTGCGGTGGGATTACTGTTGGTGGGCGTTCTTTGGGAATGGTATAACGATAAAAATACATATCATTTTCCCGAAGTGACGTCATCTGAGAATGTGGAAACGACTGACTTAAGTGAAAAGGCTATCGTTGCGGACGAAACACTTGTTGTTGATAGGAAAAGCCGTGGAAGAACAAATTTCCGTGGAAAGCGGATATGGATAGATGAATCGTTTGTCAGCAATTTGCCGCTGGTCGTGATTAATACAGATGGCGGAGAAAGACCTCCAGCACATATAGTATGGGACAATGTGGAAAAGCAGTATGTGCCTAATGAAAATGATGAAATTTATCTCAATGGGAAAATTTCCATATATAACAGTACAGACGGAACAAACTGTTTGGATGATACTCCCACGATGGAATCGGCAATCCGGCTGAGACGCAGGGGAAATTCTTCTGTTCATTACGACAAGCCTCAATACCTTATTAAGCTTGTGGATAAGGAGGGGAAACCGAATCGGCAAAATCTGCTACAGATGGGAGCGGATAACGAATGGGTGTTGAATGTCTCTTTTATCGACAAATCCCTTTTACGCAATTACCTGGCATACGCTACAGCAAGAGAAGTCATGCCCTATGTGCCGGACTGCCAATTTTGTGAGGTCGTTTGGTATGATGGTCAAAACTACCAATATGAAGGCGTTTATTTACTGATGGAAAAAATAAAGGTGGGAAAGAATCGGGTCGATTTACCTCGCTTTGTAGAAAATAGTAAAAATCTTCCTTTTTTGCTTCGGCGGGATCGATGGGAACCTGACCGGCTGCTTTTGAATAATTACGCACGGAGGGAAAACCTGTTGGAAGGAGTCCTGCGTGTGGAATGGCCGGACGAAAAAAAGCTATCGAAACAGGCCATCCAGAGGATTACCAATCAAATTGATGAGTTTGAGAAAGTGCTGTTCGCTGAAGATTATGAAGAATTTCTACGATACCGCGATATGATAGATATTGATTCTTTTGTGGATTATCTGATTTTGAATGAGTTTTTTATCAATTATGATGCCGGATTTCATTCCACATATATGTATTCTAGCTATGATGGGAAACTGACCATGGGACCGGTTTGGGATTATGATGGCTCAATGGATAATTATCATAAGAATAGCGCAAAGTTAGATACCTCCGCTTTTTTCAAGGCACCCTGGTTTGAACAGATATTACGGGATCCGAAATTTACAGAGCGTGTGATGGAGCGTTATCAGGAGCTGCGAAAAAGTATTTTATCGGATGAATCCATTGGGACGTTCCTGGATGAGATGACTGCATATTTGGGTGCCTCAGTTGATCGAGATTGGGCAAGATGGGGTTATTTTTATAAGGACGGTGATTATTTAACCCAGGAATATCCAGGGCAGCCTAATCGAAATACAAAAAGCCATGCCGAAGAAGTTGAAAAGCTCAAAAGCATTCTTTCAGAACACGGGAAATGGCTGGATGAACATATGGATACGTTATATCAATGTGTCGATCCCGCTGCGGCTCTTTATCAAGATTTAGAAACGGATCGAAAAGATTATCGTTCTGCGCTTGCAGTTGTGTTTGTTGCTGTTTTCCTGATTTCTGTGAAGTTGGTACTGAAATACGAGAGTATGTAAATAAGAGCAAGGAGGAGTCGAGATGAAGCGTAAAAAATTATGGTTCTGGCTTATGACCGTTACATCCGTCATTTACATTCTGTGGAGACTGTTCTTTACGCTGCCGCTTCATGCGGGAATCGTATCGCTGATTGCCGGTATCGCGCTGTTTGCGGCGGAGTTCATCAGCATGTTGGAAGCGGTGATCCACTATATCTGCATGAGCAAAGACAAGGCCCCGGAATTTCCGGTAATTCCGGAGTCGGAGTATCCCCATGTGGACGTATTGATTGCGACCCACAGCGAAGAACCGGAACTGCTGTTTAAGACCATCAACGGCTGCAAGCATATGGAGTATCCGGACCCCTCCAAAGTACACATCTACCTTTGTGACGACAATGACCGGCCGGAAATGGCGAAACTGGCCCAGAAAATGGGCGTGGGGTATTTTGGCCTTTCAGGAAACAAGCTTGCAAAAGCCGGAAACCTGAATAACGCCCTGTCCAAAACGGATTCCCCCCTGGTCGTGACCTTTGACTCGGACATGATCCCCAGAAGCAGCTTTCTAATGAAAACCGTTCCTTACTTCTTCCTGCCGGAAATGATTTTGGAGGATGGCGTTTGGAGAAAGCGGACAGAGGAAGAACTGGACCCGGATTATAAAATCGGTTTCGTGCAGACCCCCCAGAGCTTTTACAACCCGGATTTGTTCCAGTTTAATTTCTTTGCGGAGCGCAATATTCCCAACGAACAGGACTACTTCTTCAAAGAGGTCAACATAGGGCGAAACAGCAGCAACTCCGCCATCTATGCCGGTTCCAATACCCTTATTTCCCGCCGTGCGCTGGAAGAAGTGGGAGGCATCCGCACCAAGACCATTACCGAGGACTTTGCCACCGGCATTGACATCCAGGCCAAAGGATACACCTGTTTTGCCATTGACGAGGTTCTGGCCTCCGGCCTTGCCCCGGATGATTTTCCCAATCTGCTGAAACAGCGGCAGCGTTGGGGCCGTGGCTGTGTACAGATCATACGAAGCAGCCGTTTCCTCTTTGGAAAATTGCCCTTCCTGTCCAAACTGAGCTACCTTTCCTGTTTGCTCTACTGGTGGACATTTCTGCGGCGAATCGTCTACATTCTCTCCCCCATCCTGTTTACCGTGTTCGGGGTGCTGGTGGTACGGACGGAGCTTTGGGGCATTCTGCTGATCTGGCTGCCCTCCTATCTGGTTTATAACCACTCCCTGCGCCTGTTGTCCGGCAAGGTCCGGGACCAGAAATGGAGCAATATTGTAGATACGATTCTGTGTCCTTACATGATCCTCCCCATTCTGGCGGAAACCTTTGGCATCCGCATGAGAACCTTTGTCGTTACAAGCAAGGAAAAAACAGGCACCAGAAGCGCGAAAATCATCTATGCCATTCCCCACCTGATTTTGCTGGCAGCCTCCATTGTGGGCATTTATTTCAGCATTGAACGTTTGATGCTCTACAAGAACATCCTGGGCCTGGTGGTTCTGTTCTGGCTGTGTATGAATACATACTTCCTGACCATGGCCGTGTTTTTCCTTCTTGGAAGAATCAACTACAGAAGCTCCGAGCGGTTCCAGGCAGAGATTCCCGTCACCTTTTCTGTGGGTACACGGACTGTCCATGGCACCACCTGCGACATTTCTGAAAACGGCCTGTCCTTTGTGACGGATTTCCCGGAATTCCTCCATGGCATTGTGGATTTTGAATTGCGGGACGGAAAGTGGGCCGCCCGGGTGTCCGGTGAGGTCGTCCAGGTGGGACAATTCGGGAATCAATGGAAATACGGCGTCAAGCTGGCGGAGCTGCCCTTTGAAGAAAAGCAAAACTACGCCCAGATCGTCTTTGACCGTCTGCCCACCCTGGCCACGGAAATCAAAACCAGCGCGGCAAAGGACTTGATGGTATTTTTCAAGAGAAAAACCGCCTCTTCCGTACTGTCTCAGCGGAAACTGCCCAGAATCCCCCTGGACGCGTCTTTGAAGACGGACAGCGGAGAAACCGTCCATGTTTCCAATTACAATTACCAATACATGATGATTACCGGCACTGTTCCCGGCCCGGCCTTTGATTTGTACATGGGAAACACGGTGCTGCACCTGAAAAAAACACCCGCTTCCGTTGGAGGGAAAGACACCTTGTTCGAAATCGAAAACTGGGAAGCCCGATCCTGTTCCCCGGAGCTGCACGAAGCCTTAAGCGCACTGCTCCTGGAAAAACAAGAGGAGCAGCAGGCAGCCCGTGTTTAAGAAAAGAACCGTCAAGACCCTGGCCTGTATTGGGGTAGCCGCCGTGGCCTTGGTATTCTGGCAGCAAAAACAGCTTCAAAATCGCCTGGAAACGGAAAATCAGGCCCTCCGGCAAGAATTGGAGGACCTGATGACCAAAAAAGGCGGAATAGAAGAGCATGGGCGGCTCCGTGTCAACGGCACCCAATTGGTAGACCAAACCGGCGCACCCCTCCAACTGCGGGGGGTGAGCAGCCACGGCATTACCTGGTACCCGGAGTATACAAACTATGCCGCCTTAAAAACTCTGAAAGACTACGGGGCCAATGTATTTCGCATTGCCCTATACGTAGAGCAGAATGACGGCTATCTGGAAGAACCGGAACTGAACAAAAAGCTTCTGTTCTCCGCAATCGAAAATTCCCTGGCGGCGGATTTGTACACCGTTGTGGACTGGCATGTGCTGCGGGATGAAAACCCCAACCGGAATGTAGAAAAAGCCCTGGCGGTACTGGAAGAAGTGGCCCAGCGGTATGGTGACGAACCGGGCATCCTTTATGAAATCTGCAATGAGCCAAACGGGGATACCACCTATGAGGACATTGTGCGCTATGCGGAGCAAGTCATACCGGTGATCCGGCAGCACGCCCCCAACGCCTTGATTCTGGTGGGAACGCCGAACTTCTGCACCTCCCTTTCAGAAGCGATGAAAAAGCCCCTGGAATACCCCAATGTGATGTATACCTATCACTATTATGCCGGTATTTCAGACTACAGGTTTGCCATGAAAGAAATCGCACGGGGGCTTTCAGCCGGTTTGCCGGTCTTCGTCAGCGAATGGGGGCTGGACAGCCAGAATGCTGCGGAGGAACATTGGAATGAGACCAGGGCGTTTCTGGATTATTTGGAACAGGAGCAAATCGGCTGGATCAACTGGTCCCTGAGCAACAAAAACGAGGGCTACTCCATAATCCAGCCAGACAGCCACAAGCTGTGCGGTTGGACGGGGGAAGACTTGACGGACAGCGGAAAATTCCTTTTGGACTATCTATCCAGGGGAAAACCGGAATAAACCCATACTACAAAAAAGCTTCCCCGCCGGGGAAGCTTTTTCGTTTAATAATGAACGACGTTTCCGGCTTTGCGGATCCGCTCTAATACCGGGGCCGCTTCCGGGCTTGCGAAATAGGCGTAGGTGGTGGGCGGCACCAGGGTCTTGAGGGTTTCCCAGTCCCCTTGTTGCAGGGCCACCCGGACGGTGGAGGCACTGATGGCCGTTCCCTGGGCCTGGAGCCGGGGGATGATGTGACAGGCAATGCCCGCTTTGGGCAGTTCCCTTGCCATAATGTCATTGTAAAGGCCCGTGACCTGGCTGTTGGGTTCCTCTCCCACGTACCGGGCGGTGACATTCAAGGCCTGGGCGATTTTGGTAAACACCGCCAAGTCCAGTCTGGCGTGGCCCGTAATGACCGCCGTCTCGTCCTTTAAAAAGTAGCTGGGGAAGGTGGCATTGCTGATGATATAAGGCCCGGAATCGTGGAGTATCACATTTTGAATGTGGGCCGTCCCCTCCCGGATGAGCCGCTTCCGGACGGCAAAGGGAACCAGAGACGCATCCTCGCTGAGGACAAACAGGTGGAGGGTGTCGCAGTTTTTGGCGGCGGTCTCCACCAGGTAAAGATGGCCCAGGGTAAAGGGGTTGGCGTTCATCACCAGGGCGGCGGAACATCCGGGACGCTTGGTTTTTTCCAGATTTTCCAGGAACGCGGCAAAGCCCCTTTTCCGGTTTTCCATAAAGACCAGCTGACCGTCCACCCGGGCGATCTCATAAAAGCCCAGACTTTCAAAAAACTTTGCCGAGGCGATTTTGGTATACAAAAACAGATGGGAATTGCCCCGGGCGAACTGCTCTTCCATCAGGTGGGTGACGATTTCATTGAGCAGCCCCTCGCCCTGGTGCTGGGTGCTGACGGCAAAGCACCGCAGGGTGGGGCCAAAGCAGCTGCCGGTGGCGATGATCTGGTCGTTTTCGTCCCGCATGGCGCAGATATAGTCCAGATTGCCGTCTCGGATGATGCCCTCCTGGTGCAGCAGGGCATCCACCTGGGACAGGCTTTTTTTATCCCCAGGGTAGATGCAGGAGATGGCGTATTCACTCATAGGCTTCCTCCTTTAAAAAATGCAGGAAATAGGCCAGAGCCAGCAAATCCGCCGTACCGCCGGGGGAGAGATTCTCCCGGATAAAAAGGCCGTCCAGGGCATGAAGCTCCTCTTTTCCGGGATACGGCTCCTGGGCCAGAAGGCTTTTCAAACGGGCCATGACCTCCTGGGTGGTCTTTATCCCGCCCCGGTGGACCATGTTGGTATCCAGGGTTTCCGCCAGCATGGCAACCAGTGCGGCGCAGCCCGCCTCATTGATATTTTTCCCCGCGGCCAGTGCCGCTTCCAGCTTGGGAAGACCGATGTTTTTGACCGCCGGGAACCCCGCCTCCGCCTGCCCCCGGACGCCGGTAATGCCATAGCGCAGATACAGCTTCTGGCCGGTGGTCTGGGCGTTTTCCGGGTTCAGTCCGGCAAAGTCCCTGGCTGTCAGCCCCTGGGTCATGGCGGCGCATTCCGCCAGAACCAGGTCTGTATTCCGCCACTTGGCTCTATCCAGCCGTCCCAGTGCGCCGCAAAGAATGCCCATGGAGAAAATGGCCCCCTTGTGGGTGTTCACCCCGCCGGTGGCCCGGCGCATGGCCCCCTCTGCCAGTTTTCCGGGAAGCCTTAAGCGGTGAAAGGTCTCCTGGGGGCTTCCCCCTTGACGGCCCAGGAGGACACACTGGGCAAAGTAGGGGTGCAGCGCGGCAGCACTTCGCTGAAAGGTGAAGAAATCCATATCCCGGTGGCTTCCGGCGTTTTCCCGGTCCACAAGGCCGGGTTTGGGGGTGCAGGCCACCTCATATAAAAGGGCCTGACAGGCAAGTCTGGAAGCTTCCACACTGTCTGCCCGGTCCACGGCTTCCCGCAAAATGGCGGTGGTCTTTTCCTGCAATTCCGCTACACTGTGGCGGCGGCTCCGGGCGCAGGCCGCGGCGTTTTCCCCGCAGAGGAGGCACCGTCTTCCGGGCAGCCCCAACTCTTGCCGGTCCACCTTGCGGCCATCGGGACGCAGAACGTCCATATCAAACAGCCGCCCCAGGGGGCTGTCATCCTCCAAATCCGTGGTGACGGCCTTTACCTCCAAAGGTGCCGCCTCTACCAGCAGGATGCACTCGTTGCCGGTGTTCTCCCGGCTCTCCTCAAAATGGGAAACATTCCACCCCGCCACGGCCAACTGCCCCAGCAGCAGCTCTTTACCCATATCATACCCCTGGGCAATCAAGGGGCTGTTTTTCACAGGCCCCGCAATATTCATGGTAAAGCAAACCATGGTCTGCCCCCCACCCAGCAGCTCCCGCTGCCGCCAAGCCCGCTTCTCCCGGGCTTCCAGCATCTCCATCAGCGTAACTTCCAAACTCATTCCTCCTGCCGCCCCGGGATGTATTTTTCCCCGTAAGCTTCCTGCTTTCTTTCAGGATGACGTTCCTCTTCCTAAAATTCCAAGTGATTTTATTGTACGCATAATTCTGGAACATTTCAAGAGAAATTATAATCCACCAGGGTAAAACATTGTACGTTGCCGCCCGCCACGTGGGATGTATAACCTGTGGGGGTGAATGGAATTATCCAAAACATGGTACCCCCCACTGTAGCGGCGGCAATCTGCCGCCACCCGGCCCGCAGGGCCGGAACTGTGGTACGTTCGTGTCTGTATCGTCCAACGGGCCAGCCCCTCGCCGGGGCTGGATGGCGTTGGGTCAACGCCGCTACATTTGTTCCGTATATTGGGTTATACCATTCAACCGAACAGGTTGTATTCGATACGTGGCGGGCGGCAGGTTGGGTATTCAACCTGTTCGGTTGAATGGTACCACCCGAAATATGGTACCCCCCACTGTAGCGGCGGCAATCTGCCGCCATCCGGTCCGCAGGGCCGGAACCGTGGTACGTTTGAATTTGTAACGCTCAATGCAAAAAACGTCTGTCATTCCGACCGTAGCGCAAGCGGAGTGGAGGAATCCACCACGTGGCAGAAAGTACCAACGTAAGGTAAAATCTGCTACTTGGGAAGATTCCTCGACTCCGTTTCACTACGCTCGGAATGACATATCGGGGGGTGGTTCCGTTGGGTCTAACGGGTTATATTTACCACGGGGCCAGCCCCTCGTCGGGGCTGGATGGCGATGAATCATCGCCGCTACATTGTTCCGTATATGGGGTGGTACCATTCATCCGCACAGGTTATTATTGCCACGTGGCGGGCGGCAAGGTTGCCGCCCCTACGACAATGTACCACGTTTTTCTCATTTTACGGGCGTGAAACGATGATAGATACGTTGAAAAATGTGAAAATCCGGAACAAATGTATTGTGTTATGGGGGGCATAATAATCAACAGGACCGGGAGGATTCCCGGTCCTGATTTTGTGTCAATTGAGGTTTAATTTCCGGCTGGTCAGGTAATACATGACCCAATAGCTGCCGAGAATCACTGCCAGGGAGAGAAGATTCACGGCGGTGACAACTGGGGCCTGTTCCTGCATGAGCAGGGGGATGGTGATGAAAAACTGGACGATGTTGATGCCGTAATATACCAGGATGGCCACCAGGATGGGGTGCTTTTTGGCGATGATGCTGCCGATGGTGATGGAGAGCATCAGGGTCAGAAGCAGGCTCAGGGCTTTCAGGGCAACCAATCCCAGGCCCTGGAATAGAGCACCGCTGACGGGCTGGAACTCCCTCCACAGTTCATACAGGTGCCGCTGTACCGTCTCCCAGAAGTCCGCGGAAATCTGCTCCCAGGGCAGGCTCAGGGCGAAGATGCCGCCGGCGCAGAGGATCGCCACCAGAACCGCCAGCAGCACCAGCAGCATTTCCAATACGCTTTCCAGAATGGAAGACAGCAGCAGCTGGTGGTGGGTCACCGGCAGGGTGTAGGTCAGGTACCCTTCCTCTGTAAAATGGCTTTTATAAAACCGCCAAAGGACATAGAATAGAGAAGCACCGCAGGACAGGGATGCCGCCGCCACGGCGGTAAAAATCAAAAGCCCCAACACTACCGCCCAAAAGGTAGAGTCCATCCCAAAGCCATCCAGCCGGAACATGGTAAAGGCCAGCAGTCCCAGCAGAATGCCGGAGCTGAGGATCACGGCGCACAGGGTCAGCAGCACCCGGCGGCTGGACCGCCACTGGGCTTTTAGTAATTTTCCAAACATCTGAATTCCTCCCGAAACAGTTCATCCAGGGATTTCCCGGTTTCTTCCCGAACCTGGTCGGTGCCGCCCTGGCGGACCACCCGGCCACGGTTTAAAAATACGAAGCCATCCAGCACCCGTTCCACGTCTCCAATCAGGTGGGTGGAGAGCAGCACCGTGGCATTCGGCTCATAATTTGTGATAATGGTGTTCAAAATATAGTCCCGGGCCGCCGGGTCTACCCCGCCGATGGGTTCATCCAGCAGATACAGCTTTGCCCGCCGGGACATGACCAGCACCAGCTGCACCTTTTCCTGATTGCCTTTGGACAAGGTTTTCAGCTTTCTGTCCGGTTCAATGCCCAGGGTTTTCAGCATTTCTTCTGCCCGGGGCCGGTCAAAGTCTTTGTAAAAGTCCCCAAAGAAATCCAGCACCTGGGTGATTTTCTGGGACCGGTTCAGGTAGGTCCTGTCTGGCAGGTACGATACCAGGGCCTTGGTGTCCTTTCCGATGGGCTGGCCGCAGACCTGGATGCTTCCCTGGGTGGGGGTCAGCAGGCCCGCCGCCAGTTTCATAAAGGTGGTTTTGCCGCTGCCGTTGGGGCCGAGAAGCCCCAGGATCTGCCCCTGGGGCAGTTCCAAATCCAGCCCGTCCAGGGCGTTGGTGCTGCCGTAGCGTTTTACAAGGCCATGGGCAGTGAGTACCGGGTTTTCCATGTTCATTGTTCCTCCGTTTCCAACTTCCTTAGAAGCTCCGCTGCCTGACTGGGGGTGATGCCGAAAACCATAAATTTTTCCGCGCACTCCCGGGCCAGGGCCTGTAATGCCTCCTGCCGCATGGCAGAAAGGATTTGTTCTTCCTTTGTGACTGTCCGGCCACTGGTGCCGCCGCCTACCAGCAGGCCCTCCCGTTCCAGCTCTGTCAACGCCCGCTGCATGGTATTGGGGTTGACCTGGGCCTGGGCCGCCAGATCACGGACAGAGGGGATCCGCTCCCCGGGGGGCAGTTCTCCTTTTAGAATGGACCCTCGGATGTTTTCCATGATCTGCTGATATACCGGACGGTCCCCTGTAAATTTCCAGTTCATAGGTACCTCCTTGTGTTGCTGTATTAGTGCATTAATACAATAGCACAAACGACGGGGACTGTCAATAGATTTTGAAAAATATTTCAGAATTCAAAAATAGTTCACAGCCCAACCCTTGACAATTTTAGCACTCTGTAGTATAGTTTGCTTAGCACTCAAGGAGAATGAGTGCTAAGGAGGAAATGAGATGGAATTGACCGAGCGGAAAAAGAAGGTCCTGCGCAGTGTGGTTGACCTTTATATCCGTACCGCCGAGCCGGTAGGCTCCAAGGCCATTACGGAACTGCCGGACATGAATTATTCCTCCGCCACCATCCGCAACGAAATGGCGGACTTAACCGCCATGGGCTATCTGGAACAGCCCCATACCAGTGCCGGACGGGTCCCGTCCCCGGCAGGGTACCGGCTGTATGTGGATGAGCTGATGATGGATTACCGTCTCAGCGTGGATGAAACCAAATCCATTAACAATGCCATTGAAGAAAAGGTCCAGCGTGTGGACCGGCTGGTGGAGAAAGTCGCCAAGCTGGTGTCCCAGGCCACGGACCTTCCGGCCATTACCGCCGCTTCCCGCAGTGCTTCCGTTACCGTATCCCGGTACGAGCTGATCCACGCGGGCCAGGGCAGCTTCATCCTGGTGGTGATGCTCAGCAATGACGAGGTGTTCAACAAGCTCATCAAGCTCCCCGTTCCTTTGGAAGAGGCGGATTTAAAGCTTCTGGGCGCGCTGCTGAACACCGCCATGACGGAGCTTCCCCCGGAGGGCTTCTCCCAGTCCCTGCTGGAAAAGGTCATGCACTCCGCGGGGAAAGCCGCCAGCTTGGTTCCCATCATCGTGGACTTTGCCACGGAGGTGCTGAGCAAAAAGGCCGCTACCAATGTGGCCGTGGCGGGCCAGGCGAGACTTCTGGGACTTCCTGAGTATCGGGATGTAGACAAAGCCCAGAAGGTGCTGGAATCCATTGACGAAGACGCGCTTTCCGGTCTGCCTGCCATGATGCAGAGCGAAAACGGCACCAAAGTTCTGGTGGGACCGGAAAACGTATCCCAGGAATTGAAAGATTCCAGCGTGGTGATGACAAAATTTGATATTGGTGACGGGATGCAGGGGCTGATCGGTGTGGTTGGCCCCACCCGTATGGATTACGCAAAGGTCACCGCCCGGCTGAGCTATTTTGCCGAAAGCCTGAGCAAAGCCTTTGCCAAACCGGAAACCAAGCAGCTGCCCCAGCCAAATGAGGCGCAAACATCGAAGGAGGTATAGAAGTGGCCAAAAAGGAAGAAAAGCTGACACCTGAGACCACCGAGGAATTGATCCCCGAAGAAACCCCGGAAACCGAAGCATCGGAATCTGTGGAAACCCCGCAGGAGGCGGAAACCAAAAATCCCTTTGAGGAAAAGTACAACGCCGAGCATGACAGCTATCTGCGTCTGGCGGCGGAATTCGATAACTTCCGCAAGAGGACCGTCAAGGAAAAGGAGCAGTCCTACGGAAACGGCAGGGCCGATGCCGTGGAAAAGCTGCTTCCCGTCTATGACAACCTGGAGCGGGCCTTGAACCAGCCCACCGAGGATGCCGCCTACAAAAAGGGCGTGGAGCTGACCATGAATGAGCTGGTAAAGATTTTCACCGGCCTGGGTGTGGAGATTTTTGGAAATGTGGGCGATGCCTTTGACCCCAATATCCACAACGCGGTGATGCACCTGGAAGACGAGAGCCTTGGTGAAAACACCATCGCCCAGGTATTCCAGAAGGGCTTCAAAGTCGGTGACAAAGTCGTGAGATTTGCCATGGTCCAGGTGGCCAATTAACAATAAACAACAAAACCAATTCAAAACAGTATAAACCTTTTCGTTATCATTAGGAGGAAAAATATTATGAGCAAGATTATCGGTATTGACCTTGGTACTACCAATTCCTGTGTTGCCGTTCTGGAAGGCGGCGAACCCGTTGTGATCGCCAACGCCGAAGGCAACCGCACCACCCCCTCTGTGGTGGCTTTTTCCAAGACCGGTGAGCGTATGGTTGGCCAGGTGGCAAAACGTCAGGCCGTGACCAACGCAGACCGCACCGTTTCTTCCATCAAGCGTCATATGGGCGAGGATTACCACGTGACCCTGAACGGCAAGAGCTACACCCCCCAGGAGATCAGCGCAATGATCCTGCAGAAGCTGAAAGCGGACGCCGAAGCTTACCTGGGCCAGCCTGTTACCGAGGCTGTAATCACCGTTCCCGCTTACTTCTCTGACGCCCAGCGTCAGGCCACCAAGGACGCCGGCAAGATCGCCGGTCTGGAAGTCAAGAGAATCATCAACGAGCCTACCGCTGCGGCTCTGGCCTACGGCCTGGATAAGGAATCCGAGCAGAAGATCATGGTTTACGACCTGGGCGGCGGCACCTTTGATGTGTCCATCCTGGACATTGGTGACGGCGTTATCGAGGTTCTGGCTACCGCCGGTGACACCCACCTGGGCGGCGACGACTTTGACCAGCGGATCATGGATTACCTGGTTGCCGAGTTCAAGAAGGCCGAGGGCATTGATTTGTCTTCCGACAAGGTCGCCATGCAGCGTCTGAGAGAGGCCGCCGAAAAGGCCAAGATCGAGCTGTCCGGCATGACCAGCACCAACGTGAACCTGCCCTATATCACCGCCGATGCCACCGGCCCTAAGCACCTGGACGTGACCCTGACCCGGGCAAAGTTCAACGAGCTGACTGCCGATCTGGTAGAGCGGACCATGAAGCCTGTCCGTCAGGCCATGTCTGACGCGGGCCTCAGTGCTTCTGATTTGCACAAGGTGCTGCTGGTTGGCGGCTCCACCCGTATCCCTGCCGTTCAGGAAGCCGTAAAGCAGATCACCGGCAAGGAAGGCTTCAAGGGCATCAACCCCGACGAGTGCGTGGCTGTTGGCGCGGCCATTCAGGGCGGCGTTCTCACCGGCGACGTGCAGGACATCCTGCTGCTGGACGTGACTCCTCTGTCCCTGGGCATTGAGACCATGGGCGGCGTGTTCACCCGTCTGATCGACCGGAACACCACCATTCCTACCCACAAGAGCCAGATCTTCTCCACCGCCGCTGACGGCCAGACCTCCGTTGAGGTCCATGTCCTCCAGGGCGAGCGGGAAATGGCTGCTTACAACAAGACCCTGGGCCGCTTCCAGCTTACCGGCATTGCCCCCGCGCCCCGTGGCGTACCTCAGATCGAGGTTACTTTCGACATCGATGCCAACGGCATTGTAAAGGTCTCCGCCAAGGACCTGGGTACCGGCAAGGAGCAGCAGATCTCCATCACCGCTTCCACCAACCTGAGCAAGGAGGATATTGACAAGGCCGTTCACGAGGCCGAGCAGTACGCCGCCGAGGATAAGGCCCGGAAAGACGAGGTGGATGCCCACAACGCTGCCGACCAGGTGGTTTACCAGACCGAAAAGACCCTGGGCGAGCTGGGCGACAAGATCGACGCCTCCGAAAAGGCTTCCATCCAGTCCGCCGTTGACAAGCTGAAAGAAGTCAACAAGGGCAATGACGTAGAGGCCATCAAGGCCGCTACCGAGGAAGTCCAGAAAGCGTTCTACGCGGTATCCGAGAAGCTGTACAAGCAAGCCGCTCCCCAGGACGGCACCCAGGGCGGTAACAAGCCCGGCGACGACGGCGTGGTAGACGCGGACTACGAGACCGTGGACTAATCCAAAGCTCTACAAGGGGCGGCAGGTAAAACGCCGCCCCTTGTTCCACTGGAAACGGATAAATTGACAATTGATAATTGACAATTGACAATTTTGATTCAAAACGGAAGGCTTGTACCCATTGTCAACTGTCAATTGTCAATTGCCAATTGACTTGTCTGAGGTGAATGTGTTATGGCAGAAAACAAACGTGATTACTATGAGGTGCTGGGCGTTGAAAAGGGTGCCAGTGCTGATGATATAAAGAAAGCTTACCGGAAACTGGCGATGAAATACCATCCGGACCGGAATCCTGGGGATAAGACCGCGGAGGAGAAGTTCAAGGAAGTGGGCGAGGCCTACGAGGTTCTCTCTGACGCGGATAAACGGTCCCGGTATGATTCCTACGGCTTTGCGGGGGTAGACCCCAACTTTAACGCCGGTGCCGGTGCCGGTGGCTTCGGCGGCGGTTTTGGCGGCGGCTTCGGTGGCTTTGACTTTGGGGATATTTTCGGTGATTTCTTCGGCGGCGGCAGCAGCCGGGGCAATACCCAGAATGCCCCCCGCCGGGGTGAAAACGTCATGTCCCGGCTGGAACTGACCTTTGAGGAAGCGGCCTTTGGCTGTGAAAAAGAGGTCAGCGCACCCAGAATCGAGAACTGCCCCAACTGTAAGGGCAGCGGCAGTGCCGATGGCGTGGTAGAAACCTGTTCCCGGTGCCACGGTACCGGTCAGGAGCGGGTGACCCAGAGCTTTATGGGCATGCAGATGCAGTCCACCACCACTTGCTCTCAGTGCGGCGGCAGAGGCAAGATCATCAAGACCCCCTGCACCACCTGCAAGGGCAAGGGCAAGGTCCGGAAGAACAACCGGGTCAAGGTCAAAGTCCCCGCCGGTGTGGACAACGGCCAGACCGTCCGGGTCCGGGGCGAGGGCTGCGTCGGTGCCAACGGCGCGCCCAACGGCGATCTGCTGGTGGAGATTCGGGTCCGGCCCCACGAGACCTTTGTGCGTAACGGCAACGACATTCTCTGCGCCGTACCCATCAGCTTCACCCAGGCCGCCCTGGGCGCGGAGATACAGGTCCCCACGCTGGAGGGGAACGTCAGCTACACCATCCCCGAGGGAACCCAGACCGGCAAGGAATTCATCATCCGGGACAAGGGCATCCCCGAGGTAGGCAATTCCCGCCGCCGTGGCAACCTCCGCTTCACCGTGGTGGTGGAGACCCCCACCAAGCTTACCAGAGAGCAAAAGGATTTGCTTCGCAAGCTGGATGGCTCCCTGGAAAAGAACAATTCCCCCAAGGGCAGAAGCTTTTTTGACAAGCTTTTTGACTGAGGGAGAATAACAAAAATGGGCTGTTTAAAAACGCCCCTCAAAAAAATCACAGGTCCTTTCCGGTTTGGAGAGGACCTGTTTTTTGCATAGATATTTGGATACAAACCGCACGGCTGCACGCTCAACTGGGTGCAGCCGTTTCTTTTGGACTTTTAGAAACCCCTTGCGTTTCTGAAATCGTTGTTTACTTTCTTGCTAATATTGTATATAATATTAGCAAGAAAGGAGTGGTTGCGTGAAAGCCTATGAACGGCTCGATCTGCTTTTCGAGCAAAACAATGGCATCCTCAAAACCGCCCAGGTTTTGGAAAAGGGCATTGCCAAATCCGCATTCTACGCCTACGCCAAGCAGCGTGGCATAGAGCAAGCAGCGCACGGCGTTTATGTTTCGCCTGACGCATGGACGGACGCCATGTATCTGCTGCACCTTCGCTGTGCCCAGGCCGTATTCTCCCATGAAAGCGCGCTGTTTTTCCACGACCTGACGGACCGGGAGCCGAGTCCCTATTCCATCACCGTCAAAACCGGCTACAATCCTGCCAGCCTGCAAGCGGACGGCATCAAGGTCTACACCATCAAGAAAGAATTGCATGATGTGGGGATCGTTACGATGAACACGCCCTTTGGCAATCCCGTTCCCGTCTATGATATGGAGCGCACGATTTGCGACCTGATCCGCAGTCGCAGCGGGATCGAGATGCAGACCTTTCAGGATGCGCTCAAGCAATACGCAAAACGAAAAGACAAGGACTTGCGGAAGCTGATGCGCTATGCGCAGACGTTCCACGTTGAGAAACTTCTTCGGCAGTATTTGGAGGTACTCTTATGATAAAGACTGCACGGCAGCTCAAGGACCTGATCCGCAATCTCTCCAAAGACAAATCCGCAGATGCACAAATTTTAATGCGCAATTACATGATGGAGCGTTTTCTGGAGCGCATTTCTCTATCAGAATACCGGGAGAAGTTCATCCTCAAAGGCGGGATGCTGGTTTCTGCCATGGTCGGCCTCGATGCCCCTCGTCAGCCCTTGACGGAGCCGGCGGTTACGCCTTTGATGATGAAGCGGGAGAGGACGATGTAGACGGCCAGTACCGGCAGGATTGCCAGGAGGATGAACATGTAGACCTTGCCCAAATCGAACTTGGAGTAGTCCGCCGCCCGGAGTTGGGCGATCATAATGGGGACGGTTTTCATTTCGTTTTTGTTCAGAAGCAATGCCGGCAGGAAGTAGTTGTTCCAGGACTCTACAAAGGAGAAAATCATCTGCACCGCAATGGCGGGCTTGATCATGGGCAGGACGATGCGGTTAAAGGTCCAGAACTCTCCGGAGCCGTCCACCCGGGCGGCATCTACGATTTCCATGGGCAGCACCGAGGCCATATATTGCTTCATGTAGAAGAACACCACCGGAGCGGCAATGCCCGGTAAAATCAGAGGCAGATAGCTGTCCGTCAGGCCGAAGCGGTAGCACAGCTGGACAAAGCCGGAGGCACTGACCTGCTTGGGGATGACCATGACCGCCAGAATAAAGGTGGTGGCGGCTTTTTTGAGCCGAAAGTCGTAGGCGTGGAGACCGTAGGCCGTCAGGGCGGAAAAGTAGGTGGTAAGCAGGGCCGTGGCGGCGGCTACAAAGAAGCTGTTGGCCATGCCCCGGGGAATGTTGATGGAAGAGTCCGTCCAGGCGTTTTTCAGGTTTACCAGGAAATTGCCCTGGGGCAGGAACCGGAAGCCGCCCTGCAAGTCCGCGTTGGAGCGGGTGGCATTGATGATCAGCATGTAAAAGGAGAACAGACACAGAACGGACAGGAACACCAGGATGATGTAGACCACCGCCCGGCTCAGGGTCAGCATGGCCCGGGCTTTGCGGCTGTCGGAAGAATTGGTTCGCATGGGGACACCTCCTTAGTTGTCGTCTTTCGTCAGGCTCTTGAATACCAGAATGCTCAGAAGTCCCGTAATGATGAAAATAATCACGGAGACCGCCCCGGCCATGCCGTAGTTCTTGCTGGTTTTCAGGAAGTTGTTCAGGTACATAATGAGGGTGGTGGAGGACCGGTTGGGGGTACCCGCACCGTTGGTCAGCACCTGGGGCACATCAAACATTTGCAGGCCGCCGATCAGAGCCGTGATCACCGTATACACCAGCACCGGCATCAGCAGCGGCAGGGTCACCCGGAAGAAGACCTGTAAGGAATTGGCTCCGTCCATGCTGGCAGCCTCAAAGAGATTCTGGTCAATGCCCATAATGCCCGCCATGAGCAAAATGGTGGTGTTGCCGAACCACATGAGGAAATTCATGGTGGCAACCAGCCCCCGGACGGTCACTTGCTTGTCAAAGAACGGAATGGCCGCGTCGATCCAGCCCGTTTGCAGCAGAATCTGGTTCACCGGGCCTACATTGGAAAACAGGGTGAAGAACAGCATGGAAAAAGCGGAGGCCATGATCAGGTTGGGCATGTAAATCACGGTTTTAAAGAACTGCTGGCCCCGGATTTTCAGCCGGTAGCTGGTAAAGAACACCGAGAGCATCAGGGCAATGACCACCTGGGGAATGGCACCCTCTACCCACATGATCATGGTGTTTCCGGCGAATTTCAGAATGCTGACGGTGCCGTTTTTATCCGGGGTAAAGAGCTTTACATAGTTCTGAAAGCCTACAAACCGAGGCCCTACCTGGGTCAGGCCCTCCCGGTAGTTTTCAAAGAAGCTGTTGTAAATGGTCAGCACCTGGGGGGCCAGGGCGAAAACGCAATAGGTCAGGAAAAAGGGCAGGATGAACAGATACCCCCACTTGGCATAGCTGATGCCTTTTTTCCGTTTGGGGCGAGGGGTCTTGACGGTTGCTTGCATAGAAATTGCCTCCCTTTTGAAAAATATGCTCTTTTCGGCATTCCCCATAGGGTGCTTTGCACCCCATCCGGAACACCGGAAAGCGTTCCGGGACAGGGCATAGGCCCTGCCCCGGAGGAGAAGAAATGAAGAATCGAATCAGCTCAGGGAGTGACGATGGAGGGGTAGCTCTCGGAAACCAGGGCGTAGAAGTTGGCCATGGCCTGATCCTCGGTCACATCACCGTCGCAGTATTCCCGCCAGCACTTCTGCAGGTCTTCGTTGATGACCTGGTCGTAGATGGTGTGGTTCTCAAAGACGATGTTCTTGGCCAGCTCGCAGAAAATGGCAGTGTCGTTCTGGCCGCCCAGGAAGTCGTTGCCGCCGGTGGCCGCACAGGCTTCGTTGACTTTCTGGTTGTTGGAGAACTGCATCTCGTTCTTTACCAGGTTGGTGCAGACTTCTTCGTTATTGATAAAGGTGTTCATAATGTCTGCCACCATGGTGGGGTTGTCGGTGCCTACGGGAGCCAGCAGCCAGGTGCCGCCCCAGAAGTGGGCCTGGGGACCTTCACAGATGGCCCAGTCACCGAAGCAGCCTTTTTCCGCATCCTGGGCGTTGCCCATGGAGAAGTTGTAGTACCAGGCAGGGCCAAAGAAACACATGGTCTTGCCGTCTTTGAACATCTGGGCGGTGCATTCATCGGACCAGATGTCGCAGGTCTGGGTGTAACCCTTGTCGGTGAAGTCCTTGGCCTGGGCCATCCAGGTCTTCATGGCAGCATCAATTTGCAGATTGTTGTCAGCATCCACCCAGGGAGAGGCCACGTTGTTGGAGAAGACCCGGTAGGTGGCGGATTCCGAGGCGGTCATGTAGTAGCCCTTGGCCTTGGCCTGGGCGGCCACGTCACCAAACTTGTCCCAGTCGGACAGGGCTTTCTGAACCTCGACGGGGTCATCGGTACCCAGTACGTCCTTGGCAATGGAGCGGCGGTAGATAAGGGCCGCGGGGCAGCACTGGAAAGAAACACCCTTGACGGTGCCGTTGGCATCGGAAGCGGTCTGGACGGTATAGGCATAGGTGTTGGAGAAATCGGTGACACCAAGGGCGGTCACATCCTGGGTGTAGTCCGAGCCGGTGTACTTCTGAATGTAGTCGGCTTCGGCCAGGAACAGGTCTACCTTGTCGTCATTGGAGGCGTTGGCCTGGGCCTGGAGGGCCTGGTCCAGCTTCTCCTGGTAGGCACCGCCATCACTGGGGGTAATGATCCAGTTGACGGTGACACCCTCGGGTACAGTGTAATACTTTTCAAAGAAGCCCTTGAATTCCTCGTTCCAGGCATAGATGTTGAATACTTTGCCCTCGGAGGACTTCGTGGATTTCTGGGAGTTACAGGCACACAGTGTGAAAACCATGGCCAGTGCGAGAATGATGGACAGTGCCTTTTTCATTGTATGTTCCTCCTTAAAATAATAAACGGGTTTATGTGTACCGCTTTTTGCGGTCATCACCATAGAAAATAGGGGTATTACCGGATTTTTGCCACGGATTCCCGAACGCGCAGACTGCCGGGAATGACGATCCGGTCTAAAAGGGTGGTTCTGGGCCGCTCGATCAGGTCAATGAGTCCCTTGGCGGCGGCGGTACCCAGGGCCTTGGTATCCTGGTGGTAGGTGGTCATTCTGGGGGACATGATGTCTGCCAGCGGAATGCCGTCATAGCCGCAAACGCTGATGTCCTCCGGAATACGCAGCCCCGCCTCCCGGATGGTGTTCAGGCCGCCAATGGCGGAAAAGTCATCGGGGAAGAAAATGCAGGTGGGCCGGTTGGGCAGCTCCAGAAGCTCCTTGGTAATGGCGGCGCAGCTGTTGGCCTCGTGATAGGTTCCTTGCCGGACGATGGCCTCGTCCCCCTGGAAGCCCAGTTCCTCACAGGCCCGGTAGAAGCCCGTCAGTCGGTTTTCCGTAACGGCGGTGCGCTCGCCGTGGATAAAGGCAATGCGCCGGTGGCCCTGGGCGTGGGCGTAATGCACCAGTGCCTCCATGCCCTGCACGTTGTCGGAGACCACGGCCAGACGGTTGTTAAAAATATGGTCAATGGTTACCACGGGAAGATCGGAATTCACCAGCTCCAACACCTGGGGGTCGGAAAAATCCACGCTGGCGATGATCACCCCGTCTACCCCCCGGTAGAGGCAGTGCTGCAAATAGGTGGTCCGGCGGCCTACGTTGCGGTTGATAAAGGTCACATCGTAGCCCTGCCGTTCGGCTTCCACTTTCAGGCTTTCCAGCACCGCCGAAAAATACTCGTGGGTCAGGCCGCTGTTCTGCTCATCTACAAACAGGATGCCGATGTTGTAGGTCCGGTTGGCTTTTAAGGCCCGGGCGGCGGAATTGGTCACGTAGCCCATTTCCTCGGCCACGGCGCGAATACGGTCTCTGGTTTCCGGGCCGATGTCCGGTTGTCCGCTGAGGGCCTTGCTGACTGTGGCGACAGAGACACCGCAGCGTTGGGCAATGTCCTTCATGCTGACCATATCCTTGTCCTCCTTCGACGTTTTTCCTCAATCGTTTTCGTAATCACAGCATACTCTACATTTCACGAAATTGCAAGCCCTATTTTTGGAATTTTTGACGTTTCCGTGAAATTTGAACAGTCTGCACAAGTTGAAAACGAAAAATCAGACACATTGCTTACGTAAGATTTTCGTGATTTTCGAAGCGTTTTCAAAATCGCACAAAGGCAAGGGATTTTATTTGGGCAGAACCGCCAAATATCATTGTTTTTGGAAAAGATAGTTGCGTTTTTTGTAAGTTTGCGCTATGCTTAATCAGAGAATACCATAGCTTAAACGTTTTCGAAAGACGAATCAAATACAAGGAGGAACCATATGCAGTACGGCCATTTTGATGACGAACAACGGGAATATGTGATCACCACGCCCACCACGCCCCTGCCCTGGATCAACTATCTGGGCAGCGAGGACTTCTTCGCCCTGGTGTCCAATACGGCGGGAGGTTACTGCTTCTATAAGGATGCCCGACTGCGGCGGATCACCCGCTACCGCTACAACGGCAGCCCCCTGGATGCCGACGGCTTCCATGTGTATGTCCGCACGGAGGAGGGCAGTGTTTGGAATCCCGGCTGGCAGCCCACCCAAACGCCCTTGGATTTCTACCGCTGCCGCCACGGCCTGGGCTACACGGTGATCACGGGAACAAAAGACGGCCTTTCCCTGGAACAGGCCATGCTGGTCCCCCGGGAAGACCGGTGTATGCTGCTGAAACTGACGGTTCAGAACCAGGGGGACAGGCCGCGGCATCTCAAACTGTTTCCCTATGTAGAATTCTGCCTCTGGGATGCCATGGACGACAGCTCCAACTTCCAGCGGAATTTCTCCACCGGAGAGGTGGAAATCGAGCCGCAGGCCCTCTACCACAAAACCGAGTACCGGGAACGCCGGGACCACTATGCCTTCTTCTGGGCAGACCGGCCTTACACCGGCTTTGATACCAGCCGGGATGCCTTTTTAGGGGTCTACGGCAGTCCCGCCAGACCCCAGGCCGTTCTGGAGGGCCACTGCACCGGCTCCCAGGCCCACGGCTGGGCACCGGTGGGGGCCATGGAATTTGACCTGACCTTAGAGCCTGGGGCGCAGCAGCAGCTGGTGCTGGGCCTGGGCTATATCGAAAACCCCCAGGAGGAAAAGTTCGTGGCCCCGGGGGTCATCAACAAGACCCGCGCCCACGCCATGATGGAAAAATACAGTTCTCCCACAGCCTTTGACTGCGCCTTGGAGGATTTGCGGCAGTTCTGGGGAGACTTGCTGGGGGGCTGCACCGCCCGCACCGGAGACGAAAAGGTAGACCGGATGGTGAACATCTGGAACCAGTATCAGTGCATGGTGACGTTCAACATGTCCCGCTCCGCCAGCTATTTTGAAAGCGGCATGGGCCGGGGCATGGGCTTCCGGGATTCCTGCCAGGATCTGCTGGGCTTTGTCCATATGATCCCCCAAAAGGCCCGACAGCGGCTATTGGACATTGCCGCCACCCAGTTCCCCGATGGCAGTGCCTACCACCAGTACCAGCCCCTGACCAAAAAGGGAAATCTGGCCGTGGGTTCCGGCTTTAACGATGACCCCCTGTGGCTGATTGCGGGAACCGATGCCTACATCCGGGAGACCGGGGACTTTTCCATTCTGTCAGAGTCAGTTCCCTTTGACAATGACGAACGCCTTGCCCAGCCCCTTATGGAGCATTTGCGCCGGAGCATCCGCTACACCCTGACCCACCTGGGTCCCCACCGTCTGCCTCTCATTGGTCGGGCGGACTGGAACGACTGCCTGAATCTGAATTGCTTCTCTGCCCACCCGGGAGAGAGCTTCCAGATCACCGGACCCAGTGAAGGCCCGGTGGCGGAAAGCGTGTTCATTGGGGGCATGTTTGTGAAATACGGCAGGGCCTACGGGGAACTTTGCCGCCATTTGGGGCTTTTGGAAGAGTCCACCCAGGTGGAGTCTGCCGTTCAGGACATGGAGCAAGCCGTCCTCACCGCCGGTTGGGACGGGGCCTGGTTCCGCCGGGCCTATGACGCCAGCGGCAATCCTGTGGGTAGCCGGGAATGCAAGGAGGGGCAAATCTACATTGAACCCCAGGGCATGTGCGTTATGGCGGGTATTGGCAAAACCACCGGCCAGGCCGCCCAGGCTCTCCGGAGCGTGGAGGAGCGGCTGGATACCCGCTACGGCATTGTGCTGTTGCAGCCAGCCTATGAGGAATACTACCTGAATCTGGGGGAAATCAGCTCCTATCCCCCGGGATACAAGGAAAACGCCGGTATTTTCTGCCACAACAACCCCTGGATCGTCTGCGCCGAGGCAGAGTTGGGCCACGGAAACCGGGCGTTCCAGGTCTACCGGCGGACCTGCCCCGCCTACACCGAGGACATCAGCAACATCCACCGGACAGAACCCTATGTATACAGCCAGATGATCGCGGGCAAGGATGCCCCCAGCTTTGGAGAGGCGAAAAACAGCTGGCTCACCGGCACCGCCGCCTGGACGTTCCTGAGCATCACCCAGAGCATTCTGGGGATGCAGCCCACCCTGGAGGGCTTGCGTATCGATCCCTGCGTCCCGGCAGATTGGAAGGAGTTCCGGCTCCACCGCCGGTTCCGGGGAGCGGAATACAACATCCTGGTGAAAAATCCCAAGGGCGTTCAAAAGGGCGTGACCGCCATGACCTTGGACGGTCAGAGCGTTTCCGGCAACGTCCTGCCCATTCTTCCGGCGGGTCACACCGCCCAGGTGGAGGTGTGGATGGGATGAGCGGTTTTCCGAAAGAATTTGTCTGGGGCGCGGCTTCCAGTGCCTACCAAATCGAGGGAGAGACCCTGGCAGACGGCGGTGGACCCTCCGTCTGGGATACCTTTTCCCACACCCCCGGCAAGACCTTTGAGGGCAACACCGGGGACACCGCCTGCCGCAGCTATCGCCACCCGGAGCGGGATGTGGAGAACCTGAAATACTTAGGCCTGACCGCCTACCGCTTTTCAACCTCCTGGGCGCGCATCGACCCCCAGGGCACCGGCCAGTGGAATCCAAAGGGCCTTGCCTACTATGACCGGCTGGTGAATCTGTGTTTGCGGGAGGGCATCACCCCCTATATGACCCTTTACCACTGGGAACTGCCCCAGGCCCTGGAAGACCGAGGGGGCTGGCTGAACCCGGAGACCCCCCAGGCCTTTGCCCGGTTCGCCGGGATGATGGCCGGGCATTTCCGGGGGCGGGTGGGTAATTTCTTTCTGCTGAATGAACCCCAATGCGTGGCGGCCCTGGGCTACGGCAGCGGCATCCACGCCCCTGGCCGCCGGGAGCCGCCGGACCGGCTCTTCCTGGTCTGGAAGCATCTGCTGCTGGCCTATGGCCTGGGGGCGACAGCCATCCGGCAGGAAAACGACAGTGCGAAACTGGGCATTGCCACCACCGGGCGGCTGTGCTACCCCGAACAGGAAGCCGACACCGCCGCCGCCCGGGAGGCCACTTTCCGGGTCTCGGATGAGGACTGGATGTTCACCCATCAAATGGCCCTGGACCCCATCTGCCTGGGCCGCTTCCCGGACTGCCCCCCGGGGCCTCTGAGGGATTTGATGGCCGCCGTCTCCGGGGAGGAACTGGCCACCATCCACCAGATACCGGATTTTCTGGGCTTCAACATCTACAACGGCTGGTGCGTCCGGGCCGGAACCCATGGGCCTCAGTACATCCCCCGCTACGAGGGCTTCCCCCGGACGGCCCTCAAGTGGCCCGTGACCCCGGAGGTCATGGACTTTGGCCCTGCCTTTTTGTGGCAGCGTTACGGCATCCCCTGCTACATCACGGAAAACGGCCTGAGCTGCAACGACATCATCAGCCTGGACGGCGACGTCCACGACCCCAACCGCCAGGATTTTCTTCACCGGTCCCTGAGGTGCCTCCAAAACACCTTTTCCAGGGGTACGGAGCTTCTGGGCTACTTCCATTGGTCCCTGACAGACAATTTTGAATGGCACAGCGGCTACAGCGAACGCTTCGGCCTGGTCTACGTGGATTTCCCCACAGGAAACCGCATCTACAAAGACAGTGCCGGGTGGTTCGCCCAGGTGGTCAAAAGCAACGGAGCGGAACTGTAGTTCAATTGACAATGGACAATTGGAATCAGAAGAATGTACCGAAAAGCCCCTATTCTGCGCCAGGCAGGATGGGGGCTTTGACGTGGGTATTTGTGGGGAATATATGCTTGCCTTTCTGGAAAATTGCGCTAGAATAAAGGAAAAGGCCAAAGCTGCCCCAAAGGAGATGCTTTTATGGAACCAAGTTTACACTGGCTGACCGACCCCACCGTGTTCCGGGTGAACCGGTTGGATGCCCATTCGGACCATGTTTGCTACGCCAGCCCCCAGGAACTGGCCGCGGGGGAGACCTCGCTGCGGCAGGACTTAAATGGGGTCTGGGATTTTGCCTGGAGCCGCAACCCCGGGCAGTGTCCGGAAAGGTTCTGGCAGGAGGGCTTTGACGGTGCCGCCTTTGGCACCATCCGGGTGCCGGGGCATATGGAACTCCAGGGCCACGGGGAGATCCAGTATATCAATACCCTCTACCCCTGGGATGGCCGCAAGGAACTGCGGCCCCCGGAAATCGACTGGGAAAACACCCATGTGGGAAGCTACGTCCGCCGTTTTGATTTGGAGCCGGGGCTGCTGGGAAAGCGGGTCTGCATTTCGTTCCAGGGGGTGGAACAGGCGTTCTATGTCTGGCTCAACGGCAGCTTTGTGGGCTACGCCGAGGACAGCTTCACCCCCTCGGATTTTGACCTGACCCCCTACATCCGGGAAACCGGCAACCGGCTTTGCGTGGAGGTTTACCAGCATTCCAGTGCCGCTTGGCTTGAAGACCAGGACTTTTTCCGGTTCAGCGGCATTTTCCGCGGTGTTTATCTTTACGCCAAGCCCGCGGTCCATGTGGACGATCTGTGGCTGCAAACGGGGCTTTTGGAGGACAACACCACCGGTACCCTGCAAATCCGGCTGATTTTAAGCGGGGAGGTGGAACACGCACAGCTGCACTGCGCCATCCAGGGGCTGATGGAGGGTCCGGTTCCTCTGACCTTTGATGGGGAATATTACAAAAGTCCCGTCTTCACATTCCCCAATGTCCAGCCCTGGTGCCATGAACACCCCAACCTTTACCACATGGTGCTGACCCTGACCTCCGGGGAGACCCAAGAATGGATTCCCTATGACATCGGCTTCCGCCGGTTTGAATTAAAGGACGGTCTCATGCTCTTAAATGGCCAAAGGCTCATCATCCGGGGGGTCAACCGCCACGAATGGAACCCCTCTACCGGTCGGGCCATCGGCATGGAGGACATGAACCGGGCCATGGAGACCATCCGGAAAAACCATATCAACGCCGTCCGCACCTGCCATTACCCCAACCAGACCCCCTGGTATCACCTGTGTGACCGGAACGGCATCTACATGATGGACGAAACCAACCTGGAAACCCACGGCTCCTGGCAAAAACTGGGAAAGGTGGAACCCAGCTGGAACGTCCCCGGCAGTCTGCCCCAGTGGAAAGACTGTGTGGTGGACCGGGCAAGGTCCATGCTGGAACGGGACAAAAACCACGTTTCCATCCTCTTCTGGTCCTGCGGCAACGAGTCCTACGCCGGGGAAGACATTCTGGCCATGGCCCGGTATTTCCGCGCCCAGGACCCCAGCCGCCTGGTTCACTACGAGGGCGTATTCCACAACCGGGCCTTTGACGCCATTTCCGATGTGGAAAGCCGGATGTACGCCCCGCCCCAGGACATCCGGGCGTATCTGGAAAATGGCCCTCAAAAGCCTTTCCTCCTCTGTGAATACATGCACGACATGGGCAACTCCCTGGGGGGCATGGAAAGCTACATCCGCTTAGAAGAGGAATTCCCCCAGTACCAGGGGGGCTTCATCTGGGACTATATGGACCAGGCCCTCTGGCACAAAAATGCCCAGGGGCAAGATACCCTGGGCTACGGAGGAGATTTTGGAGAACGGCAGAGCGACTACGCGTTCAGCGGCAACGGCATTGTCTTTGCCGATGGCAGCGAAAAGCCCGCCATGCAGGAGGTGCGCTACTGGTATGCGGGGAAAGATGCCCGGAACGCCCAGGATGAAGCCAACGCCGCCGCCCTCCGGCGGTTCCGGCTTACGAAAAGCAGCCGCCGCCAGCCCCTGCGCATCGTCCGCGGAGACGGGGCTTTGGGGGTCTTTGGCGCGGGATTTGAAATCCTCTTCTCCTACCCCGAGGGCGGCCCGGTGTCTTTGGTGGCAGACGGCCAGCAATGGCTCTGGCGCGCCCCCCGTCCGGCCTTTTGGCGCGCCCCTACGGAAAATGACCTGGGCTGCGGCTTTGGGGCAGAAAGCTCCCTCTGGTCAGCGGTGGATGCCTGGCAGAAATGCAGCGGCATCCAGGTCCTGGAGGAGACCCCTCAGCGGCTCTCCATCCGCTATCGCTATGTAGCCCCCGCTATGCCGGGGCTGGAAACCCAGGTGACCTATACCGTCACGGAGGACTGCCAGATGGAAGCCCACATCCGCTACACCGGCGCACCGGGCCGCCCGGAGCTGCCCCTGTTTGGCCTGCGGTTTGAAACGCCCCAGCCTGTAGATGAGATCACCTGGGCGGGCCTGTCAGGCGAGACCTATCCGGACCGGAAAAAAGGCGGCATTTTCGGCATTCACCGGGAAGCCCCCCACATTCCGGCATACCTGGTCCCCCAGGAGTGCGGCTGCCACATGGACACCCAGGAGCTGACCCTCCACCTCTCCGGCCACGCCCTCACCGTCACCAGGGCCGCCGCCCCCTTTGCGTTCTCCGCCCTGCCCTACACCCCCCACCAACTGACCGGTGCCTACCACCGAGAAGAACTCCCCACCCCCTGCCGCACCACCCTGACCCTCTGCGCCGCCATCCGCGGCCTCGGCGGCATCGACAGCTGGGGCAGCAACGTAGAGGCCCCCTACCGGGTCTCCGGAGAAGAAGACATCCAGTTCTCGTTCCGGTTTCAGTTGTAAACGTCGGGGGTAGACGTTCTGCCTTTGCGCCTGTTGTTCCTATAAGAAAAAAACGCCGCACCGCCCTTAGAATCCCCCGGTTGAAAACGCCCACCCACCAGCGAAACCGTAGGGAACGGCCTATGTGCCGTTCCGCACCTGAAAGAACGGGACTGTTCTCGACAAACCCCAGCACCCCAAACCACGGTACAAAAGCTTCCCCTCCGGGGAAGCTGGCAGGGCGCAGCCCTGACTGATGAGGGGCGGGGCAACGTAAAACGTTCTAGAAACTGTAGGCGAATTCGTAGAAGCGTAACCTCATTGTCATTCCGACCGGAGCGATAAGCGGAGTGGAGGAATCCACCACGTGGGACAAGAAATAACCACAAGATAAAACTTGCCACTCGGGAAGATTCCTCGACTCACTGCGTTCGCTCGGAATGACATGCCGATAAGTGGTTCCGGTTGTCCACAGGGGTTATATTCGCCACGTGGCAGGCGGCTGGTTGAACCGACGGTTTTTCTGGACCGCTTTTTTATTGCAAGGAAAAATGAAATATGGACGCACAAATTGGCACAAAACTTCAACACCAGCCCCCCAGACCCACTTTATGGATGGCTTTTCTTATGACAACGATACCCAGCTGGTGCAGGAGATCTACCGCAGGTCCGATGAAAGCAGCCGCCTGACCAAATCCAGGGCCGCCCGGGTGGAATTTTTGACCAACGTCCGGTACATCGAAAAATACCTGACACCGGGGGCGAAAATTCTGGATGTTGGGGCAGGGACTGGGGTATACAGCCTCTATTTTTCCCGCCGGGGCTATAAGGTATCTGCCTTGGAACTGGCAGACAGCAACATTCAGGCGTTCCGGGAATCGCTGACAGCAGAGGATGCCATCGATCTGGCCCAGGGGAACGCCTTGGATTTAAGCCGGTATCCCGAAAATTCCTTTGACATTGTGCTGCTTTTCGGCCCCCTGTATCATCTGCACAGCGAAGGCGACCAGCTGCGGTGCATTCAGGAAGCAAAACGGGTTTGCAAACCCGGCGGCAAGCTGTTTCTGGCCTTTATTTCCAACGACATGGTGATTCTGACCATGTTCAGCGAACACCCGGATTATTTTATAAACGGCGACTATAACAAAGCCATCTTCCGCTGTGACGACTTCCCTTTCGTCTTCCACACCCTGGATGCCTGCCGCAGCCTGCTGGGCAAAGGGGGATTAAAGGTGCTCCACGAGGTGGCTTCCGACGGTGTCAGCGAACTGCTGAAAGATAAAATCAACGCCATGGATGACGAAAGCTTCGCCCAATATCTCCGCTTCCACCACTACACCTGCGAAAAGAAAGAACACCTGGGCAGCTCCAACCACCTGCTGTTTGTGGCAGAACAGCAGGATTAACGGCCAGAATCCAGAAAAGCCCGACAGTACGGTTTGAACGTGCTGTCGGGCTTTATATGGTTCCTACATAACGATTATAATCGCAAATTCATGGAAATAATCGAATTTTATCGGTTATAACCGATAAAATCCTGATTCTAACAGGTTTTATAAGATACAACTGATGAAATCCAAAATTTACCAGGTTTTATCAGATATAACTGAAAAACCGCTCCCCAATTCAGAGGAGCGGTTTTTCAATCAGAAGTCTTATTCTTACGCAGGGTCTGTTTTGTGGAAATCAGAATATCGGATAGAATTTTTGTCTCTACCGGGTCACAGTCCGCAATCAGTTCTGAGAGCCAACTGTTCAGCAAAGGTTTTCCGGTTTGGATTTCCCGGCAAAGCAGTTCATCCGCAGAGCAGTTCAGCGCATTGAGAATGGAAATGAATACTTCAAGGCTGGGGACGGCAGAACCGGATTCAATATGGCTCATATGACTGGGGCCAACTCCGATCATTTCCGATAAGCGTTCCTGGGTAAGCCCCTGTTCCATGCGAAAACGCTTGATTCTTTGACCAATATCCTGATAGTCAACAGACATATTCCTCGCCCCCTCTGAATTATGTACATCTGTATTGTAAATACAGAATCATTCTGTTAGAATGACATAAAAATACAGATGTGCTTATAGTACAAAAGAAAGGGTGAGAACATGATTTCCTGCTTCCTGTTCGGTCACGGAGATGCCCCTCAAAGTGTATATCCTGTTTTGGTGGAAGCCATTGAAAAAGCAGCTGACAGTGGAACGGATGTGTTCTATGTCGGTTATCATGGGAGCTTTGACCGGATGGCCGCAGCGGCCCTCAGGCAGATAAAGAAAACCCGCAAGGATATTACCGCAATTCTGGTTTTACCGTATCACCCGGCGGAAACGCAGATTCAAATGCCAGAAGACTTTGATGGAACATTCTATCCACCGCTTGAAGGTGTGCCCAGAAAGGTGGCACTGCTCCGTGCCAATCAATATCTGATTCAAGTATGCGATTGCGTTATTTGCTATGTCCGGCACTTCGGCAACAGCAGAAACCTTTTGGAGTATGCCCAAAAGCAAAATAAAGCAATCACGAACATTGTTTAATCAAAAAAGCGATCAGGAACGTCCAAAAAGGAATTCCTGATCGCCTTTTGCGAAATTGTTTTTAGAACACCCGCACGCAGTCCTTTGTGATTTCGTTCAGGGTGTGAACGCCGCACATCTGCATGGTGTCGGCCAGTTCGGACTGGAGTTTTTTGGTCAGGGCCACGGCACCCTCGGCACCGCCGCCGTAGACGGCGCAGACGTAGGGTCGGGCCACTACCACTGCCTGGGCACCCAGGGCCAGGGCGCGGAAAATATCTGTACCGGTGCGGATGCCGCCGTCTACCAGTACCGGCACCCGGCCCTCTACCGCCGCCACGATTTCCGGCAGAACCTCTGCCGTGGCGGGGCAGCCGTCCAGCACCCGGCCACCGTGGTTGGAGACCAGAATGGCATCGGCCCCGGCTTCCAGAGACTTGAGCGCACCCTTAACGGTCATGACACCCTTGACGATAAAGGGCCGTCCGGCCATTTCCCGGATTTCTTTCAGCTGCTCCACGGTCTTGCTGCCCGCGGGAGGCTCCATGCCCTTGAGGAAGGGCAGGCCTGCGGCATCCACGTCCATGGCCACGGCGAAAGCACCGCTTTCTTTCACCAGCTCCATTTTCTCCCGAATCAGCTCCATATTCCAGGGCTTGACGGTGGGAACGCCCAAGCCGCCTACGGCCTGAATGGCCCGGGTGGCCTGAACCATCACGTTGGCATCCAGCCCGTCACCGGTAAAGGCGGCAATGCCCGCCTGGGCGCAGCCGCTGACCAGGGCGGCGTTGTAGGTCTCATCGTTATACTGATCGCTATAGTGCATGGTCACAGCCCCTACGGGACCGGCAAACACAGGGGCCGCAAAGGTCTTGCCAAAAAGGGTGCAGCGGGTATCCGCCTCGCCGTAGGCACACAGGGTATCCATGTTTACCCGGATGTTCTGCCAGGCATCATAGTTCCGGATCGCCGTATCCCCTACGCCCTTGGCACCAGGCCCAGGCACCGTATTCCGGCAAGCCAACCCATTGCACACGGGGCAAGCCTTGCACTTGCCCATATTTCCCCGGGCGTTGGTCATTACTTCCTGATAGGTCATTAAAAACACCATCCTTCTGTATGTTTGGATAGAGCCAGTATAGCACATTTCCCGGCAATTGTACAGATAGCGGGCAGAAGAATTGACAATAGGCCCCTAAGACAAACTGACCATCCAGTTTTTCTTTTTGAAAACCGCCAGGGAGACCAGGAGCCTGAAAATCTCCTCGGTGGTGAGCAGGGCGTACACCCCCACAATGCCCAAATGGAACACGTAGGCCCCCAGGAGGCACAGAGGGATGCCCACCAACCAGGTTCCCAGGATGTCAATGACCATGATCAGCCGGGTGTTGCCGCCGCTGCGGAGGATGCCCCCGCCTAAAATCATGTTCTGAACCTTGACAGGGGCGTAGAGGGCGAAGACCACCAGGAGGGTCCTGCCCAATTGCTTGACGGCAGCGTCCACCCGGTAGAGGGAGGTATAGGTTCCGGACAGCAAAATCAGCGCGGCAGAGACGATGACCGCCCCCAAAAGGCCTACCAGCATGATTTTTTTGGATTCTATGTAGGCTTTGTCGTATTCTTTCTGCCCCAGCCGCTTCCCAATCAGCACCCCCGCGGCGGCGGACAGGCCACTAAGCGCGCCCACCATCAGCCCCTGAACCGGGCAGGTCAGGGTATAGGCCGCAAGGGCCTGACTGCCCAGGTGGCCGTAAACCGCGGACTCCACATTCTGGCCCAGGCTCCACAAAAACTCACTGGCAAGAATCGGCAGGATCATCATCATGTAGTCCGTATGGCGGAGTTTCTCAAAGCGCAGGCTCCAAAGGGGGCTGCTGCCCTCCCTTTTTTCCAGAATGACAAAGCCCAGCAGGACAAACAGAAAATTCACCACCTGGGAAGCAAGGCTCGCCAGGGCCGCTCCGGGAATGCCCAGGGGCGGCAGACCCAGTTTGCCGAAAATCAGCAGATAGTTAAGCCCCGTATTCACGGCTACGGATGCCAGACTGGCCGCAAAGGGGATGGCGGCCTGCTCCTTGCAGCGCATCCAGGCCGAGAGGAGAGAACTCAGGGCCATGGGGACATAAGAAAAGCCGATCAGGCGAAAATACAGGGTGCCGGAGGCAATAATGCCGGTATCCTCCGTATACAGCCCCAGAATCAGCCGGGGGAAGCCCACCGCCGCCCCCAAAAACAGGCCGGACAGGAGCAACCCCCAGAGCAAGCTCACATCCAGACTGCGCCAGGCCTCTTTTTTCTCCCCGGCCCCCAGGAACTGGGCAATGAGAATCCCCGCCACGGTGCTGACCGCCCCCAGCATCACGGAGAAAATCAGGGAAAAGTTGCCGCACAGTCCCACGGCGGCAATGCCCGTTTCCCCCAGCTGGCCGACCATCACCTGGTCAATAATGGAAAAAGAGGATTGCAGCATACTTTGCAGGGTCACGGGAATGGCGATTTTACACAGAGATTTTAAGAATGCAGACATGATAAATTCCTCGTACTTTCTCGGATGATGCACTCCACCGGCAGGGTGATTTTTCCGGGGCAGCTGCTGGTTTTTCTTCATAGTACCGCTCCAAACCGGGTTTTGCAATGGTTAAACGCATAACCAATTCCAAAAATAAAAGGCGGTTTTTATGAAATCTGACGGCAGCGCAAAAAACATTTGAAATTTCCGGCGGGAGCCGCTATAATAGAAAGACAGCGTGTGGCGTTTCTGCGTAAATCCGGTTGCAGAAACGCCCCACGCGTTTTTTTATGGAATGGAGAGGAGGAAAATCCACAATTCAATAAGATGATCGTGTAGCAGAAATGCGTAAGTCCGGATGGGTTTGGACTTGCGCGTTTTATTTTTTTGAAAGAAAGGTGACTTTTTATGAATTCAGGAAATCAGTTTTTGGGAACGGAGCCAATTGGAAAGCTCATGCGGCAGTATGCCATTCCCTGCATTATCTCGCTCCTGGTAGGCGCGCTTTACAACATCGTTGACCAGATCTTTATTGCCAACGCCAGCTACCTCGGCTCTTACGGCAACGCCGCCAACACCGTGGTCTTTCCCCTGACGGTGGTGGCCCTGGCCATTGCGGTAATGGTGGGAGACGGCTGCTGCGCCTTTGTCAGCATGGCCCTGGGGAAAAACGAGCTTGCCAGTGCCAAGCGCAGTGTGGGCAACGCCGTGGTCATCAGCGTGGTCAGCAGTCTGGTGCTGACAGCTGTTTATCTCCTCTTTGCCGACCAGATTATTGCCATGTTTGGCGGCACGGTGAACCAGGAGACCTTTCACCACTCCCAGGAGTATTTCTTCTACATCACCCTGGGCATCCCCTTTTATATGTTCGGCCAGGCCATGAACCCCGTGATCCGGGCGGACGGTGCGCCCAAGTTTGCCATGGTCTCCACCCTGGCCGGGGCGGTCATCAACATTATTTTAGACCCTATTTTCATTTTCGTCTGCCGGTGGGGCATGATGGGCGCGGCGGTGGCCACGGTCGTTGGCCAGGTGGTCACGGCAGCCCTTGCCGTCTGGTATCTGGTGCATATGAAAATCATCAAGCCCGCCCCCGGGGACTTTTCCTTGCAGGGCAGTCTCTGTGGCCGGATGCTGACCCTGGGCATTACCAGCTTCCTTTCCCAAATCAGCCTGGTGGCGGCCATGGCGGCCATCAACAACATGCTGCGCAAATACGGGTCCATGGACGCAGTGTTCGGTCAGCCCCAGTACGCCCAGATCCCCATGGCGGTGGTGGGCATCGTCATGAAGTTTTTCCAGATCGTTATATCCATTGTGGTGGGTATGGCCGCCGGCTGCATCCCCATTGTGGGCTATAACATGGGTGCGGGGAAGAAGCTCCGGGTCCGGGCTTTGTTTACCAAGCTTCTGATCTCTGAGGCGATCGTAGGGGCCGTGGCCCTGGTACTGGCCGAGGGCTTCCCCCGGCAGCTGATCGATATTTTCGGTGCCGCCAACGAAAGCAGCTACTATACGGATTTCGCCATCCGGGCTTTCCGCACCTATCTGTGCATGATGGTGCTGGCCTGCGTCAACAAGGCCTGTTTCATTTACCTCCAGGCTGTGGGGAAAGCTTTGGCCTCCACCATGCTCTCCATGTTCCGTGAGGTGGTGTTCGGCGTGGGCTTTGCCCTGGTGCTGCCGGTATTTTTCGGGCTGAACGGCGTACTGTATTCCATGCCGGTGTCGGATGTTCTGACCTTTGTGATTTCCGCGGTCATCATTGCAAAAACCTATCAGGAACTGAATACGGAAGGAGTGCAAACAGCATGAAAAACAGAGTCATCACCATCAGCCGGGAGTTTGGCAGCGGCGGACGGACCATCGGGAAAAAGGTGGCGGAAGAATTGGGCATTCCCTGCTACGATGCCCAGATCATCCAGGAAATGGCCAAAGAAACGGGCTTCACCCCAGACTATGTAGAAGAGGCGGGGGAATACACCCCCGGCGGCTTCCTGTCCTCCGCCTTTTCCAACCGTGTCTTTGGACCCACCAACGAGGACATTTTGTGGGTCCACCAGAATAACGTCATTGTGGATCTGGCCCAGAAAGGCCCCTGCGTCATCGTGGGCCGCTGCGCCGACTACATTCTCCGGGACAAGGCGGACTGCCTGAATGTGTTCATCCACGCCAGTATGGATTTCCGGGCTAAGCGCATTGTGGAAGTCTACGGCCAGAGGGACCAGTCCCCGGAAGAACGGCTGCGGGACAAAGACAAACGCCGGGCGGCCTATCACCGCTTTTACACCAACATGAAGTGGGGCTACGCCCAAAACTACCACCTGGCCCTGGACAGCGGCGTCATCGGCATTGACAACTGCGTAAAAATCATCAAAGGTCTTTATTAGGACAAAGAAATAACCCCTGACCTGTCGCCTCATCACTGCGACTGTCAGGGGTTATTTCCCTTCGTAGGTGGGTTCCATCTGTGGTTAACCTCGCTTTCTTAGAATGGAGATTTCCTAGTACATTGGACTCACTCCTTTTTTGTATCTTCATCTTACTCCAAGTTTTCCCTTTTTGCAAGATGGGATGTTTCATAAGAATAAAGGCCAAAGATTGGAGGAAATGAGCATGGAAAAGGAAGCGCAAAGGTGGTATAATGAATATGTTGGGCAAGATACGCTGCCCCAGACAAGACCTGAGAAAATACCAGCCCCCGCTGTGTGCGGAGGCTGGTTTGTTTCATTTTGGGTCAGCACGCTTTCAGCAAGGCCCAGGCACCGGCCACCATCAGGCAGGGTACCAGCAGCATCAGGCTCCCGGCGAAGAGGAGGCACAGCAGCAGCACCGGCAGGGCCAGCACCATGAGAACACCGGCCAGCACCTTGGCGGCACCCCAGGTCAGCCGAAAGGCCAGGCCCAGGCATTTTACAAACAGCCAAACGAACAATATCAACGTCAAAATCTCAAACATCTTCTGTCTCCTTTCCCAGGGGGTTCTTTTCTGGATGGTCTTACTTTATCACACATGGGGTTTTTCGGAAAGGGAAACAGCAGCAAAATAGCAGGGGGTATTTCCGCTATTTGGGAAAAATAGCACTTATCCTCTGCGCTGCTCTTTTTTGACCCGGTAGGCTTCCAGGTCGATGGCTCCGCTGAGGAGCATTTTTTCGGACCACAGCTGCAAGGTCTCCACGGTGACGGAGATGCGCTCCAGCTGGTCCTGGATGTCGATAAAATCCTCCAATTCCCCGTTGTCGATTTTTCCGTCGGCGGTGATTTCAATCAGCCGCTCCTGCTTTTTGTTGACGGCATTCAGGGAGGCCAGCATTTCCAGCACGATGGCGGAAAGCTCTTTGATTTGGATTTCCGGCACGTATTCCCGGCCAATGGGGCAGAGGTTGGAGCAATAGTAGTTGCACAGCCCAGGCTTTTTGTATTTCTGGGCCATGGTCAGCACCTCTTCCGGGTAGGGCGCGCATTTTTCGCTTTCGATTTTCTCAATGCGTTCCGGACTGAGGGTTTCCAGCAGTTCGGATGCCCGTTCCCTGGACAGACCAAATTCCTCCCGGATCAGCTGAAATCGGTTTTTGTGTTCCTTTTTAGAGGCTCGTCCCATGGAGCTTCCCCCTTTCTTTTGGAGCATTATACCACAACCCCGGAAAAAAGTACAGATTTCCGGGATTTTATTTGACGTAGGCCCCAGGGTTTGGTAGAATAGAGGCAGTTGCGAGGTGAGCGTATGGAAAAGCCTTTTTCTCTGGGCATTTTGGTAGGCCGGTTTCAGACCCTCCATTCCGGCCATGAGCAGATGATCGAAACCGCCCTGGCCCTGTGCCGGAAGGTGGGTATTTTTGTAGGCTCCTCTCAGGAGTCCGGCACCCAGAAAAATCCCTTTCCCTTTGAACTGCGCCGGGAAATGCTGGAAGCCCTTTTTGGGGACCGGGTGGAAATTTATCCCCTGCCGGACATCGGCGTGGGCAACGTAGGAGCCTGGGGGGACTATGTGCTGGAAAACGTGGAAAAGCAGTTTGGCCAGATGCCGGAGCTGCTGATTTCCGGTAAGGAGACCCGGCGGCTGGACTGGTTTGACAGCGTCCAGGGGGTCCGGGTGGCAGAACTCTACATCCCCAAGACCATTGAAATCTCCGCCTCCCAGATGCGCACATTTCTGCTGGCCGATGACCGGCAGCAGTGGGAATGTTATGTAAACAAGAAACTCCATCCGTTCTACCCAAGACTCCGGGCCTTGGTGCTGGAATCCGAAGACAGACGGGAGACCCAAAGTATATAAAGGAAGTGGCCATATGAAGCTGGAACCCATTGTAATTTCTCTACTGGATACGGACCTATACAAATTCAACATGGACCAGGTGATTTTTCACAAGCACACAGACTTAAACGGGGAATACTACTTTAAGTGCCGGAATGAACACACGGTCTTTACCCCGGAAATGCTGGAGGAGATCAACGCCCAGATTGACTATCTCTGCGGTCTGCGCTTCACCCGGGAGGAGCTGAACTACCTCCGCTCCATCCGCTTTATCAAAGACGACTATGTGGAATTCCTGCGGCTGTGGCACCCCATCCGGGAGTATGTTCACACAGGGCTGAGTGACCGGGGCGAACTGATCCTGACGGTGAAAGGCCCCATGTTCAGTGCCATGCAGTTTGAAATCTACCTGCTGGAAATCGTCAACGAGGTCTATTTCAGAATGCACTATGACTATGCCCAGCTGGAAGAGTCCGCCCGGCAGCGGTTGGAGCAGAAAATCAAGGATTTTAACTCCGGAAAATACACTTTCCGCTTTGCGGAGTTCGGCTGCCGCCGGCGGCTCTCCCGGCAGTGGCAGGACGAGGTGGTGCGGCGGCTGTCCCAGGAGACCACCAACTGCGCCGGTACCTCCAACGTGTACCTGGCCATGAAGTATGATTTGACCCCCATCGGCACCTATGCCCATGAGTTCGTCCAGATGTACCAGGGCATTGACTCCATCCCCCTGGCCTACACCAACCACTACGCCATGGCCGACTGGTATGACGAATACCGGGGCGACAACGGCACCGCCCTGACGGATACCATCACCACAGACCTGTTTTTGTACGATTTTGACCGCTCCATGGTCAACAACTACACCGGCGTCCGCCACGACAGCGGCGACCCCTACGAATGGGGCGAAAAAATGATCCGCCATTTCCAGAAATACGGTGCCGACCCCAAGGGCAAGGTGCTGCTCTTCAGCGACAGCCTGGATTTTGACCACGCCCAGAAGCTCTACGACTACTTTAAGGACCGCACCAAGGTCTCTTTCGGCATTGGCACCTTCGTCACCAACGACACCTGCGAGGAAGCTTTGAACATCGTCATCAAGCTTCAATACGTCAATGGCCGCCCGGTGGCCAAGCTGTCCGATGCCCCCGGCAAGGAGATGTGCCAGGATGACGAATACCTGTCCTACCTGAAACGCTCCGTAGATTTCCGCCTGGACCGGGAGAAAAACGAACAAGGTCAGTGCCGGTAATGAAGTACCGGAGCCGTATCACTAAAACGGTACCACAATGGACGAATCCAGTGTAGCGGCGGCAATCTGCCGCCCGCACCTGAAAGGACGGAACCGTTCTCGATAAAAAACCAGCCACGTCCCCCCACTATGTCATTCCGACCGTAGCGTCAGCGGAGTGGAGGAATCCACCACGTTAGATAATGAACCACCACAAGATAAAACAGGCCACTTGGGAAGATTCCTCGACTCACTGCGTTCGCTCGGAATGACATGTCGGTGGGTAATACCAATCAACCTAACAAGTTGTATTCGTTACGGAGCCAGCCCCTCGCCGGGGCTGGATGGCGATGAATCATCGCCGCTACATTTGCATGTACCGTTGGACGAAGCGACTGTAGCGGCGGTAATCTGCTGCCGGGGACAATTTCGCATCTGCAAAGGAGAATACCATGAAAGCAACATTTTTAGGCACCGGCTGTGCGCTGGTGTTGGAACGGTACAATACCTGCTTCCTGTTGGAGGAGGGGGACCGGAAACTGCTGGTGGATGCCGGCGGGGGAAATGAAATTCTGGTGCGGCTGCACAAGCTGGGGGTCCCTGTCACTGCCATTGGGGCCATGTTTGTGACCCACAGCCATTCCGACCACATTTTGGGAACCCCCTGGGTCATCCGGGCGGTGGCCACGGCCATGGCGGAGCAGGGCTATACCGGCACCTTTACCGTGGCAGGCTGCCGGGAGACCCTGTCCCAGGTTCGGGCCATCTGCGAGATGATCCTGGGAAAGAAGCTGACCAAGTATTTTGACGGTCAAATCCGCTTTCGGGAAGTCACCGACGGGGAAAAACTGGACTTGGCAGGCTTTTCCATCCAGGCTTTTGACATCGGCTCCAAAAAAATGAAACAGTTCGGCTTCCAGCTGGATTTGCCCCAGGGGGGCCAGGTGTGCTTTGCCGGAGACGAGCCGGTGAAAGAATCCACCGAGGGCTACGCCCAGGGGGCCAAGTGGCTTTTCAGCGAGGCCTACTGCCTGTATGAGGACCGGGAACGTTACCAGCCCTACGCCCGCAGCCATGTGACCAGCCTGGATGCGGCGGAGCTGGCAAACCGGCTGCAAGTAAACAACCTGGTTCTCTACCACACCGAGGACTACGGCCCGGACCGGAAAGAGCGCATGACCCGGGAGGCCAAAACCGTCTACTCTGGCCGTGTCTTTGTCCCGGAGGACATGGAGGCAATCGAACTGTAAAAAGCAGCATCCCAGGCCCGAAAAGGCCTGGGATGCTGCTTATTTCATTTCAAAGGGAATGCCCAGGGCAGAGAACCAGTGGCGGGCCTTGCCGGGGATGGGCTGGGCACCGTATTGGGCGGCACGGGCAAGCACACCCTCTAAATCCGTGCAGTGGAACGACAGGTGGTTGACTCTGCCGCAGTCGGCTTTCTGGTGGTCTACCCGGCACAGCTGAACGCCGCCGTCCAGCCACACATTGTCCGGGGCATCCTTTGGCCCGGCGATTCGGGTCACGGTCATGCCGAATACATTCTGAAAAAAGGCCAGGGCAGTGTCCATATCCTGAACCTCAATGGCCACATGATGGATGGGGCAAAGCTCGATCATAAAGTCTCCTCCCGGTTGATTTTTTTCAGCAGTTCCGGCAGCTGGGAGAGGGCTTCAATCTGGTAGTCCGGGGTGATGTTCTCCGGGTGGGGCTTGTGGTGGGGGTTTACCCAGCAGGTGGGAAGTCCCGCGTTGATGCCCCCTAAAATGTCAGAGGACAGGCTGTCACCGACCATCATGGCCTTTCCCGGGGCAAACCCAGGAATTTGGGCGGCGCAGGCATCAAAAAACGCCTTGGCAGGCTTGTTGTAGCCCAACTCCTGGGAGACAAAAACCTTTTCAAAATAGGGGTATAGTCCGGCACTGGTGAGCCTACTGTGCTGCACCGTGGCGGTGCCGTTGCTGGCCAGAAAGAGCCGGTAGTCCTGTTGCAGGGTTTGCACCGCTTCCAGGGCACCGGGGAGAAAATAGTGGCCAATGCCCAAATTCTTCTCATAGACCTGGGCCACGGCCTGGGCATCCACCTGACGGCCCAGCTCCTCAAAGAGCATCCGGAACCGCCCGGTAAGTACCTGGGGCCGGGTCAGCTCTCCCCGTTCCAACATCTGCCAGTGCATCAGATTGATGTCGTGGTAACGGTTGAGGATCTCCTCGGTAGGCTCCAAATCAAAGGCGGTAAGGGTCTTGGCAATGGCCAGCCGCTCGGCCTTGTGAAAATCCAGAATGGTGTCGTCCAAATCCAGGAATAAAATCTCGATCATTTGCTTTCTCTCTTTCTGTCCGCAATGGCGTTGGCAATCCTGGCAAACTCGGCAATGCCCAGGGTCTCCCCCCGGACGTTTTCGGGGAGTCCGCAGCTGGCCAGAATTTCCTCTGCCCCGGCCTTGCCCAACTCCGGGAAGCCGGAAGCCAGACCGTTGGACAGCTTTTTCCGGCGCATGGCAAAGCTGGAACGCACCGCCCGGAAGAAAATGGCCGTATCGTGAATATCCCAGGGCTTTTCTTCCCGCCGCCGCAGCTGAATCACCGCAGAAGTCACCTTGGGCTGGGGCAGGAAGCAATTGGGGGGAACGTCAAAAAGCAATTCCGGCTGGGTATAATACTGGCAGAATACGGAAAACGCCCCGTAATCTTCCGTCCCAGGGGCGGCGGCGATCCGCTGGGCCACCTCTTTTTGCACCATGACCGTGACGGATTCAAAGCATTCTGCCTCCAAAAGGGCAGAGAGAATGGGGGTGGTGATGTAGTAGGGCAGATTGGCACAGGCCATGGGCCGCAGCCCTGGGAATTTTTCTGCCACCAGAGCCGGAATGTCCAGCTTCAGCACATCCCCCCAGAGGATCTCCACATTGGAAAAGGGAGCCAAAGTCTCTTTCAAAATGGGCTGCAACCGGGTATCCACCTCCACGGCGCAGACCTTCCCCGCCCGCAGACAAAGCTGCTGGGTCAGCGGCCCAATACCCGGCCCGATTTCCAGCACCCCGGCGGTTTCATCCACCCCCGCCTCCTGAGCAATAGAGGCCGGCACCCAGGGGGCGATCAGAAAATTCTGCCCCTTGGCCTTGGAAAACCGAAACCCATGTTCCGCCAGCAGCGGCTTCATAATTTGAATATCACAGACGTTTACCATAAATACTCCTTGTACATAAGAGAGAATTGACAATTCTTTTTATTAGTTGACAGTGGACAGTGGACAGTTGACAGTTAATCGTTTTTGCGATGTTTCTCCATAAAATACCATCCCCAAAACCCGCCACGTGGCAAATATAACCCGTTTGGTTGAACGATACCACCCCATACGGGCATGTAGTAGCACATACCACTTAAAAATTTACTATTGGATAAAGATGTTTAAGACCGGTTCTAGCATCGTCCGTAGTAAA
>CAKTQE010000012.1 GCA_934593275.1 uncultured Oscillospiraceae bacterium | reverse complement strand
TTCAGGGTCTCCAGACCGAAGTAGTTGTCGATGTCCCGGCCATTGATGATGATGGAACCGGTGCCGTTCTCATAAACGCGAACACGGGCCACGCTGGACTTACGACGGCCAGTGCCGTAAAAATACTTCTTCTTGCTCTCGTACATTCTGTGTTACCTCCAATTAGTCCAGAGTCCAGGCTTCGGGCTTCTGGGCAGCATGAGGATGCTCAGCACCCTTGTACAGGTGCAGACGGGTCATGCAGTTGCGGCCCAGAGTGTTCTTGGGCAGCATGCCCTTGACGGCGACTTCCATAGCGTAGTCGGAACGGTTCTCCATCATGGTGCGGGCCTTGGTTTCCTTCAGGCCGCCGATCCAGCCGGATACACGGTAGTAGATCTTCTGCTCTGCCTTCTTGCCGGTCAGAACAGCCTTGTCGGTGTTGATGATGATCACGTTGTCACCGCAGTCAACGTTGGGAGTGAAATCGACCTTGTGCTTGCCGCGCAGCAGGTTGGCAGCGATCACAGCGGTACGGCCCAGGGGCTTGCCGGCTGCATCGATGACGTACCAATTGCGCACCACGGTCTCCTTCTTGGCGAGGGTAGTGGACATATGGGTTCCTCCAATTTTTTGGTAAAATATTTTGACATTCTCATGTGTTTGAAGTACAATATCTTCAAACCGCTTGAAACTTATACCATAAGAAAATTCAAATGTCAACACCTTTTTTGAAGATTTTTATGTAGCTTTGGAAAATCTCTTAAAATCTCCTGAAAGCTCTTGAATGCTCCTGAATTCTCACTTACGGATTTTACCCTGATTTGGAGGAAAAAGATACATGCAAAGACTGGTTGGCCTGGTTCGCAGGTGTGTGGAAGACTATCATATGATTGAAAACGGAGATAAAATCGCCGTGGGCGTGTCCGGGGGAAAGGACTCCCTGGTGCTTCTGAAGCTGCTGGCGGCCCTGCAAAGCTACCATAATAAATCCTTCCAGCTGGAAGCCGTCACCATTGACATGGGCCTTGGTATGGATTATGGCCCCGTTGAGGAGTTGTGCCGGGAACTGGAAGTTCCCTATACGGTGGTCAGGACGGAGATCGGCCCCATTATTTTTGACTACCGCCGGGAGAAAAATCCCTGCTCCATGTGTTCTAAAATGCGCCGGGGGGCACTGAATCAGGCACTGCTGGAAAACGGCTTTAACAAGCTGGCCCTGGGCCATCACTATGACGACGCGGTGGAGACCTTTCTCATGTCCCTGCTGTACGAGGGCCGGATTAGCTGTTTTCAGCCTGTGACCCATCTGGACCGCACCGGCATTACCCAGATCCGTCCCATGCTCTATATCCACGAGAAAACCGTGGACGCCTTTGCCCGGCGGGAAAATCTTCCGGTGCTGGAAAATCGCTGCCCTGTGGATAAGCACACCAAGCGGGAAGAGGTCAAGGATTTGATTTTTGAATTGGTCAAGACCTATCCGGACCTAAAAGAGCGGATTTTTGGGGCCATGCAGCGTTATCCCCTGGAAGCCTGGGAACCTCAGGGACGTTATAAGCGGCCCAAGGACGAGGAATAAAGATGGTAAAAACAGCCGGGGCAGGAATAAATCTCCAATTTATGGACATACTTCCAAATAAAAATGGAGGTGTGGCCATGGTAAAAGGTATTTCCCGACAGGTCATTGTAGTGCCGTCCCCGGACAAAAAGCTGTTTGACCAGGCAATTTTCATTCTGAAAGACGATGCGGTGTCCCAAGGTGTCAGTGACGATGCCCTGCTTGCCCAGGCACAGCGGGTTCTTCGGAGCGGGGGTCAGGATCGGAAAAAAGGGTTCATCCTTTATGGAGTCTTCTGGGCCGCCTGTGGGGCGTTGCTTACAGGGATCGCTTGGGTCCTTACCAGTTTGTTCGTATGATATAGAATTGTAAGAAAGAGAGAAAATCCATGCAAATTGGAAATCTGACAGTAGAAAATCCTCTGTTTTTGGCCCCCATGGCCGGTGTGACGGACTGGGCATTCCGCACCGTTTGCGCCCGTCTGGGGGCAGGGGTCACGGTGACGGAAATGGTGTCCTCCCGGGCCTTGGTGTATCAGGATAAAAAGACCGCCCGACTTCTGAAAAAAAATGAGGGAAGTCTCTGCGGGGCGCAGATTTTCGGAAACGACCCGGAAATCATGGCCCAGGGCGCAAGACTGGCCCTGGAAATTTCCGGCTGTGACTTTTTAGACATCAACATGGGTTGTCCCATGCCGAAAATCGCCAATTCCGGCGACGGCTGCGGCCTGATGCGTACCCCGGAATTGGCAGAGCAGATCGTCAAAGCAGTGGTCCGTGCCGTGGAGGTGCCGGTAACGGTCAAATGCCGCCTGGGCTGGGACAAGGGCAATATCAACGTCCTGGATTTTACCAAGCGAATGGAGCAGGCAGGGGCCGCCATGGTGACGGTCCACGGAAGAACCAGAACCCAGCTGTATTCCGGTACGGCGGATTGGGACACCATTCGCAAGGTAAAGGAGCAGCTGTCCATTCCGGTGATCGCCAACGGGGATATTGTCAGCGGCGAAACAGCCCTGCGTTGTGCCAAGTGGACCGGAGCGGACGGCCTGATGATCGGCCGGGGCTGCTTTGGGGATCCCTGGCTTTTTGAGGAGGTCCGGGCGGCCCTGGAGGGGAAGCCTGTTCCCCAGCGTCCGCCTTTAAAAGACCGGGTGCAGGTGGCTGTGGAGCAGTTTCAGCTTGCGCAGCAGGACCACGGCGAGCATGTGGCCTGTCTGGAAGCCCGGAAGCATTTTGCCTGGTATCTCCGGGGCGTTTCCCACAGCGGATTCTATAAGCAGCAGATTTCTTCCATGACCACCATGGAGGATATTTACCGGGTGGCCAAGGAAATTTCCAGAGATTTGCAGTAAATAATGGGATAAACACGAAAGCCGTTTCACATCCTAGCCCTAAAGAGGTGAGGAATGTGAAACGGCTTTTTGCGGCGCTGTTGATGGGAACGCTGCTGGTAGTACCCGCATCTGCCAAACCCATTTCCTGGGTGGATTTTACAGTTCCGGCAGAGTCCATGGCCTGGGCGTTGGAACAGGATATTGCTTCTTTTGAGGGGGAACAGCATTGCTCCTGGATCGACATCCTGGCTTTGGCTGCTTGCCGCACCGGAGGAGCCTGCCCTATGAAAGCGGTACGGCAAGCCGCAAAAGATTTGACAGGGGACTGTAGCCCCCGGGAGGCGGTGGGGGAACTGGGGAAATACTTTGACTATTACCGTGATGCTTACCAGGCGGCTCTGGGAGGTCTCGTGGGGAGCTTTGCCATTCAAAAGGATGGAGAATGGCGAAGCAGCTATGGCCTGAAAGCCTTTTCTCCTGTTGCCGCCGGGTATGGCTACAGCCATTGTGATGATTTTGGCGTGGGCCGCAGTTTTGGATTCAAACGCAAGCACCTGGGAAATGATTTGATGGGGAGCTTGGGTACCCCCATTGTGGCGGTAGAGGGCGGCGTGGTAGAGGCCATGGGCTGGAACCGCTATGGCGGCTGGCGGGTGGGCATCCGTTCCTTTGACGGAAAACGGTACTACTATTATGCCCACCTGAAAAAAGATGCACCCTTTGCGCCGGGACTGGCGGTAGGGGACATGGTAGAAGCCGGTCAGCTTCTGGGCTTCATGGGCCGCACCGGCTATTCAGATAAGGAGAATGTCAATAACATCGAAACGGTCCACCTGCATTTTGGAATGCAGCTGATATTCGATGAAAGCCAAAAGGAATGCAACAGCGAGATTTGGATCGATGTCTACCAGATCGTCAAGCTCCTGTCCACCCACCGCAGCAGCTACCGAAAAACGGACAGAGGTTGGCAGCGGGTGTACCCCTACAAAGACCTGGACTGGGAAGAATGGAAGCTTCCTCAGGGTGTTGCCGGCTCCACGCTTTCCACCTGCAAATGATTCTCCGAGACTCTGAAACGGATGTCAAAGCCGGAAAAGCTCAGACCGTACACCCGGTCCGGGGCTTTCTGATAGGAGGGACGGGGGTCATGGGAGAGGACACCGATGGCGGCTCCTCGCTTTTCCTCTGGCAGCTTTTCCAGCAGTTCCTTGGGGAAGTCCACATTCAAAAGAAAATCGCCTACCCGGTCTGTAAAGCCGCCGGTGGCCTGGGGGATGCAGTCGCCATAGGGAATGTAGGGCTTGATGTCAAAAATCGGGGTACCGTCCATTAAATCGGCACCGCCTACCACCAGCACGGTCCCAAACTCCTTGGTGTGCCGTTTTTCAAGGAGCCGCACGCAGGAAAGCCCCAAGTGGTTGGGCCGGAACGGGGAGCGGGTGGCAAAGACCCCCATGCGGACGTTGCCGCCCAGCCGGGGGGGCCGAACGGTGGGGGACCAGTCCTGCCGCACCGCCTGGGAAAACTGCCAGATGAGCCACAGGTGGGAGTATTCCTCAATGCCCCTCAGGGCATCATCGTTTCGGTATTGCGGCTCAAAGACGACCATGGAACGCAGTTCTTCCACAAGTCCGCTCTGCCGGGGGATGCCGAATTTACTGGGGAAATCACTGCGCATATAGGCAACGGGATACAGCTGCATGGTTTGCATTCAGGCGTTCCTCCCTCGGAAAAAATAGGTCAGCGTGAAAATACCGGTGAGTACCAGGCTGATGGCGGCACCGGCGGAGCAGCCGAAGCCATAGGAAATGGCCAGTCCTAGAAGCCCTGCCACCAGGGCAAAGAGTACGGAAAAAAGGTGATACTGTTTCTGATTCCGGGCAATGTTTCGGGAGGCGGCACCGGGCAGCACCAGCAGGGAATTGAGGATCAAAAGGCCCATGCTGGAAATAGACAGGGTGACCACCACGGCAATGGCCACGGTAAAGAGGGTCTGGGAAGCCGCCACCGGTATGCCCCGGGAGGAGGCCAGCTGGGGGTACACCGCCGTTAAGGTCAGCCGGTTGGCGTACAGGCTCCAGAATACCAGAATGCCCACCAGCACCAGGGCCAGAAGACCGATTTCGCCGGGGGTAATGGACAGCACGTCACCAATCAGATACTTGTTGTATTTGGTAAAGCTGCCTCCGCCCAAGGTGGCCACCAGAATGCCCAGGGCCACCGCACCACTGGAAAAGACACCGATCAGGGTGTCTGCCGCCTGGTTGCTGCCCCGGCGAATGTAGGAAAACAGCAGGGCAAAGACCACACTAAAGAGGACCGCTGCCCAGGTAGGGGCCGCAATGCCGAAAATAGAGCCAAGGGCGATGCCTGTAAAAGCGGAGTGTCCCAGGGCATCGGAGAAGAAACTCATATGTCCGGTGACGATCATGGTGGATAGAATGCCAAAGAGGGGGGCCATGAGAAGCAGGGCCAGCAGCGCATTCTTCATAAAATCCCATTGAAGCATTTCCAAGGGAATGGCATTACAGATGGTATACCACAGACTCATAAGGACCCTCCTTTCATGTGGAAGATGGACTGGAATTCCTGAGAGGTCAAAACCTCCTGAGGGCGTCCCTGGGTACGGATGCCGCCATCAATCAGAACCACCTGGTCGGCGTACTTGGGCAGCATGGAAAAATCATGGGTGGTCATGAGAATGGACAGGTCATAGGTTTTCCGAATTTCGTCCAGCATGTCCATGAGGGTGGTCATGCCCTCTACGTCAACGCCGGAGAGAGGTTCATCCAGAATCAGAATATTGGGCATGGGTTCCAGAGCCAGGGCCAGCAGCACCCGCTGCAGTTCACCGCCGGAGAGGGTACCCACCCGCTTGTGCAGCAGTTCGACCCCGTGTACCCGGTCCAGGCATTCACAGATAGAAGCCTCCATGGCCTTGCTGATTCCCCAGAAAGCAGGGCGTTTGCCCATGCAGCAGGTAAAGAGATCTGCCACGTCCAAAGGCTCTCCGGGGTCAAAGGTGGGACTCTGGGGAACATAGCCGATCCGGGGCATGTGGCTCCGCTTTCCTGGTTCGGAAAAAGCAATCACGCCACTGTAGGGCCGCTGTCCCAGAATGGCTTTCAGAAAGGTGCTTTTTCCCGCACCGTTGGGTCCGATCAGGGCAACCATTTCTCCGCAGTGAACATGCAGATTCATGTCCCGGAGAATCTGGTTTCCGCCGATGGTGACGGATAGATTTTCGACCCGCAGACAGCAGGAATGGCCGCAGTCATTGATGTGAAGTTCGCTCATCCCAAGGCCTCCTTGATGGTATCAATGTTGTGGTACATGGCATCAAAATAACTGTCCCCAGCCATGGCCATGTTCAGCGTGGCTTTTTTGGCCCCGGTCTCCCGGCACAGAATGTCCGCCGCGGAAGCACTGCCGTTTTTCTCTACAAAAACCGCAGGCAGGGAATGCGCCCGGGCCAGGCGGATGAGGCCAATCAGCTCTTTTGCCGAGGCTTCACTGCCGGATTCCTCTTCCAGGGCGGCAAGAATATGCAGGTCAAAGGCCTGGGCAAAATAGGAAAAGCCATCGTGAAAGGTTATCAGCTCCCGGCAGGAAAGGGCTTTTAAAGTATTCTGCCCGTATTGCTCTAGGGCATCCAGTCGGGTCAAAAGACCTTGCAGATTGTCTGTAAAAACCGGCTCCCACTGGGGGTACTGCCGGGTTAGTCCCTGGCAGATGTTTTGAGCCATGATTTTGGCGTTCTCCGGGGAAAGCCAGATGTGGGGGTCAGATTCGTGGTGATGGCCATCGTGTTCGCCCTGCTCCTCGTGGTCATGTTCTTCCCCCTTTAAAAGGGCGATGCCCTGGGAGGCATCAATGGCTGTTTTTCCTGCAAGCAGGTCCTCCATAAAGTCCTCAAGCCCCGCTCCGGAGAGAACAAGAACCTCTGCCTGCTCGGCCAGCCGCACCTGGTTCACATTCAGGGAATAGTCATGGAGACAGGAAACGGATTCCGTCACCAGCCGCCCGACACGAAGCTCTGTCCCCTGGCACAGGGCCTGGGTGAATTCATAAACCGGCAGGGTGGTGGCGGCGACATCAACCGGCTCCGGAGCCTTGGCGCAGCCAGTCAGCAGAAGCAGCAGGGAAAGCAGCAGGGGAGTACATAAAAAATGTTTTTTCATAAACAGTTCCTAATCAGAAATAAGAAAGAAAGGCCCTGCGAACAGGGCCTTTTGGGTATGCAATATCAGTGCTTTTCGGTCCAGTCAGTGACCTTGGTCTTAGCCAGACGAATAATATCCTCCGTGGGATAGGGAGAAGCCTCGCCGCCGCATACATACAGGAAGTACAAACCGCCCTCGGTCTGATACAGGGATTCCTCATAACCGGCAGGATCACCCAGAGCACCGCTGGTGAACTTCTTGATCAAAGTCGCCGTATCGGTATCATACTCTTTCTTGCAGATGATCTTTTTCATGGAACAAGCCTCCTTTCATCGGTGCTTATGGATATTATTATACATGGAATTATTGGGAAATCAAGTAATAAGAATGCTTTCTCAAAATATTTCCAAAAAATTGGAGAATTCCAAGAGAATCCTTGGCTCCGGTTGCCGGAATGCTCAGCATATTGCACAAAGAAAAGATGGAATTTTTTCAAAAAAGCCGGTTCCGTTGGGAAAAACCATAAAATAACCGTTGAATCGTTCCGAAAAATCGAATGGGAATCACAAAGGAGATAGAAAAATCCCTCCGGCTCAGAGAACCGGAGGGGACAGTTTACTTGGCGGAAAGCTCCACGGCTCTGCGGAGCATGGAGTAGGGGGGGACGGGCTGTGGCAGCTGCATGGTAAACTCCATCTGCGGGGTTCTGGGTTCTTCCAGTGCATCCCCCAGGCTGTCCCACATGGCCCCGGCTTCCAGGACAAAGGGCTTGCAGTCAGGCCCTACACATTCAAGCCGGTCTCCTCTGGAAAACTTGTTTCGCAGGGAGCAGCGGGCCAGACCCTTTTCATCACAGGATTCCACCATGGCAACGATTTGCCACTGGCGAATGTAACGGGAAGTTTCCGTGTACTGCCCCGGCTGGCCATAGTAAAAGCCGGTGGAATAGACCCGGTGGGAAATGTGGTCCACTTCATCCCGCCATACGGGATCCAGGGGCAGCCCCTGGGCGGCTGCGTCAATGCAGTGCCGGTAGGCACCGGTGACAATGGCGGCATAGTAGCCGGATTTGGCCCGGCCCTCCAGCTTGATGCAGTCCACGCCTGCATCCATTAAATCTTGCAGGTGGTCGATCATGCACATATCTTTGGAGTTTAAGATGTAAGTACCCTTTTCGTCCTCATAGACCGGAAAATACTCACCAGGACGCTTTTCCTCCATCAGGGCATACTGATACCGGCAGGGCTGGGCGCAGGCACCCCGGTTGGAGTCCCGGCCCGTCATGTAGTTGCTCAGCAGACACCGGCCGGAGTAACTGACGCACATGGCCCCGTGGCCAAAGGTTTCAATTTCCAGCTTGGGATCCACTTTCTGCCGGATGCCGCTGATTTCCGCAAGGCTCAGTTCCCGGGCAAGCACCACCCGGCTGGCCCCCAAATCAAACCAGGCCTGGGCGCATTCGTAGTTGGCAATGGACTGCTGGGTGGAAATATGCCGCTGGCAGTGGGGGGCATATTTCCCCGCCAGGGTAAAAGCACCCAAGTCCGCAATAATCAGGGCATCCACCCCGGCACTGTCCAACTGCTCCAAGTAGGCGGGAAGCTGGGCAATTTCCTCGTTGCGGGGCATGGTGTTTACGGTGACATGAACCTTGACCCCGTGGCTGTGGGCGAAGCGTACCGCTTCCGGCAGGGCCTCCGGGGAAAAATTCCCCGCGAAGGACCGCATACCGAAGCTGGTGCCTGCCAGATAGACTGCGTCCGCACCGTAGAGTACGGACATATTCAGTTGTTCCAGATCCCCGGCAGGGGAGAGTAGTTCCAGTTTTCTCATATTATCCACGAATGGCCTCCCGGAAAGCTTCATGTTCCTCCAAGGTAGAGGAGAAGTGGTGGGTTCCGGTGGCGGGGTCCAGAATATAGTAGTAGTAACCCGTATCCTGAGGCTCCAGAGCGGCCTTGATGCTGTTGAGGCCCGGGTTTGTAATGGGTCCGGGGGTCAGTCCTACGTTCAGATAGGTGTTGTAGGGGCTGTCCGTGGCCAAATCCTCCTGGGTCAGGTCGGGCTTGCCGCCCAGGGCATAGATGACGGAAGCATCGATATTCAGGTAGGCCGGTGTGCCGTTCCAGGCGTAGAGACGGTTGTAAATGACAGAGGCGATGGTGTAGCTTTCCTCGGCACTGGCACTTTCCTTTTCAATCAGGGAGGCCACGGTAATCACGTCGGCCATGGTCATCTGATGGCTGGCAATATAGTCCTTGCTCCGTCCGTCACCCTCCATCATCTTGCTGATGTGGGCGTTCAGGCTTTCCAGCTGACCGGTAATGCTCTCGTCAACACGCTTGTCAAAGTTGTTGAGCATCTTGGTCAGAACATTCTGGGCGGTGTCGTTGGTGTAGAACTCATAGGTATCCGGGAACAGATAGCCCTCCAGGCAGTATTTGCTGCCCCGCTCCCGTCCTTCCAGGAACCAGTAGTCCTCCAACTCTCCGGAAGCTGCATAGCTTTCCAGACTCTCCACGGTGCAAACCCGCTTTTCCTGCAGCAGCTCAAAAATCTGACGGCAGCTGTAGCCCTCGGGAATCATGACGGTAATGACACTGCGCCGAGAGCTGGGAGACATCATCTCCACCAGGGCGTGGTAGTCATACAGGGTGTTGAGGTCCCAAATACCGGGCTGAATGTCCCCATCGTCCACGGCGAAGCTGGCGTAGAGCTTAAAGAGTCCGGGATAGCGGATGAGGTTGGCGTTTTTCAGCTTGGTGGCAACGGCGTCAATGTCATCGGTGGAGGAAATGGTCACGGTGACCTTGTGGTCCTCTCGGCCAAAGGCCAGTACATCTGCGGCGCACATCCAGGCCATGCGCCCCAGGGTCACACCGATGGCCAGGGTGATGGCGATCCACACCACCGTCACAAGAATATTGGGAATGCCAAATAGACCTTCCGCACTGCGCCGCTTGGGCCGCCCTTTTTTGGCCGGGTGGGTCCGGACAGGCACCTGGGGTTCCTCTGGCTCCGGCTGGGCGGTGAACATCTCCTCAAAATCCTGGTCATCCTGGGTTTGGGGGTTGGAAAGCTGCTGAGCAAAGTCAGAGGGGGTCAAAACCCGATGTTCTTCCGGCTGAGCTTCTCCCTCGTCTTCCGGCAGGGTGAAATCACCGTATTCCTCCGGCATCACAATGTCAGCACCGTCTTCCGGCATGGAATGCTCCGGAATATCCCCGTCTGGTACAGAGGTTTCGGCGGCGGGGGGGATGGGCGCACTGTCAAAGGAAAAATCCTCAGATTCCGGGGGAACATCTACTGGGTCGTCCGCCGGGAATAGATTCTGGGTATCTTCCGGCAGGGCTTCTCCCGTAAGAATGTCACCCTTCAAAGGCATTGTGTTTTCCGATACGGTGTTTTCGTCCTGGGTGGTCTCTACCGTCTCTTCCGGTTCTGTGACCTGGGACAGAAAGTCATCGGCGGTCACCGGGGGAAGATGCTCGGACGCTTCCGGGGCGTCTTCTGTCGCCGGGGGATCGTTCAGAAAACGGCCTTTATAGCCCCCTTTTCCCAGGGACGTTTCCCCATTTTCAGATAGAAAGCGGGGCTTCTTTTTTTCGTTGGGATTATCTTGCATGGGCTTGCTCCTTTAGGTACGAATTACGATTTGCCCGGCAATGCGCTCCGCTTCCGGCTTGCCTTTCAGGGCTTCGATCAGGGCCAGTGCAAAGGGGATGGCGCAGCCTGCGGAGGTGCCGGTGATGAGATGCCCATCCCGCACACAGGCGGCATCGGCTACCATCTGGGCCGTTCCCATCTGCCCCTCGCAGCCGGGGAAGCAGGTGGCCTTGCGGCCATCGGGGATGCCCAGGTCCGCCAGAACCGTAGGCCCGGCACAGATGGCCGCTACAAACCGGTCATGCTCCCAGCCCCAGCGCAAGGCATCCAGTGCCGCTTGGCTGGCCCGGGCACTGGCAACGCCCCCCAGACCTCCGGGTAATACGATCATTTCCATGGCATCCAAATCCATCTCCTCCGGGAGAATATCGGCTTCCACACCAATACGGTGGCTGCCGTAAACCATTTTCCCGGTGATGCCCACGGTCTGAACCTGGATTCCCGCCCGCCGCAGAAGATCCACGGGAGCCAGAGCCTCTACTTCTTCAAAGCCGGTGCCCAACAGTACATATACCATGATGATACCTCCTTCATATGGTGGCTATCCTTAGTCTGCCCGATATGATAGGGCAAAATTTCAATTACATCACAATATATCATATTTTTGCCCATTTGTCCATAAGTTCCAATGAAGCTTTTCTTACGGAGATATTAAAACCATTGCAAAGCCGCCAAAAATCTGTATAATAGAGGCAAACAGAAAAGAGAGGTTTTTCCCATGGGAATTGTTGTTTTGGGTGCGGTCTTTGTGGACATCAAAGGCTACCCGGAGGGCGTTTATATTCCGGCAGGCCGCAACGCCGGACGGGTGGAGCAGATTTACGGCGGTGTGTCCAGAAATGTCACAGAGGATATTGCCAACTGTGAATTGCGGCCCACCTTTGTCAGCCTGGTGGACGATACCGCCCTGGGGGCGGATGTGATCCGCAAACTGAAAAATCACAAGGTCAACACCCAATATATGCGCCAGGTTCCTGACGGCATGGGTACCTGGCTTGCGGTATTTGACCATGAGGGGGATGTGGTGGCCTCCATCTCCAAGCGGCCCAACCTGATGCCCATTTTGAACACCCTGGAAGAAAAGGGAGATGAGATTTTCTCCCAGGCCGACAGCGTTGTTATTGAAGTGGATATGGACAAGGCCATCGTGAAAAAGACCCTGGCTCTGGCCAAAAAATATGGGAAGCCGGTTTACGGCGTGGTGGCCAACATGAGCATTGGCCTGGAACGCCGGGACTTTTTGAAAGAGCTTTCCGCTTTTGTCTGCAACATCCAGGAGGCGGGGCTACTGTTCTGCACGGACTTTTCGGAAAACACCCCCCAGGAGCTGGTGGATATGATCTCCCAGCGGGTGATCCAGGCGAGAATTCCCAAATTGGTGGTGACACTGGGGGCCCAGGGGGCAGTTTATGCGGACTGCAACGGGGACAAAGGCCATTGCCCCGCCCGGACGGTGGAGGTAAAGGATACCACCGGTGCCGGGGATTCATTCTGCGCCGGACTTTCCGTGGGCCTGACCTATGGAAAGAGCCTGAAAGAGGCTTGCGAGATCGGCACCTATCTGGCAGCTTCCGTAATCGTTACGACGGAGAATGTATGCCCCCGGTTCCTGCCGAGAGAGCTGGGGCTGGATATGGATGTGGTGGACTGAGTCATGGAATACAAGCGTGTTTTAACGGTGCAGGACTTGTCCTGCCTGGGCCAGTGTTCCGGGGCAGTGGCACTGCCGGTGCTGTCGGCTTTTGGCCTGGAAACCTGTCTGCTGCCAACGGCACTGTTATCCACCCATACGGCCTTTTCTCGCCCCTATGTGCGCCAGCTCACCGAGAGCATCACCCCCATCCGGGAACATTGGCAGCGGGAGGGCCTTCGTTTTGATGCCATTCTCACAGGCTATCTGGGAAAGCCGGAGGATGTGAAGCCGGTGTGTGATTTATTTGACACGCTGCTTGCCCCTGGGGGCATGATCATCGTAGACCCGGCCATGGCCGATGGGGGCCGGTTTTATAAGGGCCTGGATGGAGCCTACGCCGAAAAAATGCGGGATTTGTGCGGGCGGGCGGAGGTACTGCTGCCCAACCGGACGGAAGCTTCGTTTCTAACGGGCATTGCCGATGACGGCAGTGAATCGGCGGCCCGGGCCATGCTCCTGGCCCTGCCCCAAAGAAAAGCGGTGCTGACCGGGGCAGTCTCCCGGGAGGGACAGACGGGCTTTGCCGTGAAAGAGGGGGAGACGGTGCGGTTTTATGGCCATGAAAAGCTGCCCGGAACCTATCACGGCACGGGAGACCTGTTTGCCGCCTGTTTGACGGGCTTCCTGCTGTCCGGAAAATCCCTTTGGGAGGCGGCTGTGGCGGCCTCGGACTTCACCGCCCGGGCCATTGCCCTGACCGCCCGGACGGACACCCGGAATTATGGCCTGAAATTTGAACCCCTGCTTTGGCAGTTGGGAAATCACGTTTGATTTACAGCAGAATTGGAGGAAAAACCAATGGCCTGGTATGAAGAAGCGGTATTTTATCACATTTATCCCCTGGGACTGACGGGTGCGCCGAAACAGAATGACTACGGCACCCCCGTATCCCGGCTGTGCACCCTTTGGCCCTGGGTAGACCACATCCGGCAGATGGGCTTTAATGCCCTGTATATTGGCCCCCTCTTTGAATCCGTGGGCCACGGCTATGAGACCACGGACTACCGAAAGCTGGATAGCCGCCTGGGTACCAATGAAGACTTGAAAGCCTTTGTGGAGTACTGCCATGAAAACGGTATTCGGGTGGTGCTGGACGGGGTGTTCAACCATACGGGCCGGGATTTCTTTGCATTCCGGGACCTGCGGGAAAAACGGGAAGCATCTTCCTACCGGGACTGGTACCGCAATGTACGCTTTGATGGGGACAACAGCTTCCACGATGGTTTTTCCTACGAAAACTGGGGTGGCTATGATCTGCTGGCCAAGCTGAATCTATCCAATCCACAGGTCCGGGAATACCTGCTGGATTCTGTCCGGTTCTGGGTCTCGGAGTTTGGCATTGACGGTCTGCGGCTGGATGCGGCGGATGTGCTGGATTTTGATTTTATGGCCGCTTTGCGGCAGACTACCGATGGGTTAAAGAAAGATTTCTGGCTCATGGGTGAGGTCATCCACGGGGACTATGGCCGTTGGCTGGCTCCGGGTATGCTGCACAGCGTTACCAACTATCGGCTGCACAAGGCTTTGTACTCCGGCCACAATGACCACAACTATTTTGAAATCGCCCATACGGTCCGGGAGACCCGGTGGAAGCTCTATAATTTTGTAGACAACCATGATGTGGCACGAATCGCCTCCAAGCTGGGCGCGCGGGGCAATTTCCTGCCGGTCCATGTGCTGCTGTTCACCTTGCCGGGGATCCCCTCGGTGTATTACGGCTCCGAATTCGGCATCGCCGGTAAAAAAGAGCGGAGTTCTGACGATTCCCTCCGTCCGGAGCTGCATTTGGAGGACTTTGAGGGCAACACCCATGCCAGCCTCATTGCCGCCCTGGGTAATCTGCGCAGAAGTGTCCCGGCCCTGGCCTATGGAGACTATGAAGAAAAATACCTGACCACCCAAGCCTATGGTTTCTCCAGAACCTACGAGGGAACTACGGTGCTGGTGACGGTCAACAACACGGCCCAGAGCCAGTCCATGACCCTAGGGGGCCTTTCCCAGGGAACCTACCGAGGGGTGCTGTTCGGCCAGTGTGTCGGTGTGCAGGATGGAACGCTTTCCGTTACGCTGCCGCCCTATGGGGCGGAGGTCTGGCTGCCGGAGGGCATGGAACAAGAGCTTCCCAAGGCAGAAGCCATTGCCTACGAGCCTCCTGAGGAGCCGGTACCCGCCCAGGCTGTGGATACCCGGGAGGAAGCGAGATTGGAGCCTGAAGCTCCCCAAAAGCCCTATGAAGAATGCTCTGTGGAGGAGCTGCAACAGGCCATTCTGGCAAAGCTTGCGGCCAACGGTCCCGTGACGGACCGGATGTACCGGGATGTGGCGGAAAACGTCTACCGGGATTCCCTGCTAAACTGGGTCAAAAGCTTCCGATAAAGGGCATTTCTTACCCATTCCCCGGCATGGAAACACCTTGCCGGGGAATGGCGAAAAAGAAGAAAAAGCCCTTGACAATTGCTGGAAACTATGCTAGAATATCCAAGCTGTCAGGGAACAGCAAGTGAATATCCGGGTGTGGCGAAGTTTGGTATCGCGCTTGAATGGGGTTCAAGAGGCCGCTGGTTCGAATCCAGTCACTCGGACCAAAAAAATGAACACCACCTGTTGGGTGGTGTTCATTTTTTTGCCCGTGCCAGGATTCGAACCCAATTAAATGCCAAATGCCAGCGGCATTTGGCGGCAACCAGTTCAAAAACTGGTTGCAACCATATGGCTTTGCCCTAGCAAAGCCAGCCATCGAATCCAGTCACTCGGACCAGGACTTCACGAAGGTGATGTCCTTTTTGCTTTTTATAGACATAAAGGAGGAGCCTTGATGGATGTGGGGAAAAAAGACCGAATTACTTCTTCTGTTGCCCGACGGGCAGACTGGTTGTGTCACCTCTCCGATGAGATTTGGGATCATCCGGAGCTGGGTTTTCAGGAATTCTTTGCCAAGGATTTGCTTTGCCATGCCCTGGAAAAAGAAGGGTTCTCCGTCAAAACCCCTGTTGCGGGGATGGACACCGCCTTTATTGGCCGCTTTGGCCAGGGGAAACCGGTCATCGCCTTTTTGGGAGAGTTCGATGCCCTGGAGGGTCTGAGCCAGAGGGCAGACGTGGCAGTCCACAGTCCGTTGATCCCCGGGGGCAATGGCCATGGCTGCGGCCACAATCTGCTGGGCGTCGGTGCTTTGGCGGCGGCTCTTGCGGTAAAAGACTTCCTACTAGATACAGGGATTCCCGGCACCGTGCTGTATTTTGGCTGCCCTGCGGAGGAAGGGGGCAGCGGCAAGGCCTTTTTGGCCCGGGAGGGGGCTTTCCGGGAGGTGGACTGTGCCTTGACCTGGCACCCCGGAAACTTCCATTCCGTAGTACCGAACAGTACCTTGGCCAATCAGCAGCTGCTGTATTCCTTTTCCGGCCGCAGTGCCCATGCCTCCGCCAGCCCGGAGCGGGGCCGCAGTGCATTGGATGCCCTGACCTTGATGAATACCGGTGTCCAGTTTCTCCGGGAGCATATTCCGGAATCCACCCGCATTCACTATGCGGTGGTGGATACCGGCGGCAGTGCCCCCAATGTGGTTCAGGCCACAGCCTCGGCGGTGTATCTGATTCGCACCCCCTCGGTGGATACCCTGCCCGCCATGGTGGAACGGGTCAACAAGGTGGCCAAAGGAGCCGCCATGATGACGGAAACGGAAGTCACCATCACCATGCAAAAATCCTGCGCCAATGTGATCCCCAACCGGTGCCTGAGCCGCCATCTGAGCCGGAATCTCCAGGAGATGGGCATGCCGGAGCTGACCCAGGAGGAACTGGATTATGCCCGCCGGATGCAAAAGGCCAATCCGCCGGAGGCCAACCGGCGGTTTCTCTCCATGGCCCAGATGGGTCCGCCCTTTGAGGAACTGGTGCGGCGGCACGGCCAGGAGCCGGTTCACAATGTAGAGGTACCGGAAGCCCCGGGAATGCCGCTGCAGGATGCCTCCACCGATGTGGGGGACGTGAGCTGGGTCTGTCCCACGGGAAAAATCCAAATCTGTACCATGTGCGCCGGTACCGGCGGCCACACCTGGCAGCGGACAGCCCAGGGGAAAAGCAGTCTGGCCCATAAGGGCATGCTCTACGCCGGGAGAGTCCTGGCCGGTACGGCGGTGGATCTGCTGACCCAACCGGATTCTTTGGAGGAGGTCCGGCAGGAGTGGTCTTCCCGACTGTCAGGGAAGACCTATGTGCCCATTCCCCGGGAAGTACAGCCCCACAGATAAATCATGCCCTGAGGCACTTCGTACAACACGGAGTGTCCCAGGGCTTTTTGCAGTTTTTATGGGCTTATTATGGCATCTTTTTACAGTGCGTGGCCCAACAGATACCAGATGATGAGAAATCCCGGAAGCAGCGGCAGATAGGCCGGAAGGGCAGAGGGGCCTATATGGATGACCAGGAAATCAAAATAGTCCATGGCATAGAACACCCCGCAAATCAGAGCAGTGGACAGCACGGACTTGCTCACCTGACGGCCAATGAGACTGGAAAAGAAGAAGGTGTAGATGCCGCCCACAATGGGATTGACCACCGTCAGGAACACCCCCAAAACCACTTTGAATACCCCCACCAGCAGAAAACACAGCAGCACCACCAGCAGCACCGCCGGAGCGTGGTAGACAAGGGACGAGGGCAGATATTTTGCAATGGCCCAGTTGGCGGCCACATGAAGTCCCATGGCCAGGATCACACTTAAAAACCGGGAAAGGAACCAGGTAATGGGGTTATCCCCCTCCGGCAGCACCGCATCCACCAGATTCACTACAAAGGATAGCAGGATGAGAGAAAGGATCTGTGTGCAAAGGGTTTCAAAAGCCGTGCCGTGGAAAGGCAGTACAAAGAGATAATCCTGCACAAAGGTCACAAAGGGCAGGGGAGAGAGAAGGCCCGACAGTCCGGCAGGCTGAAAGGCATAAACTACCACCGTCAGCACATACACCACCAGGATACCGGCGGCAGAGGACATGGCGTGGTTGACGTCAGACTTTTTGCCGAAGAGCAGCTTGAACACCACGCCCAGACCCACCAGGGCGGCAACAAACACCACGATGAATTTGAGGGAGGCCCCAATGTCAAAATTGGTGGCAAGGCCCGAGGCGGCGGCTTTCATCAGTTCTCTCAGGTCCTCCGGCAGCAGTTCCTTTACAGAGGAAAGGGTAGAGAGAATATGGTCAATATTCAGTTCCATAGGGATTCCTTTCATGTTCGTTTCGGATATTCTGCCCGAAAAGGGCAGACTGGAAACGGGAAATAAAAAAACGGGGAATCAAAAAACCTCCGCCGAAAACGGCGGAGGTGAATAGCCTTTTCGAGATAAATTACTTGATCTCGGCCTCGGCGCCAGCTTCCTTCAGCTCGGCAACCAGCTTCTCGGCATCTTCCTTGGAGATGGCTTCCTTCAGGGTCTTGGGGCAGTTGTCAACCAGATCCTTAGCGTCCTTCAGGCCCAGGCCGGTAGCGGCACGGACAACCTTGATAACGCCCAGCTTGGAAGCGCCGGCGCTCTTCAGGATAACGTCGAACTCGGTCTTCTCCTCAACCTCAGCAGCAGCACCGGCAGCGGGAGCGGCAACAGCGGCAGCAGCGGCGGAAACGCCGAAAACATCCTCCAGGGTGTGAACCAGCTCGGACAGCTCCAGAACGGTCAGGCCCTTAACTTCCTCAACGAGAGCAGTGATCTTTTCACTAGCCATTGTAATATCCTCCTAAAATGTAGATTAGATTGTGTGTTGGATTACGAACTTAGGCTTCTGCGGTAGCAGGAGCGTCGCCTTCCTTCTGCTCCCGGATCTGGTCCAGGACGAAAGCCAGGCTGGAGATGGGGGCCAGGAAGGTACCCAGAACAGAAGCAACCAGGGCGTTCTTGCTGGGCAGTTCACCGAAGCCATTGAGCTGCTCGGCAGTCAGGACAGAGCCTTCTACGACGCCGCCCTTAATGGACAGGGTGTTCTTGTTCTTCTTGGCAAACTCGCATACGATACGAGCAGGGGCGATGGGGTCGCCGGTGGTGGAAGCCATAGCGGTAGTACCGTTCAGAACCTCGGCAAAATCGTAGCCAGCATCCTTGGCAGCGAAATTGGTCAGGGTATTCTTGACAACGGAGTACTCAACACCAGCTTCACGGAACTGCTTACGCAGCTCGGTATCCTGAGCAACCGTGATACCCTTGTAGTCGACGAAAACCACGGAAGAAGCTTCCTTGATCTTGCCGGACAGATTGGCAACAACGGCCTTCTTGCTCTCAAGAACCTTAGCGTTGGGCATAATTTTCACCTCCGAAAAAATAAAAATATCTTCCTGCCAAAGAGCAGAAAGATACGAAGAATCAAAAACTATTCAACGCACCTCGGCAGGATTTAAGGTTACACCTGCTGTCTTTGGCAACTTCTGCATTATAGCATGGGGTATTCTCTTTGTCAAGCATTATTTTAAGAAATTTTCCCGGAAAGTTTGAGCTTCCCGGGAATGGAGCATTTATTTGCTTTCGGCAATGGTAAAGGGAACGGCGTACTGCTGGTGGTCGTGGTAATTTTTCATCAGGGGCGGTACGTCCGCAGGGTCATAGACCTCCCGGAGTCGGGCTACAAACATATATTCTCCCGGGGCCAGGGTCGGTTCCCAGCTGGCGGAAAATTCGCCGCTGCCCTCCATGGTAATGGGAATATCCTGGCTCATCCGCCAGGTGCCGTCCACGATCTGGCTGCCCTCCCAGGCAAATACATAGTAGTCCTCCACGGAAAGGGTACCAAACTGCATTCCGCCGCTCTGGCTTGTCTCTACGGTCAGCCCATTGGGGGTCGCTTCCGTGATGGTGAGTGTAACGCCCCAGTCCTCCCGGTCCAGATCCAGTCCCTCGTCATCGGTGGGAATGGGCAGGGTGGGAACAAAATTGGGGGAGAGCAGGGCATACTCCCACAGCTCATAGCTGTTGCCGTCGGGGGTTTCGTAGATACAGTGGATGTAATTGAGCTTGAAGTCCGGATATACATAGGTAAACCGTGTCAGCCCGTTGCGTGTCTCGTATTTTTCGGTACAAATTTTTGCCCGTGCATCGATCTGGGCATAGGCAACCAGTTCTTCCGGTGTCACGTTACCCTCTTTCAAGGCTTCTTCCAGGGGATAATAGACCCCATCCACCTGGATTTGAACGTTCTGGAGGCCCTCTAAGTCAAAATCGCAGGGATAGTTCAGCCCCAGGCCCTTTAAGTCGATGGAGGATTGGTTGTCACCGATGTCAAAGGTAATATCCAGCCGTTGCTTCGGCTCCTGCGCTGCACTGGCCGTTGCCACAGCAGCGGTTTCCGTTGGCGTTTCCTTTGCCCCGCAGCCGGAAAGACCCAAAAGAAACACAAGCATCAGACTGAGAACAACAGGCGTAAAAGGATGTTTCATAGCGTTATACCTCCAAAACAGCGTTTTTGTCGAATGACAACATGAATATACCATAACAGAAAGCAGATGTCAAGCAATATTTTTGTTACAAAGGTATTGAGAAAAATAATATATACGGTATAATAAAACAAAGGAGTGAAGGTATGGCAGGAGAAAATGCGCAACTGAACTATGCGAGAGGCGCAATGCCGCTGATCATTCTGTCCCTGTTAAAGCGAGAGGATATGTATGGCTATCAGCTGGTCCAGGAGACAGAGCGAGCCAGCGGCGGTATCATCCGTACACAAGAGGGGTCTTTATACCCAGTTCTATATAAATTGCAGGAGCAGGGGTATATATCCGACAAAAAAATCTTAGTGGGAAAAAGAATGACACGGGTTTACTATCACCTGGAACCTTTGGGTGCGGCTCGTCTTGCGGAAATGATTCAGGAATATGAAACTGCTGTCAATGGCGTTTTGAAAATAGTCCGAGGTGAAGAATATGAAAAAGAATCCTGATGTACGAAAGTACATGAAGCAGATCAAGCAGGAGCTACCCACCTTTAACGCAGATGGAAAGCGAATAAAGAAAATGCTGCTGCAAAATGTGCGGGACTATGCACAGGAAGAACCGGAAGTAAGCTATGCTCAGCTGGTGTCACGGTATGGAAACCCAGAGGAAATTGCGGCGGCCTATCTCTCAGAACAGAGCAGTGGAACCGTAAAAAAAGCAGTGCGTATCCGAAAGAAAATACTGACCATCGTTCTTGCCGTGGCAATTTTTGTGGGCCTATTGTGGGCGACCTATCTGGTGTTCGTGTACAACACCATCAAAGAGGTGGCAGGAGGAACAATTGTGGTCGGTGAGGTCATCATTGAACCCAGCACAGTGCCGGAAAGCGAATATGAAATAAAGGCAGGATAAAAAATCTCCCCGAACGCATTATGCGCATTCGGGGAAAATACTTAAATAGAACAGGCATGATCAAATCGGCAAAATGAAATAAGAAGCAGCGCATTATTCCAGCGGTGGCTGCATCTCGGATATTTTATATATTTTGCCGTTTGTGGTAGAAGTTGCGGTATCCGCAGAAATATCGATTCCAAAAGATTCCTCCCAATCTCCGGAAATAATCAACTCGCTGCCGTCAACGCTCCACGATAGGTCTTTGTGATAGATGGAAACATCGTCTGTAGCCCTTGGCATCAGAAGATGACATTCCCGCTCGGCATGGTCAGGATAGATATAGAAAGCATATAAATCATGTCCTTCCGGCCCCCACAAGAGGAACTCCATGTTGTATTTGTCGGAAAAGTATTCAATCACTTCATTGGTCGATTGGTGGTTTTCTGTAACTGCAATAGACTCTGTGGCCGATGAAACATTGGCCTTGTCAGTATTTGCGCAGGCAGCAAGGCCTGATAAAAGCAATATCGCAACCAATATTACGAGCTTTTTCAAGACAATACCTCCCAACTGCTGATTTGCGTATCCAATATCTATTAGTATAGCATATATGGGGTTCAATTGCAAGAAATCAATAAAAGTTCATTTTTTACCGCTTAGATGGCAATGATTTGCCGAAAGCTCTTTTAGAAAGATGAAACCCCCGAACGCATTTGCGTTCGGGGGTAAAGCATATCCAGCTTACAGATACTTGGCAGTAGAGACCTTCACGCCGGGGCCCATGGTGGACACGACGGTGCAGGACTTGATATACTGACCCTTGGCAGCGGCGGGCTTGGCCTTTACAACAGCCTTGATCAGGGTGTCCATGTTCTCGTTCAGCTTCTCGGCACCGAAGGAAACCTTGCCGATGGGGCAGTGGATGATGTTGGTCTTGTCCAGACGGTACTCCACCTTACCAGCCTTGATTTCCTTAACGGCAGCACCCACGTTGGGGGTCACGGTGCCGGCCTTGGGGGAGGGCATCAGACCCTTGGGGCCCAGAACCTTACCCAGACGGCCAACAATGCCCATCATGTCGGGGGAAGCAACAACGACGTCGAAGTCAAACCAGTTTTCCTTGGTGATCTTCTCAACCAGCTCCATGCCGCCAACGTAATCGGCACCGGCTTCCTGAGCCTCAGCCACCTTGGCGTCCTTGGCGAAAACCAGAACCTTGCGGGTCTTACCGGTACCGTTGGGCAGAACCACGGCGCCGCGGACCTGCTGGTCAGCGTGACGGGAGTCAACACCCAGCTTGATGTGCAGCTCGACGGTCTCGTCGAACTTGGCGGTGGCGCCCTTTACAACCAGGCCCAGAGCCTCAGCAGGCTCATACTGAACAGCGCGGTCAATGAGCTTTGCGCTTTCTTTATACTTTTTACCTCTAAACAATGTAATTATCCTCCTTAAAGTGGTGATGCGGAAAAATCCTCCCACATTTCCGGGGAAAACCCCGGCTCAGCAATGATCAGTCAACGACGGTAACACCCATAGACCGGCAAGTGCCAGCAACCTGGCTCTCAGCGGCTTCCAGAGTGGTAGCGTTCAGGTCGGGCATCTTGGTCTTGGCGATCTCAGCGACCTGTGCCTTGGTGATGGTGCCAACCTTGGTCTTGTTGGGAACACCGGAGCCCTTCTCCAGACCAATGGCCTTCATGATGAGCATGGGGGTAGGAGGAGTCTTGGTGATGAAGGTGAAGCTGCGGTCGGCATAGACGGTGATAACGACAGGAATCTTGTAGCCTTCCATGTCCTTGGTCCGTGCGTTGAATTCCTTGATAAATGCTGCGATATTCACACCGTGCTGACCCAGAGCAGGACCAACAGGGGGAGAAGCGGTTGCCTTAGCGGCGTTGATCTGAAGTTTGATAATGCCAGTTACTTTCTGTGCCATAAATAGCACCTCCTGAATAAGATGTGGTAATGATGCGCAAAACGCATTCCTTTCGGGGCCTAAGCCCCTCCCACGTTCCGACCGGAAATCCGGCCCGATGCGTTATTGGGAAACGACCTCAACCTGGTCGAGTTCAAACTCGACAGTGGTCTCCCGGCCAAACATGGAAACCACCACGTTCACCGAGTTGTTATCGACATCGATGCTGTCCACCGTGCCGGTGAAGGAGCTTAGAGGACCGTCTACGATCCGGACGGTATCGCCTACGGCGAAGTTGACGATGATCTCCTTCTTTTCCACGCCCATGGCATAGACTTCTTCGTCCGTCAGGGGAGTGGGATCGTTGCTGGAAGATCCGACAAAGCCGGTAACGCCGCGGATATTCCGAATGACATGCCAGGTATCGTCACTGTAAACCATTTTTACCAGGACATAGCCGGGGTAAACTTTCCGGTCATAGGTCTTGCTGGCACCGGTCTCCGTGATTTCCGTCACGGTTTCCAGAGGAATAGACACGGCCAAAATCTGGTCTTGCAGTTTACGGGACTCGACGGTCTTTTCAATCGTCGCTTTTACGGTGTTTTCATACCCAGAATAGGTATGCACCACATACCATTTCGCAGTTTCTGCCATGACTTCTACCCTTAGTGGAAGACACCAATCAGGGCGTCGATACCAACCTGAGCTACAAAGTCAAACAGCCAGATGAAAACGCCGACGCAGATGACGCAGGCTACCACGATGGCTGCATTTTTCAGCACCTGCTGGGGGGTGGGCCAGACGACCTTCTTCAGTTCGCTTTTCAGCTCACGGAAGTACTTGCAGACCCTGCCCCAGGTTCTTTTGAACCAGTTTTCCTTTTTGACTTCTGCCATGATGGGGCGTCCTCCTTACTTGGTCTCAGTGTGAGTGGTGTGCTTTCTGCAGAATCTGCAGTACTTCTTCATCTCGAGACGGTCGGGGTCGTTCTTCTTGTTCTTCATGGTGTTGTAGTTTCTCTGCTTGCACTCAGAGCATCTCAAAGTGACTTTCACGCGCATAACGGCACCTCCTTAAAATTTGCCTCCCTGTATCACACCCGGCTAGAAAAAAGATTTAGAAAGCGATAAACTACAATGGAAATCGCTCCGGGGCTGAAAAAGGCGCACAAAAAAAGAACCCTTTTTCACAGGTGAAATCATTCTAGCATAGCCCCTTTAGGATGTCAACAACTTTTTTGTAATTTTTTCGGCAATTTCTCCGGAATTGTTCCTGTGGACACCTTGCTTTTTCCGCCGCTATTGGGTAGAATGTTTTTAAGAAAAGTTTTCACCGGAAAGGAATGATCCTATGCGCATTATGGGAATCGATTACGGAGATGCCCGGACGGGGGTGGCGTTCTCCGATTTGCTCTGCACCATTGTCGGCTCCACCACGGTGGTCCCCAGCCGGAACCACGAAAAGGCCATGCTGGACCTGGTTCGACTGGCCAAGGAAAACGAGGTAGGGGAGATCGTTGTGGGGCTTCCCAAGAATATGGACGGCACCGAAGGCCCCCGGGTGGAGCTGTGCCGGGCCTTTGCCCAGGAACTCGGGCAGGCAACCGGGCTGCCCGTTGCCATGTGGGACGAGCGGCGGACCACCGTAGAGGCCCACAACATCCTCTCGGCCCACAATTACCACGGCACCAAACGGAAAAACACGGTGGATGCCGTCGCCGCTTCCCTGATTCTGGAAGGGTATCTGGCCTATAAAAAGCGGGGCTGATGCAAGGGGACGATTTATTCAGAGTTTCCTTATTTCTTTTTGTAAAACAGCTCCCGAAAACCGGCGTACAGCAACAGCAGCCCAAAGGCTTTCCGGAGGAGGCCTTGGGAAATCCGGCTTTGCAGCATGGCTCCACCGGCGGCAGCTATGCAGCCGGAAAGCATTGCGGGCCATAGCTTTTTAAGAGGAATGCTGTTTCTGCGCAAGTAGGTCGCCAGTGCTGCCCCCGGCAGGAAAAACAGTAGGTTGAGCCGCCGGGCCTCCTGGGTGGGCCAATCCAGTACCGTTGTCAGCCACAGCATCAAAAGGCTTCCGCCGCCGATGCCCAAACCGGACAGAAGCCCCAGTAGGGAACTGACCAGAAACGCCGGGACTACCCTTTCCAGCATAGATTCCGGATCCCTCCCCATAGGATGAGCAGTCCCAAAACCCGGTGCAGCCATTGCACCGGTATTTTTTTCCCCAAACGGTTGGCAAGGCACCCTCCGGCGGCACTTCCAATCAGATAGGGGCAGAATTTCCCCCAGGAAAGGGGACCGGCGGTCACTTCCAGCAGGGCGCACAGCATACAAATCGGAAGCATTACCGCCACGGAGCTGGGAAACAGCTGCTCCGCTTGGATCCCCGGGAAGCGGCGCAGCAGCGGCACCAGTACCAGCCCGCCCCCGGAGCCTAAAAGCCCCGTCACCGTTCCGGCGGCAGCACCCATGAGCAGGGGATAGAGCATAAAAAAGCACCTCCTGAGGAAAGTTTTTCCAAAGGAGGTGCTTTTATACAATGATTAGTTATTGCCGGTGTTCAGCACGATGTTGGTGCGCATATAGGAGGTATCGCCAACGGTCATAGACAGGTTGTCTACCAGGGTGTTGTACCAGTTGTTGTAGTCCTCGCTTGCCAGGTCACTCTTTACCAGGTAATCCCGGTAGGTGTCCTGGGCGGCACCTACAAAGTACATCACGTGGTAGCCGTAGGTGGTCTCCACAATGCCGGTGTCACCGGGCTTCCGATTGGCATCAAAGCACCAATTGTTGAAAGCACTGACCATCTGGCCGGGGTAAACGTCCTCGTAGAGTCCGCCGTTTTCCTTGGAGCCGGTGTCGGTGGAGTTGGCCTTGGCAAGCTCGGCAAAGCTTTCCTCGGTGGCCGCGCCGGATTCCCACTCGTCCAGCCATGCCTCGGCCTTGTCCTTGGCGGCGGCTTTCTCCTCATCAGAGTAGGTGGTGGTGCCATTCTCAGTGGTGCCGCCCTCAAAGCCGGAGAGGATATGGCGGACATTCACCAGGGGGAAGCTGTTGTCATTGGAGCTGATGAAGTATACAACGTAGTAGCCGGAAACGGTGGTCACCTCGTTGCCGTTTTCATCGGTGGTGGTGGAGGTGCTGGCAATATAGGTCTTGTCGCCCTCCTTGCGGCTGCTGTCGCTGATCCACTGGGCAATGAGAGAGTTTACGGAGGTGTACCGCTGGTCGGTCATGGAGGAACTGGAAGCACTGGTGTCAGCATTGACATCCAGAGCGGCAATGGCGGCATCCATCTTTGCTACAGAGGTGATGTCCTCACCGGTAACAGCCTTGGCATCAGCCTCGGCGGCAGCGGCTTTCTCCTCAGCGGTGGCCTCATCGTCCAGATAGCGGCTGGCACTGATATAATACTGATTGTAGGTGTAGGAGTTGTAGGAAGCGGGATTTTCAGCATCCTTGGCCTTTACCTGGTCAGCGGTGTAGGTGAGGCCGTCCCGGTACTGGGTCTGGTAGCCGCTGGCCAGCAGATTCAGCCGGTAGTATTCCTTGTAGGTCTCCAGGGTGGAGCCGTTGCCGTACATGGCTTTCAGGTAGCTGTCAACGTCCTTAAAGCCATAGACCTGGGCATAGAGCTGCAACATGGATTCCATGGAGTCCAGCTGGGACTGCTCACTCTCGCTGAGGGTGTAGCCCTGAGCCTGGGCTTCGGTGGCCAGGGCATAGATGGCCCGGGCACTCTGCTCGGCGGCGGTCAGGAAGTAATCGGCCCAGGTGGTACCGGCATCAGCATCATAGACCTGCTGATCCAGGGCCTTGGTGGTGTCCAGACCGTAGAGCATGGCGTAGGCACCGTTCTGGGAGTAGAAGTTGTTGACGGTATCCATATAGTAGTAGCTCAGCTCGGCGTTGCTCAGGGTGGTGTCTCCCAGAGTCAGAGCCACGGTCTTCTTTTCCCGGGAGCCGCTGTTGGAGATGGAGCGGCTCACGCCGGTGAAGGCCGCAATGGCGATCAAAATCACCAGCACAGCGGCGAAAGCCGTGGTGTAGATTTTGACCTTGTTGTCTTCCTTTTGCTGCGCCAGCTGCTTTTCTGTCAGCTTGGCGTTGTTTTCTTCAGCACGAAGCTTCTTCTTGCTGGATGCACTCATGGTATCATTTCCTCTCGTTTTCATGGTCTGCTTGTTCCGCAATAGACATTTGCAGATAGACTGGGCTATTATAACGGATATTTTCTCCGGTTTCAAGAGGAAAAACCTTCTTTTGCCGAAAACTACAAAAATTTACATTTTAAGGGCAGCACCGCAAACTCAATTGTGTGGTGCTGCCCTAGAAAAAACCCGGGGAGACAAGCTCCCCGGGGACCCGCTTTGGCCGTACCGTGTCCGATTATGACCTGCACGTAATGGCAGGTGGGTTGCCGCTCCCGGCGTTCTCTGCTCCCAGCGTCCACCCAACGTCGCAGCGTGGGCGGGAGGTCTGCAATCCCGCCGGGAAGTCTAACTTCCCGATAAAAAAATGTGGGTCCAAAAGGACACGACACGTACCAAGCAGGAAATAAACTTATTCTTCCTCGGAATCCTCTTCCTCGTAAAGTTCATCCATAATGAGGTCGTAGACGGCTTTCAGCTCTTCTTCGTCCTCAATGGCCGTCAGCATCGGCTCTCCGTCTTCCTCGGTGGATTTGAGAATGCTTACTTCCAGCTGCTCCGGCTCCCCGTCTAACGTCGCGGGGATCACGGCCATATAGGTCTCTCCGTTGTATTCCAGGGTAGACAGAACTTCCAGCTCATACTCCGTGCCGTCCTCATCCACGATGGTAATAAAGTCGGAACCGTATTGATCTTCCATAGATTGCTCCTTTGATTTGGGGGTTTCTTTGTCTGTATTCTACAACTCCTGGGCCATAAAATCAAGAGGAAAATTGCGCTGCTTTTTTATCAAATTTTTGAAAACGGGAAAATTGAAAGCTTTCAGAATAAAATATCAATGGATTTTGGACGTTTCCTGGGAATACTTAGACAATGATGAAATGAAACATTTTTGCGGAGAATCGGGAAAAATCCGTTGGCCCAAAAGCTTTTCGTCAATTAATGGATTATTTAGAAATTAGGTCTTTCGCTTTCCCGGAAAATATGATATAATCTGCGGATGATATGACGGATAGTCGTGTCTTTCCCCAAGAGAAGGCCGCCCCGGGCGGCTGCAATGTCCAATGTTGGAGGTTATGACCCATGGAAAATGAAGAAAAAAAGAGAAGGAGAAATAAGAAGCTTCGGCAGGAGTGGAATCCCCACTGGACGCTGAAGACGGTTTATACCGTTGGCTCGACCTTGCTGTCCGTGCTGAAAATCGCCATTGGCGGCGCGCTGACGGTGGTTCTGATCCTCCTGATCTGCGGCGTTGTTTTTGTGGGCACCCTTGGTGACTATCTCCAGAACGATATTCTCACGGAAGCCTCCGACTGGTCCATTGACGACTACGATTTGGAGAAGACCTCCTTTCTTTATTATGTAGACAGTGACGGAAATATTCAGCAGCTCCAGCAGATCTACACCACCACGGACCGGCAGATCGCCTCTTTGGAGGAGATTCCCCAGGATCTGATCAACGCCACCGTGGCCATTGAGGACAAGCGTTTCTACGAGCATCAGGGTGTGGACTGGATCACCACGGTGAAAGCCTGCATGAATATGTTCTTCGGCGGAGACTCCCAGTTCGGCGGCTCCACCATTACCCAGCAGCTGATCAAAAACGTCAGCCAGGAAAACAGCATCACGGTCCAGCGGAAGGTCATGGAGATTTTTCGCGCCCAGATGTTTGAAAAGCAGTACGACAAAGACCTCATTATGTATGAGTATCTGAACCGCATCTACCTGGGCAAGGGCTGCTACGGTGTTAAAAGTGCCGCTGCCGCCTATTTTGGCAAGGAGCTTCAGGACCTGACCCCGGCGGAGTGCGCCAGCCTTATCAGCATTACCAATAACCCCTCGCTCTTTAACCCCTATTCTACCAACGTCTTCAAGTACAAGGGGGAGGAGCGGGACGGTGCAGGCCGGAACCGGTATCGCCAGCTGAACGTCCTTTCCGAAATGCTGTCCCAGGGCTATCTGACCCAGGAGCAGTATGAGGAGGCCGTGAACCAGGAAATGGTCTTTAAGGAGGGCATTGCCCCGGAGGACCGCTGGGCCGTCTGCCCCAACTGCGGTTATTCCGGGACCGTCGGCACCTTTAACCACGAGGGCGACCATTATTTCTGCCCGGAGTGCGGCACTCTGACCACGGTGAACCAGGATGCCTCTCAGACGGTTTATTCCTGGTTTGTGGACTCCGCCATTCTGGACGTGGCGGCGGACCTGGCTGCCCAGGACGGCGTGGATTGGGAAACAGCCGGAGAGAAGACCCGGAACTATTATCTGGAACGTATTCAGAAAGGCGGCTACCATATTTATACCACCCTGGATATGGATGTTCAGAACCAGGTGGATGCCATCTACACGGATTTGGAAAAAATTCCCACCACCCGCAGCACCCAGCAGCTGCAATCCGGCATTGTGGTCATTGACAATTCCACCGGTGACGTGGTAGCCCTGTCCGGCGGCGTGGGGGAGAAGACGGACTTCTTCGCCTACAACAAGGCCACCCAGGCAAAGCTGCAGACCGGCTCCGCTCAGAAGCCCGTCTCCGTCTATGCCCCAGCCTTTGAAAAGGGCGGCTTTAGCCCGGCGACGGTCATCAAGGATATGCCCATTATGTACAACGATGGTGTCCCGTTCCCCAGAAACGACAATCGGGAATACAATTACGCCCGTACCATTTTCAGCGGCGTGGTATCTTCCGTCAACGCCATTTCCGGCAATACCCTGAACGCCATCGGTGCCAATTATGGCTACAGCTTCGCCAAATACAACTTTGGGCAGAATTCTCTCACAGACAGCTATGCCCTTGCCAACGGCCAGAGCCTTTCCGATGTGGGTGTCGCCCCTCTGGCCCTGGGTGCGCTGACCGTTGGCTCCACCGTTCGGGAGATGTCCGCGGCTTACGCCACCTTTGCCAACAATGGCGTATACCGGGAACCCAGAACCTATACCAAGGTCTACAACAGCGATGGAGAGCTGGTGCTGGACAACACCCAGGACAGCCGGCAAATCCTCAGCGAGAAGACCGTGGAGTATATGAATTACTGCCTGTTCAATGCCGCCAACTACGGCACCGGCGGTGCTGCCATTTTCCCGGGCCAGAACATTGCAGGCAAAACCGGCACCACTTCCAGCAACCGTGACCGTTGGTTCTGCGGCTTTACCGGCTACTATACCGCCGCGGTCTGGTGCGGCTACAACCAGCCGGAGCAAATCAACCTTACCGGCAACTACGGAAACCCTGCGGCCCGACTGTGGAAAATGGTCATGCAGCCCATTCACGACGGCCTGCCCTCCAAGGCTCTTTACAGCGGAAATCAGTTCCAGAGTGTGTCCGTCTGTCTGGATTCCGGCAAGCTGGCCACTGCCGCCTGTTCTGCCGATGCCCGGGGCATTGTCCGGGTGTCCACTGCCAATGCCTACCCTGAGGACATCCCCACGGAAACCTGCGACAAGCACGTGGAGGTTCAATACTGCGTTACCGGCGGCGGTGTGGCCACGCCGTTCTGCAGCATGTTCCCGGATGCCCAGGTAGAAACCCGGTCCCTGGTGAAGCTGACCCCCTCTGAGGTAGAAGAGATCCGGGCGGCCATAGGAAAGGGCCTGAAAGCCGAGTATTATCAGGACGGCTACGTCTATTATATTGGCGATGACGGAAATCCCCTTCCCTGGAACGGCTTCCACAACGATGCGGGTAACGATGCGGATACCCCCTATATTGTCTGTCCCATTCACAACCAGCAGGCCTTTGAAAATATGGATCATACTGGCGGCGACCAGGACGGTGAGGACAACTGGGGCGGCTCCAATTTTGGAGGCGGCAACATGGGCGGCGATTTCGGCAACAACGGAAATAACGGAAACAACGAAGAAGACCCCTGGTAAATAGAAAAGGAGACAGTATGCTTTGGATTTCGGATCAATGGAAGGACTATGAGGTGCTGGACGCCTCTGACGGCGAACGCCTGGAGCGTTGGGGCAAGTATATTCTGGTACGCCCGGACCCCCAGGTGATCTGGTCCACCCCCCATACGGCCCCCCAGTGGAAGCAGCAGGACGCCCGGTATATCCGTTCCAGCACCGGCGGCGGCCACTGGTCGGACCATCATCTGCCGGAGCGTTGGCAGATCAAATATCGGGATTATCTGACCTTTAATGTCAAGCCCATGAACTTCAAGCACACCGGCGTTTTCCCGGAACAGGCTGCCAACTGGGATTTTATTCGGGAGAAAGTGGCCTCTGCCGGTCGTCCGGTGCGGGTTCTGAACCTCTTTGCCTATTCCGGCGGTGCCACCCTGGCGGCGGCAGCCGGGGGCGCGGAGGTATTTCATGTGGATGCCTCCAAGGGCATGGTGGCCTGGGCCAAGGAAAACGCTCAGGCCTCGGGCCTTGCGGACCGGCCCATCCACTGGATCGTGGATGACTGCGGCAAATTCATCCAGCGGGAGCTGCGCCGGGGACGGCGTTATGACGGCATCATTATGGACCCGCCCAGCTATGGACGTGGCCCCAGCGGAGAGATCTGGAAGATGGAAACCAGCTTTTTCCCTTTCCTGCAGCAGACCGCCAAGCTCCTGACCGATGACCCCCTGTTTGTCATCATCAATTCCTATACCACCGGTCTTGCGCCCTCCGCGGTGTCCTATGCCGCGGATGTGGTATTCGGAAAGGACCACGGCGGAAAGACCGCCGCCGGGGAGTTGGGACTGCCGGTGAAAGAATCCGGCCTGATTTTGCCCTGCGGTGCCACCGGAAGATGGACACCCTGAGAGAGGAACGAACAATTTTGGAAGATATTATTTCTGTGGAACATCTGGCCTATTCCTACCCGGATCTGGACGGCCAGAAAGGGACCCGGGTCTTTGAAGACTTAAATCTTACCATTCAGGACGGCAGCTTTGTGGCGATCCTTGGCACCAACGGCTGCGGAAAATCCACCCTTGCCAAGCATTTTAATTCCATCCTGCTTCCCTCCGGCGGAAAGGTATATGTTGACGGCATCGATACCTCCGACCTGGAGCGGATCATTGCGGTCCGCCGCTGTGTAGGCATGGTCTTTCAGAACCCTGACAACCAGATCGTTGCCAATGTGGTGGAGGAGGATGTGGCTTTCGGCCCGGAAAACCTGGGTGTTGCCAGTCCGGAAATCCGCCGCAGGGTGGACAAGGCCCTCAAGCAGGTGGGCATGTATGAGTATCGGGAACACGCCCCTCATCTGCTCTCTGGTGGCCAGAAGCAGCGGGTGGCCATTGCGGGGGTCATCGCCCTGGAACCCAAGTGCATCGTCTTAGACGAGCCTACCGCCATGCTGGACCCCCGGGGCCGGAAGGATGTCATGGACACCATTGAAAAGCTGAACCGGGAAAAGGGCATTACCGTGGTCCTCATTACCCACCATATGGATGAGGCCGCCATGGCCCAGCGGGTGATCGTGCTGGACAAGGGCAAGGTGGCCTCAGACGGCACTCCGGCAGAGGTATTTGCCCAGGTGGACATGCTGCACGGTATTGGTCTGGCAGCTCCGGACACCGTGGAGCTGTGCTATGCCTTGAGACAGAAAGGGGCGGCACTCCCACTGAATACGCTGACACCGGAAGAATGCGCACAGGCACTTCTCAAGTGGCTGAAGGCCTGATGAGCGGAGGAAACAGAATGGAACCAATCTTGCAGGTAAAAGACCTGACCTATATTTACAGTATTGGCACCCCTTTTGAGCATAAGGCCCTGGATAACGTGAATTTTTCCCTGGAACCGGGAGAATTTGTAGGCGTGATCGGCCATACCGGTTCCGGAAAATCCACCCTGATGCAGCAACTGAACGGTCTGCTGAAACCCACCTCCGGCCAGGTTCTTCTGGGAGGCCAGGATATTTGGTCCGACAAAAAGATCACCCGGCAGGCCCGCTTTCGGGTGGGGCTGGTGTTTCAGTACCCGGAATACCAGCTTTTTGAGGAAACGGTTTATAAGGACATTGCCTTTGGCCCTACCAATATGGGCCTTACCAAAGAGGAAATTGACCGCCGGGTCCGGGAGGCCGCGGGCTTTGTGGGCCTTACCGAGCAGCAGCTTTCCGTGTCTCCCTTTGACCTGTCCGGTGGCCAGAAACGCAGAGTGGCCATTGCCGGTGTCATTGCCATGGAGCCGGAGATTTTGATTCTGGACGAGCCCACCGCAGGGCTGGACCCCATTGGCCGGGCGGAGATTCTAGGAAACATTCAGGCCTACCGGCAGGCTAAAAATGCGGCGGTGCTGATGGTCAGCCACTCCATGGAGGATGTGGCAAGGCTTACAAACCGGCTTCTCGTTATGAACGGCTCAAAGCTTGCCATGGACGGAACTCCGGCCCAGGTCTTTACCCATGTAGAGGAACTTTTGGCCATGGGCCTTAGCATCCCCCAGGTCACCCAGATTTTTCTGCGGCTGCGGCACATGGGGGTAAACGTCCAGAATGTCTATACCCTGGAGCAGGCTGTGGATGCCCTGCTTCGGCTAAAGGAGGAACAGGCCCATGCTTAAAGACATTACTCTGGGGCAGTTCTTCCCCGGTACCTCGGTGATCCATCGGCTGGACCCCAGAACCAAGCTCATTGGCGTGATTCTTTACATTGTGGCCCTGTTTGTGGCCAAAAGCTGGATTTCCTACGGGGTGGTGCTGGCGTTTTTGCTGGTGAGCATTGCCGTTTCCACCATTCCCCCCAAGGCCATTGTCAGAGGTATGAAGCCGGTGGTGGTGATCCTGATTTTCACCGGCATCCTGAACCTCTTTTACGCTGACGGCGGTAAAACCTTGCTGCGTATCGGCTTTCTGACGGTGACCACGGAGGGAGCCAAGCGGGCGTTCTTTATGATGGGCAGAATCCTGATGCTGATTTCCGGCACCTTTCTGATGACCTACACCACCTCTCCCATCTCCCTGACTGACGGACTGGAAAGTCTGCTGGGGCCGCTTAAAAAGTTCCGTTTGCCGGTCCATGAGCTGTCCATGATGATGTGTATCGCCCTGCGGTTCATCCCCACCCTGATCGAGGAAACCGATAAAATTATGAACGCCCAAAAGGCCCGGGGGGCGGATTTTGAGTCCGGCAGCATTATTGACCGGGCCAAGGCCCTGATTCCCGTGCTGGTGCCTCTGTTCATCGGTGCTTTCCGTCGGGCAGACGAGCTGGCCACGGCCATGGAGTGCCGCTGCTACCGGGGCGGCGAGGGCCGCACCAAAATGAAGCTGCTGCGCTATCAGCGAAATGATTTCTGCGCTTTCGGCTGTCTGGCGGCCCTGGTTGCTGTAGTTGCCGTACTGGCGGGCTTTGGATTGTGAGGCGGTCATGCGGAATATTGCCCTGTTTTTGACCTATCTTGGCACTCGCTATCACGGTTGGCAGGTCCAGAAGAATCTGCCCACTGTGGCAGAGACCCTGGAAAAGGCAGCGGCCCAGCTGGTGGGCCATCCGGTTCACGTGACAGGCTGCGGCAGAACCGATGCCGGTGTTCACGCCCGGTGCTATGTGGCCAATTTCCGAACGGAGTCCACCATTCCCGTGGAACGGCTGCCCTATGCCCTGAATACCCATCTGCCCTGTGACATCGTGGTGACAAAAGCCTTTGAGGTTCACGAAAACTTCAATGCCATCGGCTCCTGTGTCCGGAAAGAATACACCTATCAGATTTACAATTCCCGGCTGAAAGACCCCTTTTACGTGGACAGAGCCTGGTTTTACCCCCGGCACCTGGATGAAAAGATCATGCAGGCTGCGGCGGACCAGTTTGTGGGAACCCACGATTTTGCCGCCGTCCGCAGTGTGGGTACGGATGTAAAATCCACGGTTCGCACCGTGTATTATTACAACGTGGAACGCCGGGGAAACCTTGTGATATTGAAAGTCTGCGCCAATGGCTTCCTCTACAACATGGCCCGGGCCATGGCCGGGACGGTGGTTTACGCCGCGGAGGGAAAAATTCAACCGGAGCAAATTGGGGCCATTCTGGATTCCGGCAACCGCACGGCGGCGGGACCCACCGTACCCCCTGGGGGGCTGTACATGACCCATCTGTGGTATGATGACGGCATCGAAAAATTTGAGTGCGGCTGCGCCGATACTTTCCAGTCTGAATGATTCTAAGGAAACTCTGAATAAATCGTCTGCGGCTGAGCGGCGAATCTTTTGCTCCCAGGCTGCGCTTCTAAAAGTGGGAAATACACAAAGTATTCCTCCACTTTTAGAATCTTGCCTGGAAGCAAAATCTTTCGCCGTCAGCTCTTGCCGATTTAATCAGAGCTTCCTCAAAACGTCCCGGGCCACCGGGGCGTTTTTCTTAATAAATTGTTTTTCCTTTTTTCTCAGTTCTGTGCTATACTTCAAGAAAATGAATGCGTAAGGGCCTTTCCGGAAACTCGGAACGGTCCGGCGGCAGGGAAGTCCTGCCGCTGCAAAAGGAGTGAAAGCGGCTATGCAGCCAAAAATGTGTTCCAAGTGTAAGAAAAATGTCGCCGTGATTTTTATCAGCAAGGTAGAAAACGGCGTGACCATGAATGAGGGCTACTGCATCAAGTGCGCCCGGAGTCTGGGCATTCCCCAAATCGACCAGGCGGTGAAGCAGATGGGCATTTCCGATGAAGACTTAGATATGATCTCTGATGAAATGAGCAGCATGTTTGGCCAGTTGGAGGGTCCGGAGGGAGAGGAGGACGAGGTGGACAGCCAGACCGCTACGTTCCCCTTTATGAACCAGCTTTTTGGAAATCTGCCCAAAATGCAGAAGCAGCCGGAAAAAACAGAACATGCGGAAAAAGAGCATAAAAAAGAGAAAAAGTCCAAGCATAAGTTTCTGGACAGCTACTGCATGGATTTGACGGCCCGGGCCAGGGCGGGAACGCTGGATCAGGTCATTGGCCGGGATGTGGAAACGGAACGGGTCATCCAGATTCTGAACCGCCGTCAGAAGAACAACCCCTGCCTGGTGGGTGAACCCGGTGTCGGCAAAACCGCCATCGCCGAGGGCCTGGCCCAGCGGATCGTGGCGGGGGATGTACCCTACAAGCTCCGGGACAAAGAGGTGTTTCTGCTGGATTTGACGGCCCTGGTCGCCGGAACCCAGTTTCGTGGCCAGTTTGAAAGCCGTATGAAAAGCCTGATCACCGAGATCAAGGCCTGCGGCAATATCATTCTGGTCATTGACGAGGTCCACAACCTGGTGGGAGCCGGTGATGCCGAGGGCAGCATGAATGCCGCCAATATTTTGAAACCCCCGCTGTCCCGGGGCGAGATCCAGGTGATTGGTGCCACCACGTTCAATGAGTACCGGAAGTATATCGAAAAGGACGCGGCTTTGGAACGCCGTTTCCAGCCTGTGACCGTGGCGGAGCCGACCATTGAAGAGGCCGCCCAGATCCTGCAGGGCATTTCCAAAACCTATGCCCAGTTCCACGGGGTCACCATTTCTCCGGAAATTGCCCGGCAGTGCGTGGTGCTGTCTGAGCGGTATATTACAGACCGGTTCCTGCCGGATAAGGCCATCGACCTGCTGGACGAGGCCTGTTCCGATGTAAACCTGCGCAGCAAGGAGATTTCCCGTCTGGCAGAGCTAAAAAAAGAGCGGGATGACTATGAGCTGGAACTGAAAGTCCTCAATGAGGATGGGGAGAATACGGATTTTGAGCGTCTTGCCACCATCCGCAGCCGCCTTTGCCAGTTGGCAGCGGAAATAGAGGAGCTGGAACAGGTTCCCGCCCCTGCCGTGACCATGGACAATCTGGCCAGAATTATCGAGCTGTGGACCAAAATCCCCGCCTCCAAAATCAAGGCCCAGGAATACCAGCAGCTCCGGTCTATGGAAGACCGGCTGAAAGCCCATATCGTGGGCCAGGACCATGCGGTGGAAGCCGTGGCCAAGGCCATCCGCCGGAATCGGGTGGGCATTTCCCCCAAACGCCGCCCGGTGTCTTTCATCTTTGTAGGCCCCACCGGTGTAGGCAAAACGGAGCTTGTAAAGTGTCTGGCCAATGACATGTTTGACAGCGTGGATGCCCTGGTGCGGCTGGATATGTCCGAGTACATGGAAAAGCACACGGTTTCCAAGCTTATCGGTTCTCCTCCCGGCTATGTGGGCTATGACGAGGCGGGACAGCTGACAGAGACCATCCGCCGGAAGCCCTACAGCGTGGTTTTGTTTGACGAAATCGAAAAGGCCCACCCGGATGTACTGAACATTTTGCTCCAGGTTCTGGATGACGGACGTATCACCGATGCCCAGGGCAGAGTGGTGAATTTTGAGAATGCCGTCATCGTCATGACCTCCAACGCTGGTTCCGAGGGGAACGTAGGAGGCATGGGCTTTGGCCGCAGCGACCAGGACCAGGTTCGGGAAAAGACCATGAAAGCTCTCCGAAGCTTCCTGCGCCCGGAATTCTTGAATCGGGTGGATGAAATCATCACCTTTAACCACCTGACCCGGGAAGACTTCCTGCGCATTGCGGATATTATGCTGGAAGAACTGCGGGACAGCCTGAAAGCCCGGGAACTGACCTTTACCTGGACGGAGGATGTGCGCCAGCACCTGGTAGACCGTGCTTTTTCCGTGACCTACGGTGCCCGGAATCTTCGCCGGGTGATTCAAAAGGAACTGGAAGACCCGGTGAGCGAGGCCATTATTGACAGCTTTGAAAAGCCCATTTCCGGTGTCTCCGCCCGGATGGAGGACGGAACGCTCAAGCTGGATATTCAGCATCCTTAAAATTTTTTGGCGGCACCGCATTTCCGGTGCCGCCGTTTTTAGAACTCTTCAAATTTGTCAGACAGGGTATCCGATACTTTCCAGGCCATATCCTCCATTTTGTTGGCGGCCTTGGCGGCCAACCGTCTGGTGGGGTTGGACCTGGGCATCATCAGCACCGCCACCATCCCGGCGGCAGCACCCAAACCGGCGGAAACCGCCCATCCTTTCATATCCATGCTGCATCCTCCTTTCTTTGTTTTTTCTGGGAACTCTGAATAAATCGTCTGCGACTGAGCGGCGAATCTTTCGCCGTCAGTTCTTGTCGATTTCATCAGAGCTTCCCTAGTATTCCCGAAAATCCGGGCGGCAAACTGGAAGCATTTTCTCTGCCGCCCTTTCTTTTCGGAAAGAATTATGCTATACTGGTTTTAAAATCGGAACAGGAGGACGGGCTATGTCGATGGATGGGCTGCAAGAAAGAATTCGGAAACGGAAATGTGCGTTGATTTTGGATTTGACGGTACTTCCCGGAGCCTTGCCAAAGGACTATGGGAATGCCCCTTTTGTGGAGGGCTATTGTGCCTATGTCCGCGCCCTTTTGAAAAGGCTTAAAGGCACCGTCCCCGGTGTGCGGTTTTCTGTGGGCTTCTTTTCCCTTTTGGGCGGGGAAGGGCTGGCCCAACTTCCCGGCCTTACCCGGGAGGCCGGGGAACTGGGCTATTATGTCCTGCTGGAAACGCCCCAGCTGAACAGTCAGGCCCTGGCAGAGTTCACCGCCCAGACCCTTTTAGGCCCGGAAAGCCCCTACCACTGTGACGGGGTACAGATTCCTTTTTACGGGGGCAGCGATGTTTTGATACCGTTCTTGCCCTATTGCGAAAAAGAGAAAAAAGATGTGTTTGTCTGTGTCAGAACCCCCAACCGCTCCGCGCCGGAGCTGCAGGACCTGCTGACCGGCAGCCGCCTGGTCCATATGGCCGCAGCCAACCGGGTGAACCGGTACGCCCAGGGACTGCAAGGAAAATACGGCTATGCCCGGGTGGGGCTGCTGGCCTCCGCGGGGGCGGCGGACAGTCTGCGAAGTCTCCGGGAAAAATATCCGGGGCTGTTCCTGCTGGCAGACGGTCTGGATTATCCCAGTGCCAACCTTAAAAATGTCTCCCTGGCCTTTGACAAGCTGGGCAGAGGAGCCGCCTACTGCGCCGGAGAAATGGTCACCCTGGCCTGGCGGCAAAAACCGGACATGGACCCGGTGGAAGCAGCCCTGGCAGAAGTTAGGCGGCAGCAAAAGGGCCTGGGGCGGTATTTGACATTTTTATAATAAACAAAAGGGCCGGTGTATCGTGATTTCCGATACACCGGCCAAAATCATAGCTCTCCATCAATATCACCGGTCAGTTCCTGCAATACAACAGCTTCGGGGATAACTTCTTTCAGAGAGTCCACGAAAGAGGATTGCGTTTTCGGGACAGTCTCAAATGAGGACATCACTTGATCTGTGATTTGATCCTCCATTTCATCACTCAACACATCTTTGTCAAACCACAGATGATAGACATACCCCTCTTTTTCGAAGAAATGGTGATAAAAATGACGCTGTTCTCCCGTCACATCATCGTTTCTTGTCAGTGTTACACCGACTTTCGGGTCATCGCCTCCGCCGGTAAAAGCGATAAACTCCACATTGTTGGTCTTATGGAATTCCCTTTGCAGGTACGCCGTAATTTTTTGGATGCCTTTCTTGCTTAAATCTCTCCTGCGCAGTTGCGTGGTCAGAATACCGCCAACCGTTGCGCCGTCCTCGTCCCGTACAAAATCGCAGCGATCCTCTGACGGGTAGGCTGCGGTATATCCTTCCGGCAGTTCCAAGGAACAGTCTTTCATGCTGGGAGGAGGTGCTTTTTTGGAACAGCCGGAGCATACGCCCAAAAACATGGCAATGAATGTAAGGAATATGTAGAACTTCTTCATTTGTGTTACCCTCCATTGTCGTTATCGGAAGATTCCGGATTTGTGTTGATTCAATGGGTTCAAAATGCTATCGAATATCTATATACATTATAAAGGAATATGCAACAAAAGTCAATTACAAGCACTTTAAGCTTTCCTTAAATCAGTTGTTTCCAACTACCTTCTCCTGCTTTTTTAGAATCCCTGGCCAGCGGGCGCAAAAGTTCCGGGACCGGCGTGGCCGTCAGTCCCGGATGTTTTTTATCGGTTTGTCTTTGCTCCGTTGGTGGTTTCGCCCGTGGGGGCGGTGGTGGGTTGGGTGCCGTTTTCCGTTGGACGGTCACCGGGTTCCGTGATCAAGGGGCCGTTGCCGTTTTCCGTAGTGGGCGTGGTGGCGGGATGGGTGGTAGGTGCGGTGGTTGCCTGGGTGGTGGGGGCCGTGGTTGTAGGCGCAGTCGTTGCGGGGGTGTTATTCCCCCGACAGGCGGATAAAAGCACCAGAACCAGTGCCAAGGGGAAAATCAACTGAATTCGCTTTTTCATCATTTGTCTCCTCCAAATCATATGAATTCAGGGGTATTATTGCCATAAAAACCTGTTTTACGCAGGAAAAAACCGGGGGCCAAAAAGATTTTTTTGTAGTTGCTATTTTTGCTGTTTGATTGTATAATAGCTCTGCGCAACACAAAAATAAAAAGGGGAGTACCGCAATGAAAAAGCTTACTGTCAAGAAAGACGTCGCCTGTATGGCATGTCTGGAGTGCGTTCGTGCCTGTTCTACTGCTTTCTATAAGGAGTTCAACGAGGATTACAGCTGCATTCGCATTGTCGCCAAGGGAGATGGCGCAAAGCCCAATGTCTGCATCCAGTGTGGCAAGTGCATGAAGGCCTGCGAACACGAGGCCATCACCCAGAATCCCAAGACCGGTGTTTACATGATCAACAAGAAGAACTGCGTTGGCTGCGGCAAGTGTGTTGAGGTTTGCCCCATGAAGGTCATGGTCCTCAAGCCTGAGAATCCCGCCTCCAAGTGCATCGCCTGCGGCATCTGCGCCAAGGCTTGTCCCATGGGCATTCTGGAAGTCGTCGAGAAGTAATTCCTACGGCAATTGGGCCTCCTACCGGCGGCCCAATTGCTCTCTTTGACAGCTAGGGAAACTCTGAATAAATCGTCTGCGGCTGGACAGCGGATCTTTTGTTCCCAGGCTGCGATTCTAAAAGTGGGAAATACACAAAGTATTCCTCCACTTTTAGAATCTTGCCTGGAAACAAAATCTCTCGCTGCCAGCTCTTGCCGATTTAATCAGAGCTTCCCCAGGACTCCCCCTAAAACCCTGACTGACAAAGGCAATTTATGAATTTCGGAGGAAAACAATGAGCAAAGGCGGACATTTTTTGGCCCCAAAGCCTGAGAAGAAAACAAAGCCCTGGGTGATCGTCATTGCGGTGATCCTGGCGGTGGTGGTTCTCATTGGTGCTTTGGGTACCTGGTTTGTAATTTCTAAAATGAACAAGATACAGCGGGCAGAGATGGGCGATAACAACCTTTCCGCAGATGATTTGAGCAATATGCTGGTGGAGGATGATACGCAGCCTACCACGGAAGCGACCACTGTACCAACGGAAACCACAGAGCCGAAGCCCACGGAACCTGATTACGGCAAAACCGGAAAGGTGATCAACGTCCTGCTCATCGGCCAGGATGCCCGTGAGGGAGAAGACAGCAAAAACGCCGACACCATGCTGCTGATCACGGTGAACAAGGAAACCAAGAAAATCAACATGACCTCTTTCCAGCGGGATACACTGGTGGTGATCCCCCGGGTCCTGGATACCAACGGTACGCCCCATGAGGGCCGCACCAAAATGACCCTGGCCTATGCCCTGGGCTATAAGTGGGGCGGCGACCTGGGTGCTATGGAGATCATCGATAAGGTCATTGAGCGGAACTTCGGTGCCATTGTGGATAAGAACGTGGAAGTGGATATGGATGCCTTTGATGCCTGCATCAATGCACTGAAAGGCGTGGAAATCGAACTCAACGCCGACGAGGCCAAATATCTGAACGACTACTTTAAGGATTACCCGGACCGGGAATACAAAGAGGGCCTCAACAAGCTGGATGGCTGGGCCGCGGAAATGTACGCCCGTACCCGCCACTCCACCAATGCCGACAACGACTTTAACCGGACCAACCGGCAAAGAGCGGTGGTAGCGGCGGTGCTGGAAAAGGTAAAGACCATGAGCCTGTTGGAAATCAATTCTCTGGTAGATCAGCTTCTGCCCATGGTTCTGACGGATATGTCCAACGGTGACATCACCACCTATGTAACAGAACTGTTGCCCCTGCTTCCGGAAATGACGCTGGAATCTCTTCAGTGTCCCAATGCGGATATGGATATGTACGGCAAGGTCATTGACTTGTTCAGCAATGGCGAACAGCATTCTGTTCTGTATTTCAATGAAAACAAGGCCAAGGATATTGTAATGGCCATTACAGAAGCCGATTGATTTGGGGCAACACCCGCAAAAGCGGCTGACGGCGTTTTTGGAAAGGAACCGACCCATGAATCATCTTTTGATGTATAATATTCCGCCGGAAAAAGCCGGGAAAATCAAGGCCATTGGACTGCGCCACGGTTTTCGAATCCTGGTGGTTCAGCCGGAGGAATTCGGCAGGAGCATCGCTGCCCTGGCGGGCTTCCCGGAGACCCAGGTTCAGGGGGATGGAACGGTGTTTACCGATGAAATGCTGGTGCTTTGCGGTGTAGAGGGCAGGGCTTTTCATAGCTTCCTGGCCCAACTCCGGGAAAAGAAGGTCCCTGTGGCACTAAAAGCGGTGCTGACGGAGTACAACGCGTTCTGGACCTCCTCAAAGCTCCATGAATCGCTGGTACAGGAGTCGGAAATGCTGAAAAACGCCGGGAAAAGTGTCCACAACCAATAAAAAACACGGAAGCTGCCGTGAAACGGAAACCCTTGTGGGTCGTTTCACGGCGGCTTTTTTTACGGATACCCCGGAAGACGGTGACATAGAGTGGACAAAGGAGGCGATGGCGTTGGACTCTTCTTGGCGGGCCTTTTTGGAGGTCCTGCCCCCATGGATGCGGGAACCGGTGGACCGGCTGGGGCGGGACAGCCTTTCCCAACTGCGGCTCCGTCTGGGTCAGCCCCCCAGGCTGGAGTTTTCCAAAGGAAGCTGGCTTTTGAGCCGGAATGTAACAGAGGGGGATCTGGAGCATTGCGTCAATGCCGCCAGCCGCTATTCCCCCTGGTCCCAGGATTCCGCCAGACAGGGCTACCTTTCGGTAGAGGGGGGCCACAGAATCGGCATCTGCGGTGAGACGGTGGTGAAAAACGGCCAGGTAACAGGGTTTCGGGCGGTGACCTCCCTGTGCATCCGGGTGGCCCGGGACAAAAGCGGTCTGGTGAGTCAGGAGTGCGGGGACTGGGGTTCCATTCTGATCATCGGTGCGCCGGGGTGGGGAAAGACCACCCTCCTGCGGGAAATCTGCCGGGTGCTGGCTATAGAGCATTCTGTAGGCGTGGTGGACGAGCGGGGAGAGCTGTTTCCCAAGGGCTTTTCCAGAGGACGGGGGCTGGACGTGCTGTCCGGCTGCGGAAAAGAAATCGGCATGGAAATGGTTCTCAGAACCATGGCACCGGACTATATTGCGGTAGACGAGATCACGGCCAAGGCCGATGCCCTGGCCCTGCGTCAGGCCATGGGCTGCGGTGTGGGTCTGCTGGCTACGGCCCACGCCGAGAATTTAGAGGACCTTTCTGCCAGACCTTGCTACAAAGGCCTGACGGAGAAAGGCGTCTTTGACACGGTTTTGGTTTTGAAGCGGGACAAGACCTACCACAGGGAAAGGATGGAAACATGGAGTACAAATGGATCGGAGCGATCCTGGTCATCGGCGGCTGCGGCGGCTTCGGCTTCGCCCTGGCAAAGGATGCCGTGAACCAGGAACGGCTGCTGCGGCAACTGCTGGATAATCTGGATTTCATGGAAAGCGAAATACAGTATCGGCTTACCGCCTTGCCGGAGCTTTTTCAGCTTTGCGGTCTGCGTTCCGGCGGGGTTCTGCGGCGGCTGTTTCTGGATTTATCCGGGGAGCTGGACAAGCGCAATGCCCCCAGGGTGGAGCAGTGCCTCCGCACCGTGCTGGACCGGCACCCGACGATTCCCCGGCGCATCCGGGTGGCGGTGTACCAGCTGGGAAAATCCCTGGGCCGCTTCGATTTGCCGGGGCAACTGAAAGGCATCGAGGGGGCGAAAAACAGCTGCAAGCGGGAACTTCGGGAGCTGGAACGAAACCGGGAAGAACGGCTGCGAAGCTACCGGACTCTGGGCCTGTGCGCCGGGGCGGCCCTGGCGGTACTGCTGTTGTGACCATGGAAATTGACTTGATTTTCAAAATCGCCGCCATTGGCATCATCGTTTCCATCCTCAATCAGGTACTCTCCCGCTCCGGCCGGGAGGAACAGGCGACTATGACCACGTTGGCGGGGCTGGTGGTGGTGCTGATGATCGTTGCCCAGAAAATTGCGGAACTGTTCGATTTGGTCAAGACCCTTTTTGATTTCTGATGGAGCTATACTGGAAGGCCTTGGGCCTGGTTCTGGTGGCAGTGCTGCTGGAACTGGCACTAAAAAAGCAGCAAAAGGATTATGGGGCTTTGCTGACAGTGGCAGTCATCACCATGGTCTCAGGGGCTGTCTTGCAGTTGCTAAAGCCTGTACAGGCCCTTTTGCGGGAATTGCAGCAGGTGGGGAATCTAAACCCTGAAAATGTGGAGCTGCTGCTAAAGGCGGTGGGGCTGGGCTTTTCGGCGGAAATCGGAAGCCTGGTCTGTTCCGATGGGGGAAACGAGGCCCTGGGCCGGATGATCCGGTTTCTGGGTACGGCGGCGATCCTGTGTCTGTCAGTGCCGCTGTTTTCGGCACTGCTGTCCTGCGTGGTGGAAATGGTGGGGGTGCCATGAGAAAGCTGTTGTTGGCGGTTCTGCTGATCGTCCTACTGGTGCAGCCGGTATTCGGGGAAATTGCGGCCCCCCAGGTGCCGGAGGCAGGGCAAAAGCTGATGCCCCGGGACACAGAGGATTTTTCTCAGGGCCTGCGGCATATTTTAAAGGAATTGCTGCCCATTCTCCGCCCGGAGCTGGACCAGGGGTTGCGGACAGGCCTGGGGCTTGTCTGCGTGTGTCTGCTGCTGTCCTTGCTACGGACGCTGGAATTTGGAACGGCCCAAATCGGGAATGTGGTAGGGGCCGTCAGCATTGCGGGGCTGCTCTTCGGCAACGCCCAGACCATGATCCGCCTGGGGGCGGAGACGGTAACGCAGATGAGCGAATATGAAAAGCTCCTGTTGCCGGCGGCCACGGCGGCCATGGCGGCCCAGGGGGGTATCAACTCCGCTACGGCCCTTTACGCCGGTTCCGCCCTATTCAATACGGTGCTTTCTTCCCTCCTGGGGCGGCTGCTGCTTCCGGTGCAATATCTCTATCTCGCCGCCGCCACCGCCGGGGCCGCCCTGGGGGGAGACAGCCTAAAAAACCTGAAAAATACCATGAAAGATTTGATTTTGTGGTGTCTCAAAACCTTGCTGTCTCTGTTTACCGCCTACTTGGGAATCACCGGCGTGGTCAGCGGCACTACCGATGCAGCAGTGGTCAAGGCAACGAAAACGACTATTTCCACGGTGATCCCCATTGTAGGCGGCATTCTCTCCGATGCCTCCGAGGCGGTGTTGGTGGGGACGGGTCTGCTGCGCAATGCCCTGGGAATCTATGGAATTCTGGCCATTTTGTCGGTGTTTTTGGGGCCATTCGGAAAAATCGGCATCCAGTATCTGATTTTAAAGGCGGCGGCGGGCCTGTGCGGCATTTACGGCAGCAAGCAGGATACGGAGCTTATTGATGACTTTTCCCAGGTGATGCGAATGCTCCTGGGGATGACCGGCGGCATGTGTCTGCTGCTGCTGGTCAGCTCCGTTTGCTTTCTCAAGGGGGTGGGGTGATGGCCAGCCGCTATGTATTGTCCCTGATCACCGCCGCGTTGCTGGGAGGAATCATCACAGGCATTCTCCCCGGCGGCAGCTGCGGAAAGCTTTTGAAGCTTCTGTGCGGGGTGTTTCTTTTGGCGGCGGTTCTGCGGCCCTTGGGGGAATTGGAACTGCCGGATCTGGATTTTTGGCTGTCTCAGCAGGATCTGGATGCCCAGGCGGCGGTAGCGGATGGACTGGATTTTGCCCAGGCGCAAAAGCGGCAGGTCATATCCCAACGGCTGGAAGCATATATCTTGGACAAAGCGGCGGAGTTGGGAATGGACATTGGGGTGGAGCTGACCCTTGATAAAACCCACTGTCCCCAGGCTGCGCTGCTGACAGGCAGCGTTTCGCAGTCCCAGCGGGCGTGCCTGGGGGAGATTCTGGAAACAGAGTTGGGAATTCCAAAGGAGTGTCAACATTGGCAGGAAGATTAAGGGCCTGGGGGGAGTTCCTGAAAAAGAACCGCTATGTGCTGCTGGTACTGCTATGCGGTTTGGTGCTGCTGTGCTGGCCCCAGGAGAACAAGCAGCCGCAAAATCCAGATCAGCAGCAGGAGCAAAGCCCGGTGGAGGACCTGGAAAAGCGGTTGGAGGCGGTTCTGGGTCAGGTGTCCGGTGTGGGAACGGTGCGGGTCTTGCTCACAAAATCCTCCTCGGAAACCACCCTGTATCAGACAGACGAAGCGGAAGCGCGGGAGGAGCATGGGGGCAATGTCCGCAGGGAAACGGTGCTTGTTACCGATGGCAGCCGCCAGCAAACCGGCCTTGTCCAGAAGATCCAGGCCCCCAGCTATCGGGGTGCCTTGGTGGTTTGCCAGGGTGGGGATGTTCCGGCGGTGCGGCTGGCGGTAGTAGAGGCGGTGGCAGGGGTGACGGGCCTTTCCACCAATCGAATTACGGTGCTGAAAATGAAGTAGGGAGGGCGATCTTGTGAAAATTTGGAAGAAGAATCTGATTGCGGCGGCGATTCTGGTGACGGTTTGTGCCGGTATCTACGTAAACTGGCTCTATGCCGGGGGCAGGCAGACCCAGACCCTCAGTGACACGCTGGATACCCAGAAGGTGATGAGCGATGAGGATTTGGCAGTCTCAGAGGACATGGCGGCCATTATGGCAGGGGAGGACCCGACCACCACCGCCGAGAGCTACTTTGCGGCGGTGCGACTGTCCCGGCAGCAGGCCCGGGATGATGCTATCAATCTGTTGCAGGAGGCCGCCAGCATTTCCGGTGACAGCAAGGCGGCGGAATCTGCGGCGGATTTGGAAGACATTGTGCAGACCGCCCTCAGCGAGGCCCAGATCGAAAGCCTGGTCATTGCCAAGGGTTACGCCGACTGTGTGGCCTATATGACGAATGAAGGCATCTCCGTAGCGGTGGCCGCCCCGGAAGGCGGCTTGCAGCAGCAGGATGTGGCGGTGATTGCCGATGTGGTGATGAGCCAGTCCGGCTACGGCCTGGACACCATCCGGGTGGTAGAGGTACAGTGAACGCAACCCCCTGAAACAGGTTTTGGTAAAAACCAGAACTGTTTTCAGGGGGGATTTTTTGCAAAATCCGGAAAAATAACGAATTTTTGTTCGAAAGAAGAAATTTATCAGGGAGGAACAGGCTTTTCTTGGGAAAAATAGGGGTGGAAATCCGGTTGCTTTTATGGTATTATATACTGAAATAAGTATGTAAAGGAGGAAACGGCCATATGAATTGGCTCCAAAGTATGCTGTACGGATTCCTGTCCGGTGTGGCGGAGGTCCTGCCGATTTCTTCCAGAGCCCATGGCATTTTGCTGCTGAAGATTTTCGGAGC